>JANOBV010000177.1:0-7161 GCA_031411835.1 Bacteroidota bacterium | reverse complement strand
AATGCGTTGTTTGCTTGTGGAAGATGGCGATCGATTGATCCTGATCGACAATGGAATTGGCAATAAACAAGACGAGAAATTCTTCGGATATTATTTTTTGAGTGGCGATGATACACTTTCAAAATCTCTTGCAAAGCATGGTTTTCATGAAGACGATATTACAGATATGTTCCTCACTCATTTGCACTTTGACCACTGTGGTGGAAGTATAAAATGGAATTCAGCGAAAGACAGATTGGAACCTGCTTTCAAAAATGCAACCTATTGGAGCAATGAAAAGCATTGGGAATGGGCAACCAAACCGAATGCCCGTGAGAAAGCAAGTTTTCTGAAGGAGAACATTATGCCAATTCAGGAATCAGGGCAATTGAAATTTCTGAAATATGGCGATCAATTGACCAATGATATTAAAGTACGAACTGTTAGTGGACATACAGAATCGATGATGTTACCAATCATCAATTACAAGGATAAAAAGATCGCATATTGTGCTGACTTAATTCCGTCGGCCGGACATACTCCTATTCCTTATGTGATGGCTTATGACACCCGGCCGTTACTTTCATTACAGGAGAAAACCGATTTCCTGAATGATGCTGTAAAAGAAAATTATGTGCTATTCTATGAACATGACCCTATAAATGAATGTGGAATTATTGAGGCAACTGAACGCGGACCGAAGTTGAAGGAGACGATTTCTTTGGCGAGTATTTAGTAACGCCATTTATTTGTGAATTGATTAAAGGAAAAACTACTTTCCCTGCGACCAGATATTTTCCGAATATCAAATTAGCTGTATCATTCATATCTAATTCTATTCTTTCACTCTTGTTGAGATTGTAGAATGCATGCATGTCGTCTGAAAGTTTTCTTGCTTTCATTGAATCTTGTGAGAAATAGTAGAGATAGGTTTGTCGGCCGGAGATTATTTCGTAGACAGGTAATTTCTTCGTCGAATATTCCACAACTTCTCTTCTGTGATTATTCTCAAAAGCAGTTTTCGATTTAAGCGCAACGAATACTAAGGTGAAAATTATCGCTATCCTCAATCGCAACACCGATTTTTCAAGAAAGTAAAAGATCAGAAAAAAAATGATCAGATCAAGAACAACCATTTCGGCAAAACTTAAATATAGATCTTCGGTCACAGCAAATGGAAGTTGTTTGATCTGTAGTGCAAGAAAATTCAAGAACATCACCAATTTGTTCATGAGAAATCCGGCCTTAAGTAGAAGCCATTCGAACGGAGAAATAAAAAAGATCGCTAGTCCACCGAAGATAGCAACAGTTGAAATTGGAATGATGATCAAATTCGCCGGAATGAAATAATTCGGGAACTGATGAAAGTAATACAAACTGATTGGGAACGTTGCAAGTTGCGCAGCCAATGAAACTGCAATCAACGACCACACACTTGATTTGAATTTATTTCTGAAATAGAACCATCGCGAGATTGGCGGATAAATAAATGCAATTCCGGCTACGGCAAAGTAGCTTAATTGAAATCCAGGTTCGAATAAGAGCAACGGATCAAATGCCACACAAATTACTAAAATCGATGCCGCAAGGGTATTGTAAATGTTTGAATTTCGTTTCATCGATTTACCAATGAGAATGAAAGAAAACATCATCGCGGATCTGATAACAGATGGCGACATGCCGGTAAGGATTGCATAGAACCAAATGATGAGAATCATTGCGAGTAATCGTACCAGCCACCAAACTTTTTTATTCTCTAGCTTCTTAAACAGAAAAGCCAATGCTGTGAAGACAATCCCAACATGCATCCCACTGACAGACAAAATATGTAATGTCCCGGAAGCGGAAAATGCAGTCATGATCTCTTTGTTGATCTCATCGTCGTAACCAAGAACGAGCGCAGACAAAACAGCATATTCTTGTCCGTGAATTCCGGCTTTGTGAAAACTCTTTAGCAAATGATCACGCAATTTTTTACTCGAATTGAGAATCGAAAAATTAGTATTAGTTGAAAGCACTTTCCAATTATCTTTTGTCATGCGACATTGATACTTGATCCGTTTTATAGAAGCATAATGTTTAAAATCAAATTGACCGGGATTGATTGGACCATCTATTGTTTTCAACTGATTCGGAAGTAGAAGTAAATCCCCCACATTTACCTTGTTCGTGATGGTATCGTTATAATAGAAGTATGCTTTAAAATTTGAGGACTTCCACTCTATTGAATCACTATAAGATTGAACCATTATTTCTGTTCGTTGCATTTTTCCTACCAATGAAGGAATGGAAATTATTTTTGCAATGATGAATTTGCTATTTGGACCAAATCCATTTTCACGGTCATTTGAAATTGATCTGAAATCATTTAATAGCCAACCGACGCACATGAATGCAATCAATAAAAGCGCAGGATTAACAAATCTGAATTTGTATTGATTTTTGTATTGTGTTTTGATCCAAATGAGAAAAAGAATTAAATCGATTGTAAGTAAGCTGATGAAAAATTGTTGCGAACCAATTTCCTGAAAGGATAAAACAACTCCAACAATAAATGCGGGTAAGATTCGGATGAAAGGTGCAGAGCTGAAAATGTTCATTCTGCAAAAATAATCCGATGTCTTTAGTTGGGTTAGGCTGATTGAATGTTACAGCATTTAATATCTTGCTTTGATTGGGGAAAGTTTGCTCTGAAGTTTTAAAACACTAAGAACACAAGATCACAAAAGACCACGGAATTAGTCATTCGTAAAATCATATATAATCTTCGCAGCTTTTGCAGAAGCACCACTTCCTCCCAACTTTTTCCGAAGCTCGGAATAATCTGCTAGAAGATTTTTTCTGTATTCGGGTGTAAGAATTTTTTTAAGCTCACTAAAGATCGTTTGTTCATTCAACTCATCCTGGATAAGTTCTTTTACAACTTCTTTGTCCATGATCAAATTGACCAATGAAATATACTTGATGTTTATTATTCGTTTCGCAATGTGGTAACTTACTTTTCCGCCTTTGTAACAAACTACTTCGGGGATATTCAATAAAGCCGTTTCTAGTGTTGCTGTTCCTGATGTAACTAGGGCTGCTTCTGAAACTGACAAAAGCGAATATGTTTCATCAGGAATAATTTTAATATCTCTTGTTCCGGTAAGTGATTTGTAAAAAGACAATGGTTGCGAAGGTGCGGCTGCAATTACAAATTGATACTCGGGAAGTTTATCCACTGCAGTCAGCATTAATGGAAGGATCTTTTTGATCTCTTGCGTGCGACTTCCAGGCAATAAAGCGATCATCGGCTTTTCACTTAGTCCAAACTTTGCTTTCCATGATGACACTGCTTTCAACTTTTCTTTTTGTTGTTCAATTGCATCAAGTAATGGATGTCCAACGAAATCTACTTCGTACTCGAACTTCTTATAAAAGTCTTTTTCAAAAGGCAAAATGACCATCATTTTATCAACGACTTTTCGGATCTTCGTCACACGCGATTGTTTCCATGCCCACACTTGAGGAGAAATGTAATAGATCACTTTTATTTTATGCTGATGTGCAAATTCGGCGATTCGTAAATTGAAACCGGGGTAATCGACAAGTATAATCGCATCCGGTTTGAATTTCAAAATATCTTCTTTGCAAAAATCGATATTCCGCATGATCGTTTTTAAATTCATGATCACTTCTGCAAAACCCATGAAAGCTAAATCACGATAATGCTTTACGATCTCTGCTCCTTGCTCTTGCAATAATTCTCCGCCCCAAGCTCTTACATTTACTTGCGGATCAAGTTTCCGTAATTCACGAAGTAAATTAGAAGCATGTAGATCTCCTGATGCTTCTCCTGCGATGAGATAGTATTTCATTTGAGAAACAAGATTATTAAAACGATAAATACATAAACAAAACTTCCACCGATAATTCCATTTGCTGATTTTTCTTTTTTGTTATTGAGAAATAAAAAAAAAGTAAGGAGATTGGCAAGTACTGAGAGACTGATCACATGGGTGAGAACGTTTCCCTTTTTATAATATAACAAAGCTTCCATGAAAGTACTATCCGGAAAATTGATCATTGCATAAATTGCAAAAGCAACAATAGGAACGATCAATCCTAAAATGATTCCAACAATAAAGTTATCCGGCAATTTATTCATCAATTATTTCTTAGTTTTTGGTAGATAAAGAAATATGCGAATACAGCAATGGCAACAATAAAGAAATATCCTTTTGCAATTTTTTCCTTCTCAAGATTGATCATTAGAATTCTAAAGAAAATAATAGAGACTAACAATGATACTAATTGTACTGCTGGCGGCGGAAATAAATATGGATCCGCTTTGTATTTAACAACCATACTTCTTAATCCTTCTGCACTAAAATAAGTAGCAGGCAAAATTACCAACGCTAGTACAATTCCTGTAACGTAATTATCTTTTAACCTATCCTTTAATCCCATAATCAAGATCGTTTAGAAAAGGAATGGCATGATGCGCAGTAAAATCAAATTGAACAGGAACAAGAGAAATATAGCCATTGGCCAAAGCCCATTCGTCAGTATCTTGTCCTTTGTCGTGATTGTTGAATTTACCGGTAAGCCAATAGTATTTACGCTTATTAGGATCTAGTCTTTCGTCAAACTCTTCCTCCCATTTTGCCATGGCTTGTCGACAAACCTTTACACCTTTTATTTGCGCTTCCGGCAGATCAGGAATATTGACATTGATCAATGTTCCATGTGGTAAACCATGCTCGAGAATATTTTGAGCGATTTTTTTAATATACTTTTTTGAGCCCGAAAAATCAGCATCCAATTTATGGTTCAGCAAGGAAAATCCTGCGCTAGGAATGCCTTCAATAGCACCTTCCATTGCAGCGGACATCGTTCCTGAATAAATGACATTGATTGACGAATTCGAGCCGTGGTTGATTCCTGAAACGCACAGGTCAGGTTGGCGATGCAAAATCTTGTCGATTGCAAGTTTAACGCAATCAACAGGAGTACCCGAACATTGATACCAATTTTCCCCATACACATCAACCTTGTCTAAGCGAAGTAAATTATTAATGGTAATTGCGTGACCCATTCCGGATTGTGGACTATCAGGAGCAACGACGAAAACATCACCTAAATCTTTAACTGCATCAACCAAAGCATGTAAACCGGGTGCTGTAATTCCATCATCATTTGTCACTAAAATAACAGGGCGCTCTGTCTTCGACATTTTTCTAATTTTTGACAAAAGTAAGTAAATTGTCAGATAGTCAGATCAGATTTTAGCACTTAATACAAATAAAAAAGTCCCGCAAATTGCAGGACTTTTTATCACATAACCTAACCACACAAAAGATTAAAACCACACACACTATTTTACGAGATCTTTATCTCATGAACTGCTTTTTGTTTTGCTTCTTCTTTTTGTTGAAGAAATCACCTATAAATGATGGTGTTGTCGTTGGACGATTAAATCCTCTGTTTTTTAATTGAACTAGTGTCATAATTTTTTCCTCCTTGTTTTTTTAATTTGTTAGAGATGTATACCGAATGTCAACATGTATACCAAAAAAAAGTGCGGACAAGTTGTCCGCACTTAATAATTTCAAAAGACATTCCGACAGAGATAAAACATTCCTGCGGAAAAAATGTCATTCTATTACTTGAATTCTGCTCTGAAAGTTTTTAATTCCTGTTGGAAAGTAAGTTCAGTCATTGTGTTTTCATTTTTGAAGTAGAACACTCCACCCCAATTATAAACTACTTTTTGGTAGTTGAATGCAGCACCTTCTTTCTTTACAACAGTACGATAAATAGTTCTGTTATTTTCTTTTACAGTCTCATCGGTTACACCTTCTTTATAATCAGATTCTACAATTTTAGGAACCGAGGCAGTAGCCGTATTATTCGACTTTTCTGCAGGTTTTTCTGCAGTCTTTGCTAACATTTTTTTCTTTGCTTCAATTTCAGCGTAAGCTCTCGCTTGGCGATCGGCGTTATCTTTTTCTTGAGCAGCTTTATTCGCAGCAGTTATTGAATCCAATCGTGTTTTCTCTGATAATGCTAAAGCAGCCTTGGCGTCTGCATCTGCTTTTCGTTTCGCTTCTGCATCAGCTCTAACTTTAGCATCAGCCTCTAACTTTGCTTTTGCATCAGCATCTGATTTAGCTTTAGCAGCAATCAAAGCATCTTGTTTTGCTTGTGCTTGTGCTTTAGCATCATTGTCTGCTTTCAATTTATCCTCAGCAGCTTTTGCTGCAAGTGCTTCCTTATCTTGTTTATCTTTTAATGCTTGAGCCCTAGCGGTAGAGTCAGCAGCATTCTTTGATCTTTCAGCAGCCAATTTTGCATTTGTTTTTGCTAAACTTGTTGAATCCGCAATATCTTTTTGTCTTTGTCGAAGAGCTGTTTGAGCTTTAGCAGTTGAATCTTTACGATTATTTTCAGCAGTAATAATAGCCGCAGCAGCTGCTGCATTAGCAGCTGCATCTGATTTTTCTTTAGCAATTGCATCTGCACGTAACTTGTCTTCTTGTTCTTTCTTTAATGCTGCTTGCTTTTCTTTATCCTGTTTTTCTTTTAATGCAGCCAACTCTGCTGCGCGACTTGCTTCTATATTTGCTCTCTCTGTAGAATCAGCAATCTGCTTTTGTCGTTGACGCAAAGCGGTCTCTGCTTTTTCAATTGAATCTTGACGGTTATTTTCGGCTGATAAAATTGCAGCGGCTGCAGCGGCTTTCGCAGCAGCATCCGATTTCTCTTTTGCTATTGCATCGGCTCTTAATTTATCTTCTTGTTCTTTTGCTAAAGCTGCTTGTCGATCTTTTTCTTTCGCTTCAGCTAGCTCCTGTTGTCGTTTCGCTTCTGCACTTGCAGCTGCAATTGAATCTTGCCGCTGTTTCTCTTTTAATTCCGCTTGCGTTCTAGCTTTTTCATTTGCAAGTTCTAAACTGTCACGTCTGTTTTTCTCTAATGAGGCAGCTGTTGCTGCAGCCGCAGCAGCTGCATTTGCACGAGTAATTGAATCTTGTTTTGCTTTTTCTTTTTCCGCATTGATGCGATCTTGCTCTGCTTTTTGAGCAAGTAATTCAGCTTCTCGTGCTTTTGTTTTTACTAGCGAATCGTTCCAGATCTTGTTCAATGAATCGAGACGCGCGCGTTCTTGTAGTTTATTAATATCTTCAGCTGCCTTTCTTG
>JANOBV010000176.1:0-3252 GCA_031411835.1 Bacteroidota bacterium | reverse complement strand
GGAATCATTGGAACAGTGTCCCAGAATTTATTCTCTATGCATCTATAACCTTCGCAAAAGATAATTCTCTTTGCATTGATCTCTTTGTATGTAATTCCTGATACTTCTACTTTCAAATGTTCTTGTTCGAAAATTTCATCTTTGAGTAAATTATTTGCAATGAATTTATTTCTGATAATTGATGTGAACGAAGCGAGATCGAGCCAACCGGAAGATGTAATTCTAACAAGCTTAATAAAATCACGGATCTTTTCGCGGTACAATTCATTCGGTGCATCGTCACGAAAATATTGTTGCAAATTCTGTTCATCCATTCGTCTCGTCCATTCATTATACTCATGAACGGAGCCTGTCACTTCTAATGCATCAATTGAATGGAATACTTTTTCGCCAAATTCTTTTTCGAAATCAGAATAGAATTGAAAAGCATAGGGGAGAGCTTCATCAGCCATCCAGCTTTTTACAATTCTTCTACCTGTAATTGGGTTGACTAATCCGGCAGCAACTTGTGATGAACTGTTTTTTGAAAATTTGTCTATAATAAAAACGCTTTTCCCTTTTTTCTCTAACATCAAAGCTAGTATAGACCCTGCAATTCCTTGTCCAACGACCAAGTAATCGTAAGTCATGGTTTTTTACCTTTGAAACAAACGACTGCTATGTAATTATCATCAGGACTGATTGCAATTCGGTAAAAATCATTTTCCATTTTAGCAATTGGTTGACCAATCGCTATCCAAGCTTTACCTCCTGATTTCAATTCAAAGACGCCACCTTTATATCCGCAAATCAGTGTGCCATCAGAAAAGAAAGCAAAATCTTCAGAGCCCGGTAGTGTTTCAATCAGTCTCGATACTTTTTTCGATTTGAAATTATATGTCGAAAGAAACCAATGAGTCGAATCATTTTTATCAATGAAATAAAGTAGTTTGTTTTTCGGATGGATCTTCATGCATCTTCCCGGATTTGTCATCACAAAAGTGCGTTCATTTGTTTTGAGATCAAGAATTTGTAAAGAACTGGTGTCTTCAACAACAAACATGGTGATGAGAGAATCATTTACCCAACAAGAATATCCAATGCTATCAGAGTTTTTCACATATTCAGATTTAGTTGTTTCCGGATAATTCAAAATATAAAATCGCTGACCACCATCTTTGTCAACTCTTACAGTAGAAATCTTTGTTCCGCCTTTAATGAATGTCGGTGAATATTCGCTTTCTTCAGTTTTAGTAATCTGTGTTTTCGATTTATCTGCGATGTTGTATTTCCAAATCTCCGACTGACTTGTGTCTTCTACTGCAACGTACAGCAACTCTTTACTATCAGGAGAAAAACAGGGTTGATTGTCGTAACCAACTCGGTTAGTGATATTTTTCGCTTCACCAAATGAATGTTCTTTGCCGGAAGATTTAGATTTGAAAAGGAAAATATCTGTATCAGGCAATTGAGCGTTTACATTTAAAAGTAAAATCGAGAATAGTAGAATTGGAAATAGTTTCATATTTTTCATAGTTTGTATTCTAATCCGTCAATAGTTTTTTTCTTTAATGTAATTTCAACATCAGCACTATCAACTTGTGCGCTCACGAATGTTTTTGTGCTTGTGTATCCTCTTATCAATCCCAATGATGATTTGTCAAACTCCAATACTTTAATGGAATCTAATTTGCCATTAAAGTTCAAATCTCTTTGAAGTGAAGAATGAAAAATTCCTCGTTTTCGAATTAACTTATAGCGCGGCATATCATCTGCATGCATTGAAGAGTTTTGTCTTTCCAAGAAATAATTCTCAGTTACATGAAATGTTTCACCAAGAGTTTCAATATACTTTGTTGTAAGAAGAAAATTGACCAGTCGGGAAGGAGATAAGATGAACATCGCAATAGTAATTGCAAATAAGCTAAAGTAAATTCGAAGTCCAATAAAAATTGAACTCCTCCAAGCAATTCCGCTTAAAACAATTCCGCTGCAAATGTAAATTAAGAAGAAATAGTTGTAAGCAGTAGGATCTTTTCTTAAGATCAAAGATGCAATAAAAGCAAACAGCAACATCCCATGGATGGCAGCAAATAGGATGAACTTTTGTTTGCTGATGTTTTTACCGACGATCATGGAAATTACTCCGGAAACGACTGCAGTTATGAAGAAGATAATGGCAATATAAAACGACATAAAGTTCAGGAATATTATTACTTTTGAATCCTCGGTAAATTTAAGTAAAGATGAAACATATAAAACAAATATCTGCAATAATTATTTCCATCATTGCACTGACATTCTTTTTGAAACCTGAAGCAACATTGGCTTCCACGGGCGATACAACAATTGTCCATGGATTCTCAGGTTTCCTACATCAAAACTGTAATACAGGAAAAGGAACATTTGCATTCCCCTCAGATTCGTTACCATATTACAAAATATTGCTAAAATATCAGTTGACTTGTCCAAGTTTTGGTTGCGATATTTATGACAGGATAGCAACATTGAAAGTAGAGCGACCAACAGGAGCGATAGATTCAACATTGACTGCATTTCCATCCTTTACAGTTAATGGAAATTCGTTGGATTCGTTGCAATACATGACTGATACATCATACACATTTTTTTATAACTCTGTTTCGATGTCAATTGATTCAGTTGCTAATGCCTCATTTGAAATCAATTTCTATACTGATTCATTAAATCCTTCCATTCCTACTTCTCAAATTACAGGATGGCCTGCATTCTATAACGGTTATGTAATTGATAGTTTAGGCAATTTCACGGATTCAACTTTTGTGACTCCTGATTCAGTTGTTTATGTACAATATGATTCAGCGTATGTAAAGTTTGATGTGAAAGAGCGAATAGAAATTGCCCGTTCTATTACCTCTTATGGAATGGCAGTTGATCTTTGGTTTGATGTTACTGATTACAGAACATTATTAATGGACAGTGTGACCTTTGTTTCTACTGTTTGCGGATACAGTAATGGCTGGTTAGTAACGAACGATTTTTATTTTATTGAAGGAACACCTCCAATGAATGCATTCAAGATAACGAATCTATGGAATGGAACATTTGCGTATGGAAATGCATCTGATCCAATTGAGAACCACTTGCAATTGATTTCGCTTCCTGTTGATTCTGCTACAACGTTTGAAAAAATTCGATTGATCACAACAGGACATGGTTTCGGTGGAAATCCCAATCAAGAAGTTGCCGAGTTTTACGATGTGACACATACATTGAACATCAATGGAACAGACT
>JANOBV010000175.1:0-28349 GCA_031411835.1 Bacteroidota bacterium | reverse complement strand
CTTAACTGCGGAATTGCCTTGGCTGAAACGAATGAACCAAAATCCAATGTGTCAAAACCCACTTGCAACAAGCTGTTTAGGTACTTGATCTTTTGTTCAGTCGGAATCCATGGTTCCCAACCTTGCATAGCGTCACGCGGACATTCAACGATTTTTATTTTCTGTTCCATAAATTCACGCCATTAAAATTGAAAAAATGGCGAATAATGCATAAAAAGCAGGTTTAATTAGATTCATCAATGGGAGATTTGAGAATTTCAAAGTTACGAATAAATTGTAGTTCCATGCCGAATTCGGCTTTCGTTTTACACATGGATCTTGGAAATTGACTGTAATTTGGCTTGAGGTTATCAACAATTTAGTACTAAAAAGACTCCATATTTACTTAAAAAGTGTTGTCTAATTGGTAAAAAAACATACTTTTGCAGCCTGTAAAAAAATACAAGTCAGAAAATGTCAGAAACTCAACAGGATCAAGACTTTATCGTATCAGAAGCGATAGGTAAGACTGAAAATTTCATCAATCAAAACAAAAAAAGCCTCGGTATCATTTTCGGAGCTGTATTAGTAGCAATTGGTGGCTACGTCTTTTATCAGAATGTATATGTTGCAAACAAGGAAAAAGAAGCTCAAGAAGTGCTTTTCCATGCTGAACAATATCTATTCGCTGATTCTCTAAAACTTGCTATTAATGGCGATGGAAAAAATCCGGGTTTAGAAGAAATCGTGAATGATTATAGCGTTAGTCAATCAGGTAATCTTGCTCGCTACTATTTGGGTATGGCTTATTTGAAAAATAAAGAATACGACAAAGCAATTGAAACTCTAAAAAGCTACGATGCAAAAGACGAAATGACAGGTTCGTTAGTTTTTGGTGCTATTGGTGATGCCTATTCAGAATTGAAAAATACTGATGAAGCAATTTCATTCTATGAAAAAGCTTCTAAAGATCATCCAAACGCTTTCTCTACTCCTATTATGTTAATGAAATTAGGAATAGCTCAGGAATCAAAAGGTAACTGGGACGGAGCAAAATCTGCATACGAACTAATTAAAAAAGACTACCCAACTTCAAACGAAGGTTCTCAAGCTGACAAATATATTGCACGTGCTGAGGCGATGATGGCGAAGTAAATCGTATTTCGAGAATCGTAATTCGTAAATCGAATCTTGTCTAAAAAAATATTAGAATCTAAATAGAACCGGGTATATTTATATCCGGTTTTGTTTTTTATAAAAGCATAAGAATATGTCATCAGCTGATCAAAATTTATCGACAGTAAAAGGACTTCCGGATGGAAACGGACTACGATTTAATATTGTTGTTTCTGAATGGAATGAACAGATCACAGAAGCATTATATGATGCTTGCTACAAAACTCTGGTAGATGCAGGCTGCAAGACGGAAGACATTTCAAGAACAAACGTTCCGGGAAGTTTTGAATTACCTTTAGGTGCAAAACGTGCAATTGACAGCGGCAAAATTGATGTCGTAATTTGTCTGGGCTGCGTTATCCAAGGCGAAACTCGTCATTTCGATTTCATCTGCAATGCTGTTGCAAACGGTATCATGAAATTAAATCTAGATCATAAAATTCCCGTAATCTTCGGTGTACTTACTCCTGAAAACATGCAACAAGCTATCGATCGTGCAGGTGGAAAACACGGCAACAAAGGCGTAGAAGCAGCAGTTACCGGATTAAAAATGGGACGTGGGGATGCTTTGAGAGCGAAGGTTGCGGGATTCTCTAAGGCATAAAATGATTCAGGTTAGGTAGGTTAACACAACCTGCCTAACCTGAAATCTGAAACTTTTTTATTGAACAACAAACCCCTTTTCCCCAACCACTCCACTTTCATTCGACATTCTTAAAAAGTAGTTGCCGGATTTTAGGTTTAATTTTTCTAGATCTATTTTCTGAATTTTAATTTCTCCATTCACATTCTTATCAGAGCTTTCACTTGTGATTAATTGTCCTGTCGATGAGAAAATTTCTAGTTTCAGATTGCCTTTTGATAAAACATTATATTTTACAAACAATTCCTTAGAAGTTGGATTTGGGAATAATATCAATTCTGAAATTGATGACTGTTGATCTTTAATGCTTGTTGTCTGTAAAGAATCACGATAGGTTATGCCACTTACAATTCCACCAACAGACGTATTGATCTGAAGAATAGGAACACCTTTACCAGCCGCTAGCCACTTATATTCAATTGTTGTTATTGGCGGAGTTGCAAAACCAAACCCTAAAGAGTCAACATAGAAACTATCAACTTCAACAATTGTCGATTTTACTCTTAGAGCATCGAACGTTCCATAAGGAGTAGTCACACTTCCCCAACCGTCGGTGAGGTTCGATCTTTCTTTAATCACACTATAATAAATTCCAAGCGTTGACGTCAGATCAATAGTGTATCCTGATGGAGAAACATTCGTTGAATTGTATGTCAATGGAAAATTATAGATGTAATCTTTAGGAGAAAATGCAATTGGCAATGGCGCACCATTTACAATTGCACCAAATCCGGGTTCAGAAAATGACGACGAACTATTATAAAAGAAATCCCATACATCACTCACATTAACTTGTCCGGCAGAAAATGCATTTCCATGTCGCGCTTGATTCGAGCGATTCGGATTGAATCCATTGTCGATATAATAAAGCGACAACAATGAACCTGTGGCAGATTCATCAAAAATTGTATCGATAGACTGAGAATTAGAAGTCAAAAGAGAGTAATCCCAAGTATAATTTGCTCCTGTCAATGTAGGATCCATCCCTGTAAATGCTGCTCCATTACTTAAAACATAGAGATCACCTGAATGACTAAGATCGGCTGAAGTAATGGTAATCTGACTTTTTGCGCCTTGAATTAAGCAGAACAAAAGAAATGTGGATATTATCTTTTTCATTGTATTTTTTTGGATTATACAAATATATTCTAATTCGGGAGAATGGCAAATGAAGGCTAATTCAGAGTTGATTGGGATGGCTTGTCCTTATTTTTGCTTAAGGTTTAATGTTTAAAGTTGTGGGTTCCTAACCTTAAACATTAAACTTTAAAAAAATAGTGATTTTCCGATTATATTTGCACTATGAAAAATAAATTCCTTACCCAAGTAATTCTATTTACTGCAATCATTGCGACTTCTTTTCAAAGTTGTAAAAAAGACGCTGAAGTAACGACAATTACTCCTACTTACAATCTGATCTTCAAATACCATTTCGATAGTACTCAAGTTCGCTTGAATAATTTCGGTCAGCCGGAAGGCATTCCTGCCGGACATGGTGCGCAATCGCCAAGATTCAATTTAATGAGTTCTCATTACATTGAACTTGCATCGGATAGTCTAACATTATTAGGTAATGGACAAATTCTGTATCGCGCGCCGGAAACTTCTATCGGTGGCGGATTGGCAATTGATTTTGATCAAGCTGTTAAAGCCGGCGAAGGTCAATCATTTTTTACAATGCCACTAAAAAGTATGACGGCAGGAACTTATAACTGGCTTCGAATTTCACTCGCTTATCAAAACTACGATATCAATTTCCGTGCGTCCGGATTTGATCTTTCCGGTACACTTGCTTCATTTATTGGTTTCAATACATACATAACTAATTTTAAACCGAAAGATTCGACTGTTACTGTAAATGGAAATCGTTCACAAGGATATTGGGCTTTTGAAATTGACACACTTGGATTCACTTCTGTAACTAGTGGACAAGCGCCTGGTACAACAGTTCCAAATCCACTGAGCGCAACATCGCCAATTCCTGCAGGCTCATGTGTAGTTACCGGAAAATTTGATCAACCGTTGATCATTACCGGTAATGAAACAAAGGATATTATCATCAACGTTTCGCTTTCAGTGAATAATAGTTTTGAATGGATCGATTCAGCAAACGACAATATCTTCGAACCACCAACTGATGTTGTTGTGGATATGGGGATACGGGGGGTGATTCCGTTTGTTGTATATTAATGCCAATCAATGAAGAATGAAAAATGAAGAATGAAAAATGAAGAATGAAGAATGAAAAATGAATTGCTATCGTAGCAATTTACTCGCAAAGTTATCTATTCATTTTTCATTCTTCATTTTTCATTGAATTAGATCATTGCTTCGAAACGATTGATCGCTGAACGATTAACGCTTGTCAACGGCAAGCGAACATGCTCTGAACAAATATTCATTGCCGTCATTAAGCCTTTTACTCCTGAAGGATTTCCATCAATGAAGATGGAATGCATTATTTCTAAAAGTTTGTAATGTAGTTTTCTTGATTTTTCGAAATTACCATCCAATGCTAAGCGCACCATTTCGGAAAAATCTTTTGGATATGCATTTGAGATTACTGAAATCACTCCGTCTGCTCCGCAAGCGATCATTGGCAGACTGATTACATCGTCGCCACTGATCACAAGAAAATCTTTTGGACGATGCTTTAAAATTTTCATTGCTTTTTCCAAATTACCTGAAGCTTCTTTTATTCCGATAATATTCTTCACTTCATTTGCAAGCTGCAATGTTGTTTCTGCATCCATATTACTTCCTGTACGAGAAGGAACATTGTAAAGGAGTACAGGCACAGGACATGCATTACCGATCATTTTGTAATGCTGAAAAATTCCACGTTGTGAAGGACGATTATAATATGGAGATACGGACAAAACAGCATCGATTCCATCGAAATCAAATTCTTCTATTGTATTAAGAATTTCTTGAGTATTATTTCCGCCTAATCCCAAAACGATTGGCAATCTTTTATCATTTATCTCAATCGCAAAATCAATTACAGCACGACGTTCATTATTAGTCAATGTCGCTGCTTCGCCTGTTGTACCCAATGGAACTAAGTATTCAACTTTCCCATCAATACATCTGTCAATTATTTTTCTGAATGATTTGAAGTCAATACTTCCATCCTTATGAAATGGTGTTACTAATGCAACACCTGTTCCCTTTAGTTTATTCAAATTCATTCTGCTTTTTTTAGTTGTTTCAAGAAATGTTCAATTTCATCTATCACTACTTTAATTGCCGGTTCGCCTTTTATCTGAACCATCATATCGTATGAATCAGTGGCTGTACGTAAATATCGACCAACTCTAAACCGCGCATGTGACATTGCGGAAATGTATCGCAAAGGAAAACATTTCCCTGAATTTAAGTTGATTAAAATGTCGAATTTTTCATTGATGAAGTTTTGAACGATGGGATTAATCGGGATCATTTTAAAGTTCAGGTCTTTTCTGGTAAAAAAATCCAATCCATACTGGGCAAATTGTGCCGGTGGAAGATTCTTTTTATCGACATAACCCATAGCTAAGATATCTTTCTTAAGCGTACTTCTGACTGTTTTTACATAGCTCTTTACAACTTCATAATCTTTTTCATCAGTGGCATCATATAATAATCCGATCTTATTTGCATTCTCAAAGCCCACAACCTCTCTCTTGAAACGAACTTTTTTTAGTTCTTTCATAAATTGCAAATGCCCCAATTTTGATCTTATTGCTTTTCTCAATTTCATATTTCCTTTAACATTTTCTCAAAATCATCTTCAGAAATGACCTTGACATTTAATTTCTGAGCCTTTTCAAGCTTAGAATCACCTGCTTTATCGCCTGCCAATAAATAGGAAGTCTTTGCAGATACTCCACTTTGATTTTTTCCACCATGTTGTTCAATGACAGCCTTCAATTCGTCCCGGCTGAAATTAGTGAAAGTCCCTGAAACCACAAATGACAAACCTTCAAATTTATTACTTAATTTCGAAGGCATTCTATCCAAAGCAATTTCCATATTCAAGCGGGCTTTCTTCAACTCATTCACAAATTGAACATTTGCTTTGATGCTAAAAAACTCAACGATACTTGCAGCAATCTTTTCACCGATCTCTTCTGCTTCTATTAATTGCTCAACTGATGCCATACTGATCGCATCAATCGATTTAAAATGAAGTGCCAATTTTTTTGCAACAGTTTCCCCAACATATCTAATTCCCATTGCATATAAAACTCTTTCAAAAACAACTTGCTTGGATTCTTCTATTCCTTTAAGAATTTTGTCTACTGATTTTTCTTGTAAACTAATTTTCTTTGGCTTCCCTCCTTCTTCGTTCTCAATTATTTTTTCTAGTCCAATAATTTTATCATACTTCAATTTGTATAAGTCTGCAGGATTGTGAATTATCCCATTATCAAAAAGCATTTCGATCTTTCCTTCTCCAAGACTATCAATATTCATAGCTCTTCTACTAATAAAATGTTCTATTCTGCCTTTGATCTGTGTTGGACAACCAGTAATATTCGGACAGTAATGTTGAACTTCACCTTCTTTACGTTCTAGCTTTGTTCCGCAATCAGGACATTTTTTAATATAGATTACAGGTTCAGCATTTTTATTTCTTTTTTTCAAATCGACACCGGTGATCTTAGGAATTACTTCTCCGCCTTTTTCTACAAACACAGTATCGCCAATACGAAGATCTAATTTCTCTATCTGATCTGCATTGTGAAGTGTTGCTCGACGAACAGTTGATCCGGCAAGAAATACAGCTTTCAAATTTGCAACGGGAGTGATTGCTCCTGTTCTTCCGACTTGGTAGGTGATCTCCTCTAAAATAGTTGAAACACTTTCCGATTTGAATTTATAAGCAATTGCCCAACGAGGCGATTTAGCAGTGAAGCCAAGTTCATTTTGCTGATCATTGGAGTTGACCTTGATTACCACTCCATCAGTATCGTAAGGCAAATCAAAACGCGCTTTATCCCAATGCTCGAGATATTTTATCACATCATCAATCGACTTACACTTTTTTGTATGCTCACTAATTTTAAATCCCCAAGTAGCTGCAGCTTTCATTGCATCGAGATGAGATTCGAATGCGAGATTTTTTCCGTACATAGCATAGAGAAAACAATCGAGTCCACGACTACCAACTACTTTTGAATCCTGCATTTTTATAGTTCCCGCTGCTGCATTTCTCGGGTTCTTCAAAAGTTTATCTGCAATTTCTCCTTCGTCATAGCCATCTTCGATCATTTGCTTTTCGATGTCCTTATTGATCTTATTGAATGAAGAATGCGGCATAAAAATCTCGCCGCGAATTTCAAATTCTTCAGGATAATTTTTTCCTTGTAAAGTCAAAGGTATAGAACGAATCGTTTTCACATTTGCAGTGACATCATCTCCTTGAACTCCGTCGCCTCTTGTGACTGCTTGAACTAATTTGCCATTTATGTAAGTCAGGCCAATTGCTACGCCATCAAATTTCAATTCGCATACATATTCGTATTCATGATCAAGCCCTTTTCGGATTCGTTCATCAAATTCTTTTAATTCGTCTTCAGAATAGGTGTTTCCAAGTGAAAGCATTGGATATTTATGCTTCACTGATTTGAATTCTTTCGTGATCGTACCTCCTACTCTTTGTGTTGGAGAATCGTCTGAGGCGAATTCAGGATGTTCTTTTTCGAGACGAATTAATTCTTCAAGAAGCATATCAAAATCGTAATCTGAAATACTTGTATTTGCCTGAACATAATATTTGTAATTATGCTCTTCTATTTCTTTACGCAATTGTTCAATCCGACGGAGAACTTTTGATTCACTCATAATTAAAACTGTATTAAATCGACCAGAGTATTTTAAATAATTAGTGTTGTAAATGTACAAAAAACCAATTACTGATTTCAGGGTTCACTACTTGATTGCCCGAATCATTCTGAACCGGTCATTCAAATCCTTACGAATGCTAATATCGTGAAAACCTTGGAGTTCTAAAATTTCAGCAGTTTCTTTACTTAAATTTTCATTGATTTCGAGATAGATTTTTCCACCCGATTTTAAGGACTTTTTAGCAATTTTCGCTAGACGTTTATAAAAGATCAATGGATCAGTATCCGAAACAAAAAGCGCCAAATGCGGTTCATGTTCGAGCACATTTGCTTTCATTAATTCCGCTTCACTATTTCTGACGTATGGTGGATTACTGACGATAATATCTACTTCGCTCAATAATGGAACATCGCTCAAAATATCCAATTCAATAAAGTCAACTTTTAATTGAAGTGACTCCGAATTTTCTCTTGACAATTTTATTGCTGCAGGAGAAATGTCGATTCCTTTTACTATTGATGTTGGAATTAATTTTTTTAGTGCTAATCCAATGCAACCACTTCCACTGCATATATCAATTACATTTGGTGATTGAATTGTATTTTCTTTCACGATCCAATCTACTAACTCTTCAGTTTCCTGGCGTGGAATTAAAACGGCCGGACTTACTTTCAATTTCATTCCGGCAAACCATGAATACCCTAGTATATACTGTATAGGTTGATTCGATTTTAGCTTAGCAACAAAATCATTCAGTTTAGCAATTATTTCGAGTGAAAGTTCTTCACTTTTTTTCAAAGAAATATCTAGTCGACTATAATTCAACAAATCTTCAAAAATCAGATTGATAAACTGATCAATTTCTCCTTCTGAATATTGATTATGTAATTGAGATTTGAAATCCTGAATGAAATCTGAAATCGTCATCAAACTATTTACTTACAGGAATTCTATTTAATGTCTCTAATAAATATGGCCAATATTTCTGTACAGAACTGATCTGTACTTTCTCATCCGGCGAATGTGCACCGCGAATGTTTGGACCGAAGGAGATCATTTGCATTCCCGGATAATTTGCTCCGAGTATTCCGCATTCCAATCCGGCGTGACATGCATTTACCAAAGCATCTTCTTTGTACATTTCTTTATATAGATCGTTCATGATTTTAATGATCGGTGCATCAGGATTTGGAGTCCAACCCGGATATGATCCATTATACAAAACTCGCGAACCAATCAATTCGAATGTATGACGCAATGTATTTGCCAAATCCATTTTCTCACTGTCAACAGAACTTCTTGTAAGGCATTGAATAGAATATTCACCTTCAGAAACTAAAACTCGAGCAAGATTATTCGAAGTCTGCACCAAATGCTCAATATCAGGACTCATTCTATATACTCCGTTAGCACAAGCGTAAATGCTCTTTAGCAATTTCGCTTGAAAACCTTTTTGCAAAACACGTTTCTTCACTTCTACCGGTTGTGTACTCAAGGAAAAATTTGGATCTGTAGTTTTGTATTCAAACTTTAATTCTTTCTCGATTGTTTTTATAAATGACATGAAAGCATCAAGATCTTTTTCACCGACAACAATTTCGGCAACCGATTCTCGAGGAATTGCATTACGCAAACTTCCACCATCGATACTAGCAATTTGTATTCCGTATTTTTCAAATGCTCCTACCAATACCCGATTCATTATTTTATTGGCATTACCTCGGCCTTTGTAAATATCCATTCCTGAATGTCCACCCGTGAGCCCTTTGACCTGAATAGAACAAAATACAACATTGGGTGGCGCGGCTTCAAGTGTATATCCACCTGTTGCAGTCACATCAATTCCCCCAGCGCATCCAATCGTCAATTCATTATCGTCTTCCGTATCGAGATTCAATAAGATCTTTCCTTTTAGCATTCCTGCCTTCAAGTTCAAAGCACCAGTCATTCCCGTTTCTTCATCGATCGTGAATAATGCTTCAATCTGCGGATGAGAAATTGTAGACGAAGAAAGTATCGTCATAATTGACGCTACACCTATACCGTTATCAGCACCAAGTGTAGTTCCATTTGCTTTTACCCAATCACCATCAACAATCATTTCAATTCCTTGTGTGTTGAAATCGAATTTTGTGTTTGCATTTTTTTGGTGAACCATGTCAAGGTGACTTTGCAAAACAATCGGTACGCGATTTTCCATGCCTTTGCTTGCCGGTTTCTTGATGATCACATTTCCAACTTCATCTTTTATCGTTTCTAGTCCAAGTTTATTTCCAAACTGCATCATGAATTCGATAATGCGTTCTTCTTTTTTCGATGGACGAGGAACTGCATTGATTTCTGAAAAGTGTGACCAGAGTTCTTTGGGTTCGAGTGTGTTGATTTGGGTTGACATAGGTTCTTGGTTTGAGAGGGCAAAGCTACCTATTTGGAATTAATAATGAATAATTAATCATCACTGTCCGATAAAACTAATTTCATAGTGCAGTATATGCTAACTGCTAGTCCTAGATTTCAATTTTTCTTTTTTTGTTTGCCCAAAAAAAGAAACAAAAAAAGGGCCCAACGCGCACCAAATCATTTGAAACTTCGATTATTATACACAACCTTGATCAACTTTTCAAATGATTTCGCGCAGCGCGTTGACTCCCCACACAATAACTGTTCTATCTTTGATTAAGAAAGATGTGCATCAAGAAATTGTGGGTGCTTACTTTGAATTTATTCTGAGAACAGTTGATTTAAGTAATAATTTAAAGCTAAAATTACAGAGTTTGATTTTTATCGGACAGTAGTGATAATTAGTAATGAAAAATGAATCCCAATAGCTATCGGGATGAAAATATTAGTCTGGCACTCGCTTTCGTAATTTCAATTATCGGGTCATGTACTAAATTTAGTACCTTTATGACCCTTTAAAAAAAATAACGAATAAGTGATTAACGAGATATACATGCATCGCTGTTTTGAGCTTGCAATCAAAGGAATAGGAACTGTTGCTCCAAATCCAATGGTTGGTGCTGTGATCGTGTATGAACATTCAATCATTGGTGAAGGATATCATCAAAAATTTGGTGAAGCTCATGCAGAAGTCAACGCAATTAAAAATGCAATTGAAAGTGGTTTTGAAAATTTACTTTCTGAATCTACTCTATATGTAAATCTAGAACCATGCTCTCATTTCGGAAAAACGCCGCCTTGTTGCGATTTGATCATCAAGCATAAGTTTAAAAAAGTTGTTGTAAGTAACATCGATCCTTTTCCTCAAGTTTCAGGAAGTGGTTTGAAAAAAATTCAGGAAGCAGGAATAGATGTTGCAACTCATGTTCTTGAAAATGAAGGACGAGAAATTAATAAACGGTTTATCACTTTTCATGAAAAGAAACGACCTTATACTATATTGAAATTGGCTAAATCGGCCGATGGTTTTATTGCGCCACTAAATCCAACTCCGGAAAACAGAAAAATCAGCAATGAATTGAGCAATAAATTAGTTCATCAATGGCGAAGTGAAGAAAGTGCAATACTTATTGGAACAAATACTGCTCTTATCGATAATCCTTCTTTAACAGTACGAAATTTTAGCGGGAAAAATCCAATAAGATTAGTAATTGATCAAGATGGCATTATTCCACAAACAAATTTGATCTTTAATAATGAAGCTCCTACTTTGATTTTTAACCAATTAAAAAATGAAGTAAATGGAAATCTCGAATTTATCAAAATTGATTTTTCAAAAGAGATACTTCATCAATTGAATACTATAATGTACGATAGACAAATTTCTTCCATTCTTGTTGAAGGTGGAAGTCATTTACATCAACAATACATCGATTTGAATTTGTGGGATGAATTTAGAGTCATCACTGCTCCTATTCATTTAACAAATGGCGTTAAAGCAAGTACATTTCAAGGAAATATAATTGATGAATTTAATTTGAGTACAGATAACATTAAATTCTATCTACCAATTAATAAATAACACTATATATATGTATAGCACAAATAAAACAGATCTTTTAAAAACACTTTGCTCAATCCATTCACCTTCAGGTAATGAAGACAATATGCATTTTTTCTTAATGCAGTATATCGTTGCTCATTCTTCAAAATGGAAAACGATGCCCACCGTATTTTCAGGCGATGGTTTTCAGAATTGTATTGTCCTCATCTTTGGAAATCCGAAAACTGCTGTTTATGCTCACATCGATAACATTGGATTTACTGTTCGTTACGGAAATCAACTTGTAAAAGTTGGTGGACCAAGAACAGAAGATGGTTATCTTTTAACAGGAAAAGATAGTCAGGGTGATATAGAATGTACTTTACGAAAAAGCGATGATGGCGATTTGACCTATGAATTTCATAGGGAAATTGATCGGGGCACTGATCTTTCCTTCAAACATAATTGGCGCGAAGACGACGAAACTGTTCAATGTTGTTACATGGACAATCGACTTGGTGTTTGGTCTGCTTTGCAACTTTGTGAAACGATGACTAATGGCGCAATCGTATTTTCATGTTGGGAAGAGCATGGTGGCGGTAGCGTTCCATTTCTTGCAAAATTTCTATGGGAAAATTACAGGATTAAAAATGCATTGATCAGTGATATCACTTGGGCAACAGAAGGAGTTCATCTTGGAAAAGGAGTTGTGATCTCTATGCGCGATAGTGGAATTCCTCGGCAACAATTTGTGAGGGAAATTATTGAACTTGCAAAAGAAAGTAAGGTTCCATTTCAGTTGGAAGTTGAAAATGCAGGTGGTAGTGATGGTACTGAGTTACAAAAACAACCTTATCCAATCGATTGGTGTTTTATTGGTGCAGCAGAAGAAAATGTTCACTCGCCTGATGAAAAAGTGAATAAGAAAGATATTGAATCGATGGTTGAGCTGTATAGTTATTTACTTGCGAAACTTTAAATTAACGAATAACTAATAGTGAATAGTGAATAGTGAATAGTGAATAGTGAATAGTGAATAGCTATCGTAGGAAAACGGTCTCCTACGATAGCTCTTCACTATTCGTTATTCACTATTCGCTTTTTTCAAAATTGCTTGTAGAAGGTCTAGAGGCACTGCAGTTGGTTTATTGCTAGTTCGGTTGATAAACACAAGCGTTGTTTCCGCTTTGTTAAGTAGAACACCTTTTTCATTAAATGTTTCGTAATGAAATTTTATTCTGGCAGTTGGTTTTTCGGGAATTATAGTTTTAATCGTTAACAGATCGTCATAAAATGCAGGTTTAAAATATTTGATGGTGAATTCAAAAACAGGAAGCATGATTCCTTCTTCTTCCAGTTTTTTATAGGAGAATCCAATGGAACGCAAAAGTTCAACCCGTGCAACTTCAAAATAAGTTGCATAGTTTCCGTAATATACGTAACCCATTTGATCTGTTTCTGCATATCGAACACGAACTTGAATTTCATTTGAAATCATGATAAAATATTTTTTTTGTGAAGATACAATTTGAAATATATTTTATATCATTGCTACCCTTTAAAATTTGAAAATGAAATCAAAGCAGCAACTTTTATTATTGATTACCATCGCTCTGTTTTCATGTAGAAACTCATTCGAAGTAACAAAGAAAGAAACCGGCCAATATAAATTCACTGATACTTCATTCACAGAAATCGATTCATCTATCTATAAAGAACTCATTCCTTTCCGTGACAAAATGGATTCAACGATGAAGGAAGTTCTTGCCGAAAGTACAAGTTCATTAGAAAAAGGATTGCCCGAAAGTAAACTGGGGAATTTCCTTTCTGATGCTTGTATGAATTCTGCGAAGCAACATAATAAGCAAGCAGACTTTGCAATATTCAATAGTGGCGGATTACGTCGACCACTTCCGAAAGGAAATATTACACGAGGAGATATTTTCGAATTAATGCCATTTGAAAATGAATTGGTTATTTTAACGATGAATGGTGAAGATGTCGAAAAATTAATTAACTTCATGGCAAATAAAGGCGGGGCGCCTGTTTCAGGGCTTCGACTGCGGATAAAAGATAGTGTTGCAACATCTATTTTCATTAACGATGTTTCATTTGATTCATCTCGGACGTATAGAGTTCTTACATCTGACTATCTTGCAAATGGTGGTGATTCATTTCCATTTATCACAACTGAAAAATGGGATGCAGTTAATTTAAAAGTACGTGATGCATTGATCGAATATCTTATTTCGCAAAGTAAAACTCAGAAAAAGATCACTGTAGAATTAGATGGGAGAATAAGTAATGGCAGATAGAAGAGAATTTATTAAGGGAATATTTGGGGGTATTGCTTTGGCCGGATTAAGTTCATTGCCGATAGATCTACTTGCAATGGAAGATGTGACTAAACTCACCATCCTTCATACCAATGATGTTCACTCGAGAATTGACCCATTTCCAGCAAACGATCCTAAATACCCGAATATGGGCGGAGTTGCGAGAAGATCAGCATTGATCAGAAAAATTCGCGCATCAGAAAAAAGCGTTTTACTACTCGATGCAGGTGATATTTTTCAAGGTACTCCCTACTTCAATCTCTATGGCGGCGAATTAGAATTTAAGTTAATGAGTGAAATGGGATACGATGCTTCTACTTTAGGTAATCACGATTTTGACAATGGTATTGATGGACTTGTGAAGCAAATGCCGCACATGAATTTTCCTTTTCTGAATGCAAATTATTCTTTTACTGATACGTTACTAGAAAAGAAAGTTAGCGAATATAAAATTTTCCATCGCGGAAAATTAAAGATTGGAGTATTTGGTATCGGTATTGAATTACGTGGATTGGTAGATCCAAAGTTGTCCGGAAATATTTTATATAACGATCCGCTTGTTAATGCAAATAGAATTTCTACCTTGCTGAAAAATGAGGAGAAATGTGATTTAGTGATTTGTCTTTCACACCTCGGCTATAAGTATAACGAAAAAAAAGTTTCTGATTCAGTTCTTGCAAAAGAAAGTTCAAATATTGATTTGATCATCGGTGGTCACACTCACACTTTCCTCGATGAACCTACACGAATCATCAATAACACCGGTAAAGAAGTTTTAGTTGCACAAGTCGGTTGGGCAGGAATAAAACTTGGACGAATTGATTACTACTTTGATTCAAAAAAAAGAAAAAAAGATTCAATGTCATCTACTGTAAAAATTAGTGAAAATACAATAGGTCAATAATTTTTTTTTTATTTTTTTTTACAGAATATTTGTAACAGAAATTAAAGAAAGAGATTTTGAAATTTCTGAACACAACAACACGAAGAATAACATCTGAAAATAATTAATTAGTTAGTTAACCAACAAAACCCTTTTCTTGAAAACCACTATTGAGAAAACTTGCGAGAGCATTTGGACAAAATGCCTACAGATCATCAAAGACAATGTTAGTCCACAGAGTTTCAAAACCTGGTTCGAACCAATTAAGCCAATAAAGCTTGATGGCAAGGTCCTTACAATTGAAGTTCCAAGTCAATTCTTTTACGAATGGCTTGAAGAGCACTACATTACTCTTTTGAGAAAAACTATTCGCCAACAATTAGGTACTGAAGGTAGACTTGAGTACAGCATTGTGATGGAGAATGCTACTGCAGATGCAAAATCGTATACGGTAAAAATTCCAACACGCTCTCATTCGGATCTAAAAAACTCTCCCGTTACTGTTCCGATGAATTCTACTACAAATACCATTCGTAATCCGTTCATAATACCCGGATTAAAGAAAGTAAATGTAGAATCCCAATTAAATCCAAATTACACTTTCGAAAATTTCATCGAAGGCGATTGCAATCGCTTAGCGCGTTCTGCCGGCTATGCTGTTTCAAACAAACCGGGCGGAACTTCTTTCAATCCCCTTTTAATTTACGGTGGCGTTGGAATGGGAAAAACGCATTTAGCTCACTCTATCGGCATTGAGATAAAAAATTCTCATCCGGGAAAAACTGTTCTTTATGTTTCTTCTGAAAAATTTACTCATCAATTTATTGATGCCGTTAGAAACAACGAACAAAATGATTTCGTTCACTTCTATCAAATGATTGATGTCCTGATTATTGACGACATTCAATTCTTTGCAGGAAAAGAAAAAACGCAAGATGTATTTTTCCACGTCTTCAATCACTTACATCAAACTGGTAAACAATTAATTCTTACTTCAGATAAAGCTCCGGTTGATCTGCAAGGAATGGAACAACGTCTACTTAGCCGATTCAAATGGGGCTTAGCTGCTGACCTTCAGATGCCTGATCTCGAAACGCGAATCGCTATTTTAAATAAGAAGATGTATATTGATGGAATTGAACTTCCTAAAGAGATTGTTGAATACATCGCTTACAGTATCACTTCAAATGTTCGTGAATTAGAAGGTGCTTTGATTTCAATTTTAGCTCAGGCTTCATTGAATAAAAAAGCTGTTACTCTAGAATTAGCAAAACAGATGATCGATAAATTCGTGAAAAATACAACGCACGAAGTTTCTATAGATTACATCCAGAAAATCGTTTGTGATTATTTTGATCTACCAATTGAAATGCTTAAGTCTAAAACTCGTAAGCGTCAAGTAGTTCAAGCTCGTCAAATTGCGATGTACTTTGCGAAGAGTATGACGAAATCTTCCCTGAGCTCAATTGGTGCTCATTGTGGGGGAAAAGATCACGCTACAGTACTTCATGCTTGTCGTACCGTAAATAACCTTATCGAAACAGATAAGAAGTTCAAAGCCAGTGTACTTGAATTGCAAAAGAAAATAAGCATTAGCGGTAAATAAAAATTTACTTCGTTTATAAAGAAAACCACCGGAATTACACTGGTGGTTTTTTTATTGAATTTCTATTTTACTTTTGCAACTCCTTGATTTTGTCGAGGTGAATAGTTTAAGTTGTTTAAAGAGTTTAATGGGTTTAATATGCACATCGTTGAAGTAACTTCTGAAAAGGATCAACAAGATTTCCTTCTCCTTCCATTGGATCTTTACAAAACAGATCCAAATTGGATACGGCCATTAGATAAAGACATTGAAATAGTTTTTGATCGTAAAAAAAACAAGTTTTTTCGTCATGGTGATTGTACTCGATTTTTGTTAAAAAATGATCTGGGAAAAACTATTG
The DNA here is from genome assembly GCA_031411835.1 of Bacteroidota bacterium. GTDB lineage: Bacteria > Bacteroidota > Bacteroidia > AKYH767-A > 2013-40CM-41-45 > JADKIH01. The sequence goes on along the minus strand of JANOBV010000175.1, from coordinate 11,611 downwards.
GGCGGATTGCAGTTTTTTATAATGAAAGAACTTCGAAGCGCGAAACTCAACCTACTGGTGGAATTGGATTTTTCGAATCCCCTAATGATCAGAATGCAGCAAATTTGCTCTTCGACATTGCAAAGCAATGGTTGGCATCTAAAAACATGGAAGCAATGGATGGCCCAATCAATTTCGGCGAACGTGATAGTTGGTGGGGCTTGATTGTAGAGGGTTTTGACCCTGTTCCCTACAAGATGAATTACAACCTACCTTATTACAAGCAGCTTTTCGAAAATTACGGCTTCAAAACCTATTTTGAACAATGGTGCTTCTCTTCTACTGTGCACAATCAGCTTCAGGGAAAATTTCATACGAGGCATAAAATCATATCCTCTGATCCGGATTATTCTTCCCAACATTTCAAAAAATCTCAATTGGAAAAATTTGCAGAAGATTTTCGAATCATTTACAATAAAGCGTGGGCCAGACATGGCGGTGGAAAGGAATTGGAACCAAAACAGACGCTGCAACTTTTCAATTCGATGAAACCGGTTATCGATGAAAAATTGATCTGGTATGTCTATTATAAGAATGAACCTGTTGGAGTTTGGATCAATTTGCCCGATATTAATCAGATCTTCAAAAAATTCAATGGCAAATTCGGTATTCTAGAGAAACTTAGATTTATTATTGAATTGCGTCGTAAAAAAGTAAAAAAAATGTACGGGCTGGTTTTCGGAATTGTTCCTGAACATCAAGCTAAAGGAGTTGATGCATACATGATCCTTGAAGGGGCGAATTCCTTTATGAAAGAAAACATTTATCACGACTTCGAAATGCAGTGGATTGGAGATTTCAATCCTAAAATGGTATCCGTTGCTCAAAATCTTGATTCACATCGAAGCAGGACATTAGTTACTTACAGATATCTTTTTGATCGCACAAAGGAGTTCAAGAGACATCCGATGATTTAAGTTAATAACTTTAATAAATAATTTTATTCTTTGGTAAATTGAATTGATAAAATCCTATTTTTACAATTCACACATACAAACTACGCTTTTAATTTTCACATACATTCCCTAATTCAATTTTTATTAAATTATGAAAAAATATGAATACAACCGAACCATTAAAGATTCTCATACTTGAGGAGAATCAGTCAGAGTCGAAATTATTTGAAAGTATTTTAAATGATTCAAATGTAAATTTTGAAACAAAGAATGCAAAGACTGAAAACGATTTTATTAAACATGTAAATCGTTTTAAGCCAGATGTAATTTTGGCGGGGACAAATCTCACTAAATATAGTGTTCATGAAGCGCTTAGCTTTTTGAAAGAACAATCATTGCTGATCCCTTTTATTTTGATCACCAGTTCAATTCCTGATGAACTTGCCAAAGAATATTTAAAGAATGGTGTAGATGAATACTTAACAAAGTACAACTTGCTTTCTCTTCCGGCTGTAATTATCAAAACCATTGGAATTAAAGCTACGATAAGAGAAAAGATTGAGGTTGATGAATTGAATAAAGAAAATGAAGCAAAACTTCTTACTTTTTTTGAGAACAATCCTGAAGGTATCTTTGAAATCGGTTTCAATTGCGAAATACTCAATTTGAATACTTCAGCTAAATCGCTATTCGATTTATCAGATGCAAAAATCACGACGAAGAAAATTAAGTTTACGGACTATTTAGAATCAACAAAAGTAAAGGAATTCAAAGAGATTCATGCAAATGCATGTAGAGGACAAAAAAGAAGTATTCTCCTACAAATACAGCTTGCGAAGAAAGAAGTTGTGTGGCTTGATTGCAAGTTACTTCCACTATTGGATAATGAGCAAAATGTAATTTCTGTTTTGTTAATCTCAATTAATGTCACTGAAAAGGAGAAAGCAAAGACTGAATTACAGATAACACGTAAAAATTACGAAAAACTTGTTGCTTCCATAGATGAAGCATTATGGTCAGTTGATAAAAACTTCAACATTGTAGAATTTAATGAAGTCACTTCAAAAATGATCTGTAAACTCAAAGGAATAAAAATAAAAGTTGGTCTTCCTTTAAAAGATTTTGCAATTAACAAAGAACGTTTCGCAATTTGGACTGAACGTTATACAAGAGCTTTGTCAGGAGAGAAATTTACGGTTGAAGATATTTTTGAACTAAAAGGCGAAAAATTCTATACACAAACAACATTGTATCCGATTTATTCCGGTGAAGAAATTACAGGTGTTTCTATTTTAGCCAGAGACAATTCAAATTATAAAAAAGTTGAGTTAGAATTAAAGAAAAGTGAACAAGTTTTCAAAACCTTAGCGAATAATGCACCGGTAGGAATTTTTAAACTGGATGAATATGGAAATTGTATTTACGCCAATGATTATCTGACGAATTTACTTGAAACATCTTTCGATAAAACTCAAAATTTAGGATGGTTTAATTTTATCCATTTAGATGATAAAGACGAATTTCAATTGAAGCTGAATAAATTTATTAGTTCAAAAAGTAATCTTGAGACAAAGATCCGTTTTTCTAGTGCAAATAAGAAAACCATTTGGACAAAAATAGGAATTGCTTTGATCGATAGTGATGAGGGAACATTATCTATTGGAACTGTCACTGATATTTCGAATTTGAAGGAAGCATTTGATGAATTAAGTGAAAAGCAAACGATAATTGATTCGGTTGAACAGCATTCTAAAGTTGGATTCTGGGTTCGTGACCTTCAAAATGAAGACGTAGCATTGTGGTCGGATGTTATTTATAAAATATTTGAGCAGGAGAAGGAAAATGGTCCAATGTCATCGTCAAAAATTGCTGAGATGATTCATCCTGAAGATAAAGATCTTTTCATTGAAAAATTAAATGGCGTTAGAAAAGGATCTTTTATGAATCTTGAATATCGAATTTTGCCTAAGTCCGGTATAATTAAGTATGTTTTAGTTTCCGCTTATCCAATTATGGATTCAAATAATAGAGTCATAAAAATGAGTGGATCAATTTTGGATCTGACTGATATCTATACAAAGGATAAAGAGCTTAGTTACCAGAAAAAAATGATGACCAATGCTTTTGAAGTAGCGAACATTGGATTATGGGAGCATAATGTACTGGATAGAACTACAAAGTGGTCAAAAGAAACAAAGAAGATCTTTGGTCTAAAAGAAAATGATGCACCACTTTCATTGGAAGTTTACTCTGCAATTATACATTGCGACGATAGAAAAGGATTTCTCGATTTTTATAAAGAGCAAGTAATTAATGGTAAGCCCTCATCCTATGAATACCGAATATACATCAACGGAGCGATCAAAACACATTTAACATTCTCTCATCCATTCTTGAATAAATTGAATAAAGTTGAGCGATTAACCGGGATTGTAATTGACAAGACTAAAAATAAAAAGACCGAGAATAATCTTATAGCATCAGAACATCTCTTCAACTCCTTTTTTGAAAATGTGCCGAATGCAATATTCATTGAAGATCAGGATGGAAATATTTTGAATGTCAATAAAAGCGCATGTGAATTTCAAGGCATGGATAAATCAGCATTGATAGGGAAAAATATTTCAACTTTAGCCCATAAAAGCACCAATGGGAAAATAATGTCTGACTTCAAAAAAATGTTCGATGGAGAAACAGGCAACCTCACAAGTAAATCTTTCAAAATCACAAGCGACTCATCGAATATTATTGAGATTTGTGCGATGCAGATTACTTATAAGGATATTCCCGCGGTTTTGTTGAATGTTCGGGAAGTGTGATTCACTTTACTCTTGACCCATACGGAAACTTAAAATAATTTACTCATTATTTCAAAGGAGCTGCTTTGCTTTTATCTTTTCCGATTTTAAAAAGATAACCTGCAGTAAATTCGAACCCATTTGCAGTAACAGAATAATCATCCTGAAATCCCGATGTGTTCAAAAGATTATTGATTCCTTTCAAGTATTGAAAGTCGAATGACAGTGCTCCTTTTGGCAGATAGATCGTTGCACCAACTCCTAGATGCAACTGACAAAGAAAACTATTGATATCATTTTCGAAATCAATATCTCTTTTTACAATGTTACGATTACCATTATCGAAGTTTAACTCTTCAACAATTCCTGACATACCAAATCCCAAGGAGAACCCTCCAATAGGATTGAATTGAATTTTCTTATCTCCAAATTTTCCTTTTAATAAAAAGGGAATTTCAAAATAATTGACTTGAGCTTTTGGTTCATAGTCTACATTATCAATTGTCACAGAAATCAACGTGCTACCTTTACTTGCATATTTTAGACCGCTAGCAAGATTGAATTTTTCTGACAAATAAATTTCGACAGGAACACCTACACTCCATCCTATCACATTATTATATGCCAACGATGCATCTGAAGTTGCTAATGTATAACCGGAAGAATTAACACTTGCGCTAATACCAATATAACTTTGAGCATTTGAAATTAAAGAAAGTTGAAATAAAATAATAAGCGCTAAAATTTGTTTCATGCAATTTAATTTAGGCTCAATGTAATAAAAAAATTATACAGTCAAATTGGGATCTTTTTTTTTGATGATTAATACTAATCGTTTTGACGAGAAGGTACTAAAGGTCTTTTGCAAAATGAAAAGAAGTAATATTGTATCCACTTTTCAAATACAATCGATGTGCATCATAACGTCCTGGATTGGAGCCGGAATCGAGATGAACTTGTTTACAGCCATTGTTTCTTGCAACCACAGCTATGTGGTCAAGCAAAGCTGATGCATATCCCTTTCCCCGGCCTTGAGGAAGTGTTGAAAGATCATCAATGTAAATTGCTTTCCCCCATAACAAGTGCTCTGTAAAACGATATCCTGATGCAGCTAGGGCATTCCCATTTTCCTCAATAAAGATCAGGTGATAACCTCTTGACTGCATATCCTTAATCAGAGTTAGAAAGGAGCTCTTTTCCAAATGTGGACGAAGAGCATGAAGGACTGTAAAACATTTTTCTATCGTTTCGTCAGTGTTTGCAGTTTGAATGTTCATAAGTAGCGGAATTTTATCTTAAAATCAAGTGGTTTCTTTATACTTCATTTTAAAGTAATTACGGGATAAAACGATTAAATTCCTCATTTCTTTGAAAAAAAAACAAGAAAAAGTTCAATTATTTTTCAACATAACGAGGTATTTCGGTGATTAATTCTATTTTTGCAGCCGCTTAAAGAAACAAGTACTGATTCCGTAGCTCAGCTGGTAGAGCAATACACTTTTAATGTATGGGCCCTGGGTTCGAATCCCAGCGGGATCACTAAATAACATAACCCCTGATATAATCCAATATCAGGGGTTTTTCATTTTTTTGATTTTTTATAAATAACCCAGCAGGATTAAACTTCCTCAAAAAATGCTTGTCCTACCGACAAATAATAAAAAACCTTAACAATGAAATCAACAAAACAAGTAGCGAAACTTCTAGTATTCGCATCTGCACTTTTCATCATTGCATTCAACTATGGCTGTAAGAAAGATAAGGATACATCTGATCTAGAAGATTTCCAATCAACTTCACAAGACATTGGACAAGTAGAAAGTATTGGACAAGATGTTGACAACATGACTTCACAGGTTTCTCGTACCGGTTCATTTGATCAATCGAATGCAACGAACTCTAGTCACGATCAATTTAATTTTTTGGGATGCGCTACAGTCACACACGATTCAATCAATCACATTATAACTTATGATTTTCATAATGGCTGCACAGGTGCTGATGGAAAAGTTCGCGCCGGAAAAGTGATCGTGAATTACACAGGCACAGGACATTTTGATCCGGGCTCTTCTTGGGTTGTTACCTTCGATAGCTTTTATGTAAATACACGTCATGTAGAAGGTACTCGTTCTGTAGTGAACAACGGATTTAATACCGACAACAATATGAATTGGACAATAACAGCATCTAACATGAGAATTACAAAAACAGATGGTTCATGGAGAACGTGGAACTCTTTACGTAATCGTGAAATGGTTGCAGGTTATGGTGATACAATTTGGGAAAACGATGACTACATAATAAATGGAACAGCAGACGGTACAAATTCAGATGGCGATGCTGTAAATTGTGTGCTCACCGATCTTCGTCGTGAACATGATTGTAATTGGATCACAAGCGGAACACTTACTATCACTCCTTCTTCTCGCCCGGTTAGAACAATCGACTTTGGTAATGGAACTTGCGATGATCAGGCGACGGTTACTAAGAATGGGGTTACTAGGGTGATTACGTTGCGGCCATAGTATCTTTCAAGGGTTTAAATTGTTTAAGTAGTTTAAATTGTTGCATGGTTGAATATTGGTTTAATGAGTTTAAATGATTAAAAGTGCTAATGGTGACATACTGAATCAAGACATTAAACTTTTAAACCTTTTCTAACTCTCCTAACCAGCTCAAAAAAACGGCTGCCGAATCACTTCAGCAGCCGTTTATATATAGTAATTGTTCCTTCTAATTTAGATTGGGATCTTCAGGGAAATCATTTAGGATTCCGTAGACGTGTCCCATGCGTTGTAAAACATTTCCCCACATCACTGTTGGTTCTTCGATAAGAATATCATAAGCATCTGCTTCTGTTATCCACCAATTGTCTGTCTTCAATTCTTCTTGCAGATCTTTTTTGTGCCAAGCAGAATATCCCGCGAGAAATTTAATTTGGTCAGGTAAAATTTCCTCTGCTTCTATCATCAATTTCAATTGCTGATAATCTCCGCCCCAATATAATCCTTCCGATATTTTATGCGCTCCTTTTAATTCAGGAATTGAGTGAACGTAATAAATGGAATCAAGTTTCAAAGATCCGCCCCAATAAATGCATGCATCGAACTCCGGAAAATCGTCCAGCGCTTCACACACTTTTAATTGAGTTGGTTTGTTGATGATAAATCCGATAGAACCTTTGCCTGTATGCTGACTAATGAGCACGACAGAACGCTTAAATGTAGGCTCGGGATTAAACGGTTCTGAGATCAGAAGAGCGCCTACAAATGGTTTAGGTAAGGATTTAGCTTTGGCTTTCTTTTTCATAAAAATGATGGCCGCCGTTTCCGGCTCATATCATTTTTAACTGTCAGGGTTTAAAAATGTTTCCTGCTTTTTGAGTAATTCTATTCAGAAAATCAAACGACTTCGAATTACTTCAAAATGTTCAGTCTGCTATTAATCAACACTTTATCGCCTGAAAAAGTGAGTAAATAAATCCCCGCACTTACACCTTCAATTTGACCCAATTCTATCGAATTTTCTCCTATTTCAAAGAAACGAGCATCTGAATGATAAATATTTTTTCCTGTCAAATCATAGATATTCACTTCAAGTTTTTCTCTTTTAGACAAGTCGAACCGCGCAATTGAATAGTCAGTTATTGGATTCGGAAAAACAGAGAATGAATTTACAGTTTTATTCAATTCATCTATTCCAATTGTTCTTCCGAACTTAAGAATCATTTCAATTGGAATATGATCTGAAGAATTATATAATGCTGTAGCAACTGTTGAAGGTACAGCACTATTGAAACCATAATTTATTGATTCATCAAAATGATTCCCGTCGTTACCAATATTGTTATATGTTCCAGGTTCGTAATAAACTCCATTAGGAATTGCAAGACCATTAGAGTAAAGGATCATATCAAATCGATCATTCATCCCTCCTGTCGATCCGCCACCAACAGAATTCAATCGAGTTGATTGTGTATGGTATCTTCTGTAACTGTAATTATTCCATGTACCTGTGATGTTGATCGGATCAAGAAAGTTTCCATCATCACCTGCATTGTCTTGTAATAAAGCTGTGTAACCAGGCTCATAAGAATTATAGAAATTAAAATCTCCTGCAACAATAAAATTAGAGCCTGTAGGTAGTGCATTCGTTACGTTTCTAAGTAATAAAACTTCATCGCGTCTATTTGTTTCAAAACCTTGACTTGCTTTTAAATGGACAGCAAAAATATGCAGCGTATCACCTGTTGCAAGAAACTTCAAAGTAAAATGACTTATATCTCTAAGTGCAGTTTGAATTGGAACGTTTGAAATAAATTCGAATAATGAATCACGATAATAAATTGCATTGTCAGAATCATATCCGTTGATGAAAGTACCTTGTGCAAAATGATAACCATTTGAATTCATCACATTGGTTAAAATCCATCCTACTCCTGCTGCAGAAGTATTTTCCATTGTTACTAAAATGTCAGGATTAACATATTGCATTACCTTTCTATACTCAGGACAACGTAATGCAGAATCAGCCGCTTCATTTGAACCTGGGAAATTCAGAATATTCCACGACATAACTTTAACAGCATAATTCGTATCAGGATTAACCTGAGAAAATAAATTTCCTGTTGAAACAAAGAAGAGGAATGACATAATCATTCCTCTTAAATTTTTATTATTCATGATATTTTATTTTACTGCTGCAATCTTCATTTTTTCAAATGTGTTTCCATTGATTGCATCAATTGCTCTTTTCAATGCATTGTTTAGATCATTGATGACTTCAAAATATGCATCTGAATCCCATAGGTTTCTTGCAAGTAATGCTTTCAACTGAATTCTTAATGCAGCTTCAGATGTTTTCAATCCGGCATCATCTTTTTTAACTCCGGCCTTATAACCTGCTGCTAGAAATTCTGCGAACAATTTATCATCAAACACAAATGTCTTTTTAAATGTATCGATGTTCGGATATTTTCCAAGCAATTCAGCGCGATGATTATCTGTATAAGTCAACGTAAAATCACCAAGTACACCTTTACGAAGTAAATCTGTGTAGAATGCAGAATTACTGTTCGTATCTAAAGGTACAAAAAGATCCGGCATAATTCCACCACCACCTTTTACCACACGTTTTGCATCTGTGTAGTAATTTGTAGAGTCAGCAAATTTAACACTGTCGGCATGAAACAATTCTCCACTCTTTAAACGATTTGAAAAATCCATATCGTATTCATCATCTTCACCTAAAACATACGGCTTTTGAATACATCTTCCTGACGGAGTATAATAGTGTGCAACAGTCAAACGAATTGCAGAACCATCAGGTAATTGAAATGGTTTTTGAACTAAACCTTTACCAAATGAACGACGACCAATGATCAATCCCCGATCCCAATCTTGCACTGCACCTGATACGATCTCACTCGCTGAAGCAGATGATTCATCAACTAATATAGCAAGCTTTCCTTTTTCCCAACCACCAATTACAGAAGATGTATAATCTTCCGGTGGACTAGTACGACCTCTTGTAAAAACAATTTTCTTTCCTTCAGATAAAAATTCATCTCCAAGTTCAACGGCTCTGTTCAAATATCCACCACCATTTCCTTGCAAATCAAGAATTAGACTTTCCAATCCTTGTTTCTTAAGTTTTGCTAATGCTGCTTTAAATTCATCTACAGTTGAATCTGCAAATCTTGAAATTTTAATATAGCCGATAGTTGGCGTAACCATGTAAGCAGCATCCATAGAGAAAATTGGAATTTGATCGCGTGTAATTGTGTAGTCAATCAGATCTGTAAGTCCGCGACGAAAAATACTCACCGTTACTTTTGTTCCTTTATCACCACGAAGTTTTTTAAATACATCATTGTTCGTGATCTTGATATTTGTGACAACAGTTCCGTCGATCTTTACAATTCTGTCGCCGGCACGAATTCCAAGTTTTTCAGACGGACCACCAGGGATTGGCTGAGTTACTAAAATCGTATCTTCATGAATATTGAATTGTACTCCAATTCCATCAAACTTACCTACTAAAGGCTCATTCATCTCACGCATTTCTTCAACAGGAATGTAAACAGAATGCGGGTCCAAATTTTTCACCATTGCTTTAATGGCTTCTTCTGTTAACTTTTTTGAATCTACTGTATCAACATACGCATATTTGATTAACTCTAATGCATAATTGATCTTGTCTTGTGGTGGCGCCATTTGGGCTTTCACCTGAGTTGACAATAAACTAACTGAAAGCAGAAACATGCTGCTTTTCAAAATTGACTTTTTCAACATACTTGTTTGATTATTTAATGTAAAGATAAGGGCAAATGGTGTTAAGAAAACGCTAAATCACACAGATTTATTAAGTGATTTGTCATTATTTAAGCCTGATTTGCCTTCATTTAAAGAAAATTCATGCTATCAACATTTTTATGCAGGTGAAGAATACTATTTATTAAATCCAAAAGGAATGTGTAGTTGTAGCGCAACATTTCTTCCCATATCATAAACGCCTTTTGGACCAAGAGATCGAGTTAGTGAAAATTGATTGTAGTAGTTAGTATTCAACAAATTGTTTGCAGATACTTCAATGTCGAACAATTGTTTTCCCCATCGAAAACTTCCGCCAATTTTAAAGTCCACTAATGTGTAACTTTCATTACTAAGTTCGTAAGAAGCTATATTTTTCCGTTCGGAATAATTTCTTGCAACTATACTAAGAAAGGGTTTGTAGACATAATTCAATTTTTCACCGCTGATTGTCAAAGCAGCTGTGAGTTTATTTGCAGGAATGTTTGGAAGAAAAGAACTTGAATTAAACTTCCCATTAAGAATTCCATATGCCAATTGAAGCTTCAACCATTTTACCGTTGGTGGAATAATGGTAACTGCGATCTCAAGTCCATTTATTATAGCATCCGCCTGGTTAAATCCATATACATTAAAAGTATCAACGCTATTTGAATCAGTAGGCATGATTGTATCTACTCCCGTATCATAAGCATAAATATAATTCGTGATCATATTAGAAAATCCTCTCAACTCAATTGCTATTGAAGGGAATTCGATCTGTGTTCCAAGATCAACTTCAATATTTCTTTCCATTTTTAGACTGTCGGCACCGATTTCAAATCTGTCCAACTGTGAATTAAAAGTATACGAAGTAAGTTGCAGATAATTTGGAGGAGTAAATCCTGTGGATACACCACCTTTCAATGAGACCATTTTTACCGGCTGAAAAGAAACAGCAAATGAGCCATTCTGATTTGAATATTCTTTTTTGATTGCTTTAATTGGACGTGATGATGAAGTGTCATTAATGCCTTTATAATTTTTTAACTCCTGCGATAGAAAATCGAAGCGTCCACCTAGTTGAAAATTCCAATGTTTCACTTTGTATTTTGCTAATACATAAAAAGCTTTATTGTCTTCATTTGCATCTGAAAAACGACTGAAAGACCCATTGTTATCGGTATTGCCAACTCCTCCTTGAGCACCAACAATAAATATATAATTCTTTAATTCATCACTAGTGTATTTAATATCTGCATTCAAAGCAGAAAAATCTAAACCATCAGTTTTCTCCAATACTCCATTGAAATTATTTTCATTCGTATTTCTTTCATTTGATTGATATGAAAGATCAATATTTACTTTCGATTTCCCTGCTAATATGGTTGAATTTGACCTTACAATATCACTCGTAACATTTTGATAAGGTACAGCGATGTCTCTATCTCTTTCAATTCCATCAGCTAGATTTTGGCCATCTTCAGCAATTTGAATTATACCATTTTTTTGATCTAACCTAGAATAAGAAAGTTTCGTCATTCCCCATTTTTTGTTTAATCCAACTGTAAATTTTCCATTTGTAGAA
>JANOBV010000174.1:0-20557 GCA_031411835.1 Bacteroidota bacterium | reverse complement strand
GCGATGGGATTTGGATTTTTTATCGCTGCACTTAATGTGAAATTCAGGGATTTCAGATATGTCATTCCTTTCATTGTACAGTTCGGTTTATATATTTCGCCGGTAGGTTTCAGTAGCAGTGTGGTTTATTCAAATCCTGCTGTACCTGATATCATAAAATATCTCTATGCTCTTAATCCAATGGTAGGAGTGATCGATGGTTTTCGTTGGTGTATGCTTGGTGGAAATGTTCCACTGCATATTCCTGAATTTATTGCTTCTGTAATTGTGAGTGTTTTATTTTTATTCATTGGAATAAAATATTTCCGTAGAATGGAAAGAACATTTGCTGATGTAATCTGATACACAATGAGCGAGACGATAATAAAAGTTGAGAATATCAGTAAGAGTTACATCCTCCGACATAAGCAGGCTGAAAGTTATACGGCATTACGTGATGTCATTTCTAATAAGGTAAAATCTACATTCAAAAAACCCGATGATAAAGTTTTTCAGTCGCGCGAAGAATTCTGGGCACTGAAAGATGTCTCTTTCGAAGTAAAGCAAGGAGACAGGTTAGGGATCATTGGTAAGAATGGTGCAGGAAAATCGACGCTCTTAAAGATCCTCAGCCGTATTGTCGAACCGACAACCGGAAAAATCTCAATGAATGGAAGAGTAGCAAGTTTGCTCGAAGTTGGTACCGGTTTTCATCCGGAACTGACCGGAAGGGAAAATATTTTCCTGAACGGATCTATACTTGGCATGAGTAAACAAGAGATCAAGAAAAAATTTGAGGAGATTGTTGATTTTGCCGGTGTGGAAAAATTTCTTGACACTCCCGTTAAAAGATATTCTTCGGGAATGTATGTGCGTCTTGCATTTGCCGTTGCCGCGCATCTTGAACCCGAAATTCTAATTGTTGATGAAGTTCTCGCTGTCGGCGATGCTGAATTTCAGAAAAAATGCCTCGGAAAGATCGATCAGGTCAGTAAAACAGATGGCCGGACTGTCCTTTTCGTAAGCCACAATATGGGTGCGATCAATGCACTTTGTAACAGTGCAATTTTACTTGACAAAGGAAAAATTGCTGCCATGGGAAAGACTTCACTTATTACTGGAATGTATTTCGGTGGTGGACTTGCAGACGACGGAGAATTTTTAGTTGGAAAGAGTAGTGGTGATGAAAAAGTTGTCGTTGAAAAAGTAACTTTAAGGAACGAAAAACAAAAAGCGCAGAACAATTTCGCTTTTGGTGAAACACTTTGCGCAGAGATCGAATTTAATTCTCTTGAAGAATTTGAATCACCATATATCTGGGTGGCGATAAAAAATAACCGCGGACCGGTAACTGCAGCATCAGGACTTATCGATGGTTTCCGAAGCACCGGGTTTTCGAAAGGAAAGAATGTCGTGAAATGTACATTCCTAAATCCTCCGTTACTTACAGGTGAATATAGTATTTACATGGGCGTACGTGCTTCCGATGGAGTAACTTTGCTTACTGAATCAAAAGATGTAGCTGCTTTCAATGTGGTCTCTGTTTTGTCTGAAGTTGGTTTAAATCCTACACTTGCAGACACAGTCGCTTCCGATACAGTATCTCCTGTTATACCATACGAATGGGAATTTAATGATGGAAAAAAATTCGCTTTTAATATAAAGAACTATGTTAAATAATAAATCAATACTTATAACAGGCGGGACAGGATCGTTTGGAAAGGCATTTGTTAAATCGATCTTGAACAAATATCCGGATATAAAACGTTTGGTAATTTTTTCGCGCGACGAACAGAAGCAATTCCAAATGGAAATGGATTATCCACATCATAAATATCCGCAAGTGCGTTTTTTTATTGGTGATGTTCGCGACGAAGACAGAATTCGAATGGCATTGAAGGGAATTGATACGGTCGTTCATGCTGCTGCAATGAAACATATTCACATTGCAGAATACAATCCAATGGAATGTATCAAAACAAATATTATAGGCGCTGAAAATCTGATAAAAGCTTGTCTCGATTCTGACGTGGAAAACGTAGTCGCTTTATCAACCGATAAAGCCGCTGCCCCAATTAATCTTTATGGAGCAACTAAACTTGCATCCGATAAATTATTTATTGCGGCAAATAATATCAAAGGCAAGAAAAAAATTAAATTCTCTGTGGTCCGCTATGGAAATGTGATGGGTTCAAATGGCTCCGTCATTCCATTTTTCCTAAAGAAAAGAAAAGAAAAAGTTTTACCTATTACAGATGCTTCGATGACTCGCTTCAACATTCTTCTAGATGAAGCTGTCGGTATGGTTTTTCATGCACTCGATAATGCATGGGGTGGAGAATTATTCGTCCCTAAAATTCCTTCTTTCAAAGTAACTGATCTTGCAGAAGCGATTGGTCCGGATTGTAAACAAACAATTGTTGGCATTCGACCCGGAGAAAAACTTCATGAGGAAATGATCACTGCTTCGGATTCTTTCTCAACTTATGATATGGGAAAATATTATGTTATCCTACCGCAGTTACTCAATTGGAATCTTCAAGAATATATAAATCATTTCAAAGCAGAAAAAGTAACTCCCGGTTTTAACTATACTTCCGGAGAAAACAAGGAATGGTTGTCAGTAAAAGACTTGAGAAAATTGATAGTGGATCATATCGATCCGGATTTTACAATTACAGAAAAATGAAACCAATTCCTTACGGCAGACAAAATATTACCGATGAAGATATAGATGCCGTTGCAACAACTCTTCAATCAGATTTCCTGACTCAAGGACCAAAGATAGCCGAATTTGAAAAGGTGTTTGCTGAGTATATAGGTTCAAAATATGCTATAGCTGTTTCAAATGGAACAGCTGCTTTACATTTATCAGCAATGGCTTTGAATGTAAAGCCCGGACAAAAAGTAATTACAACACCAATCACTTTTGCTGCTTCTGCAAATTGCGTAAAATATTGTGGCGGTGAAGTTGTATTCGCTGATATCGATCCTGAAACTTATCTAATCGATTTTGCTTCCGTTGAAAAACTAATTAAAGATTCTCCCGAAGGAACGTATGCCGGAATTATTCCTGTTGACTTTTGTGGGCGCCCTGTTGATTTGGAAAAATTTAAAAAACTTGCAGTTCAACATAATCTATGGATTCTTGAAGATGCTTGTCATGCGCCGGGCGGATTTTTTACAGATAAAAATGGAAGTAATCAAAATTGCGGTAATGGCAAATTCGCAGATCTCGCAATCTTTTCTTTTCATCCGGTAAAACATATTGCCTGCGGAGAAGGAGGAATGATAACAACAAATTCGAAAGAATTATATGAACGATTGCTGATATTGAGAACTCATGGAATTACCCGCGACAAAGAATCATTTAACAACAATGCACAATTGGCAGCAGGCAATGCAAAAGATGAAGTGACAGAGTTTCCGGCTTGGTATATGGAAATGCAAGAGCTGGGTTATAATTACCGTCTTACTGATTTTCAGGCTGCATTGGGAATTTCTCAATTGAAAAGAGCGGATGTAGGATTGAAAAAAAGAAAATCAATCGCAAAAAAATATTCAGAAGCATTCCAAAATCAGGAATGGATACTTGGACAGTCAGGATTTGTTGAAGGACATGCATATCATCTGTATGTAATTGAAGCGGAAAATAGACTTGGACTTTACAATCATTTGAGAAGTAAAAATATTTTTGCGCAGGTTCATTATATTCCTGCGCATCTAATGCCTTATTATAAAGGACAAGGATACGGAATAGGCGACTTTCCTTTTGCAGAACAATATTATTCAAGATGTCTAAGCTTGCCAATGTATCCAACATTGACCAATGAACAACAAGAATATGTTATTGATTGTGTAATGGAGTTTTATAAAACATCACAGAAGTAATTTGCTTTTATTAAAACAGAATCAATCTTGGGATTTAATAGTGATCATATTGGTATAATTTCGCAAGTCCGAATGACTAGTTCTCGTTTGCCGGGAAAAGTTCTCATGAGGATCAACGATAAATCATTGCTTGAGTATCACTTGGAACGTTTGCGTTCAACAAATCTCAAGGTAATAATCGCTACTACTGTTAACGATACCGACAATCCTATATGTGAACTGGCAGAGAAATTAAATCTGGATTATTTTAGAGGAAGTGAGAACAATGTGCTTGATAGATTTTATAATGCAGCGAAGAAATTTGACCTGAAACATATTGTTCGCCTTACATCTGATTGTCCACTGATTGATCCTTTCTTGATCCGTGATGCTGTGGAGCAGTACTGTCAAATTGGAAATGAAAATATATATCTAAGTAATGCAATCGAAAGAACTTTCGCACGTGGATTCGATTTCGAGATCTTTTCATTTGCCTCATTAATGGAAGCAAAAGAAAATACTATTGATGAATCAGATCTTGAGCATGTAACTCCATATATCTGGAAAAATAAATCCGGAAAAATTGATTTGGTTCATGTTAAACAAGATGTTAATAATAGTAATCTCAGAGTCACAGTTGATACGCCGCAAGACTTGGAATTGATCAGGCAATTGATAGAAAACTTTCATGCTGATAAACTTTCTCAGAGAGAAATTGAAAAGATACTACTCGGCCATCCTAAGTTGATTGCGATCAATGCTGAAATTCACCAAAAAAAAGTAAATTGATTTGAAGCCCCGGATAATTTTCAGAGCAGACGGCGGAACAGATGTGGGAATGGGACATGTGGTAAGAAGCCTGGCATTGGCGGACATGCTTTCGCTTGAATTCTCAATTGTTTTCGTCATCCAAAATCCTGAAGAAAGTATTCTTTCTAAGATCAGAGATATTACAGAAAATATTGTTGTACTGCCTGCAACCACTGATATGGTTGAGGATGTTTCGAATTTTATGGTGCACTTAAAACAGGATGATATTGTTGTTTTGGACGGTTATTATTTTGTGAGTGATTACCAAAAGAAAATTAAGTCTGCCGGAAATAAATTAGTAGTCGTTGATGATTTACATGCATGGCATCATTTTGCAGACGTGATCATTAATTATGCAGACAATATTAAATCAGATGCTTATAGCGCCGAAGGTTATACGAAGTATTGCCTTGGATTAGATTATATTTTACTTCGCAAAGAATTTTTTCAAAATTCAAGAACGCAGATAAAAAGGAGCTCAGTGAAAAAAGTTCTCATAAGCATGGGAGCAGCTGATATTCATAATCTGACAAAAAAATATTCTGAAGCATTGTCTGAAATTGATGGCATTGAAGAAATTCATTTGCTTCTTGGTTCTGTAAATAAAAAAGCAGACACTTTCATTGGGCAAATAAATCAATTTGGAAATCTGAAGATTGTTAAGCACGTTGATATTTCTGCTGCTGATCTTGTGAAACTAATTGAACAATGTGATCTAGCAATTTGCCCGGCGAGTACAATTTCTCTTGAATGTTGCGCTGTTGGAATTCCATTAATATCCGGATATACAGCAGAAAATCAAAAAGGAATTTTGGATGGATTGATTTCTCATCAAGTTGCAGTTGATCTCGGCGACCTAATTTCAGTTGAGAAGGAAATATTCGAGACTAAAGTTATTGAATTTAGTCAAGTACCGGAAAAGTTGAGCAAACTACTTTCTAATCAAAAAAAAATGATTGATGGAAAGTCGCCCGAAAGACTTTTAAAAGTTTTTAGATTGTTGTCAGATACTGAAATTACTTTCAGATTTGCCAATGAGTCAGATGTAGATACTTATTTCAATTGGGCAAATGACCCTTTGGTTCGAAAGTATTCATTTAACCAAAATAATATCGATTATGAATCGCATGTAAAATGGTTTAAAGCGAAATTACTTTCACAGGATTGTTATTTTTATCTATTCCGGAAATCTGAAAAGAAAGTTGGACAAGTTAGAATCGATAAATCAGGAGAGGAGATCGTAATTGGAATCTCAGTTGATGTTGATTTCCGTGGACAGTCGGCAGGATTAGAGATGTTAAAATTGTCATGCAATGATTATCTTGTGAAAAATCCGACAGCGGAAATTATTGCATATATTAAAAAGGATAATTTGTCGTCATATTCGACTTTTATAAAAGCCGGATTCGCTGACGAGAAAACTATTCTTTACGACGGTCTACCATGTACTCGTCTAACACTTAAATCGAATCAATCATGAATGATATAAAAATTGGATCGCATACAATTGGTAAAGGACACAAGCCTTTCATTATTGCAGAAATGAGTGGCAATCATAATCAATCACTCGAAAGAGCGCTTGAATTAGTAGATGCTGCTGCAAATGCCGGAGCGCATTGTTTGAAATTGCAAACTTACACAGCAGATACTATTACAATGGAAGGAGTTTATTCTATCGATGATAAAAATTCTTTGTGGTCCGGAAAACAATTGCATGATCTATACAAGCTCGCTTATACACCTTGGGAATGGCATAAACCAATTTTTGATCGTGCTAAAGAAAAGGGAATGTTAGCTTTTAGTTCGCCTTTCGACGAAACTGCTGTTGACTTTCTTGAATCTCTAAATGTTCCTGCATATAAAATAGCATCTTTCGAGAATACACATCATCCATTACTTAGAAAAGTTGCCAAGACAGGAAAGCCAGTTATCATGTCAACCGGAGTTTCTACTATTTCTGATATTGATGAAAGTGTTAGTGTATTAAAAAATGCTGGTTGCAAAGAAATTATATTACTCAAATGTACGAGTACTTATCCCGCATCTCCTGAAAATTCAAACTTGCTTACAATTCCACATCTTTCTAGTCTACATAATTGCCATGTTGGCTTATCTGATCATACTATGGGAATTGGAACTTCTGTTGCGGCAGTAGCATTAGGTGCATGTGTCATTGAAAAACATTTCACTTTACGGCGTGCTGATGGGGGAGTAGACAGTGCATTTTCAATGGAGCCGGAAGAATTAAATTCGCTAGTCAGTGAATGTGAACGCGCGTTTCAATCGTTAGGAAAAATTCAGTATGGTATTTTACCCGCTGAAGAGAAAAGTAAAAAATTTAAGCGGTCAATTTATATTTCAAATGATATGAAAGCCGGTGAATTGATAACTGAAAACAATGTAAGAATCATTCGCCCCGGACTAGGTCTGGAGCCTAAATATCTGGAAGTTGTAATTGGAAAAGTAATTAACAAAGACGTTTCAAAAGGAACCCCATTGACATGGGATCTTATCTGAATAAATTAAAATAAAATAATGAATATTTTCATTTACAGTACACATACTCTTTGGCCTCATCACGCAGAAACAGAGTTGGAGTTAATTCAACTTCATCTTGATAAAGATGATAATGTTTATCGTTTTGTATGTAATGGTGAATTGCCTGTCTGTGATACTAATGTTCATCATCGACTTTATTCTTGTTTTAAATGTATCGATAAGCAAAAGATCGGACAAAGTCTGGTTGATGGGAAGGAAACTATAATAGTGAATAGTATCTATTCTTCCGAACATTATAAAAAAGCAAAAGAGATTGTTTTTGATTTCACCGATCTGAAAAAGTTCAAAGAGTTCAGAATTGATAATTTCGACATTGGTTACGCTGTGAGTTCTTCTATCATTTCTGAATTACGCGATCCTTCACCTGACATTGAGAAAAACATTCAACTCTTCACGAATTATTTTTATTCTTCGCTTGCAATTTATTTTGCTGCACTCGATCATTTCGCCAAATTCAAACCTGATGTGATCTATGCATTCAACGGACGTGTCGCACATGGAAAACCGATCTTGAGAGCAGCGCAGAAAACAGGAATCGAATGCAGAATTCATGAGCGTGGCTGCGATATTTTTCATTATGGAATAACAGTAAATACAACACCACACGATATTGATAATTTTACTGTTCAAATGGAAAAGCTTTGGGAACAAGCTGATCTAATTGAAAGGGAAAAAGTAGGAGCATCTTTTTATGAAGAGAGAATTAGAGGAAAGGAACAAGCATGGGTTTCTTTTGTGAAAGATCAACAAAGCGATCTTCTTCCGGCTGATTGGAATAAAGAGAAACGTAACATTGCTATTTTTAATACTTCAGAAGATGAATATGAGTCTATCGGACCTGAATGGAAAAATGAACTTTATGAAACGCAAGCAGAAGGAATTGAAAAGCTGTTGAATTCATTTGCGGATAAAACAAATTTTCATTTCTACCTACGAATACATCCGAATTTAAAAGGACTTGATAATCGACAGATACGAGATGCTTATTTGTTAAAAAAATATCCGAATCTTACTATCATTGATGCTGAAAGTCCCGTTAGCACTTATACTTTAATGATGGAAGCTGAGAAGACGGTTACATTTGGTTCTTCTGCCGGAATTGAAGCTGTGTACTGGGGAAAAGTTTCAGTATTATTAGGAAAGAGTTTTTATTCTTTCATTGAAGGTGCATACAAACCAAAGACTCACGAAGAGACAGTTGAGATGATCTCTTCTGTACTTCAACCATCCGGAAAAACAGGAGCATTAAAATATGGTTACTATTTGAAAAATTTCGGTTACAAATTTGTTCATTACAAACCAACCGGTCTATTGAGTGGAACTTTTAAAAATGTCGATCTTGATTTAGTTGCAAGTACAAAAACTAAGCTCTTTAAAAAATTGCATTCATTGAGTGTGTTCAATTCGGTTTATCGAATGACGCGGACGAGTGCTAATAATATACAAAGAATTTTACTGAAATGGTGATTTCTATAATTATACCGACTTACAACCGAAGTCATCTCATTGAACTTACTCTTGAAAGTTTTCTCAAGCAAAATTTCAAGAAGGAGGATTATGAGATTATTATTTCAAATAATAATTCAACTGATAATACAGAAGAATTAGTTCAACGATTTATTAAAAATAATAGTTCCTACAATATTCGTTATTTGCTGGAAAGCAGGCAAGGTGTTCACTATGCAAGAAATTCTGCAGCAAAACTTGCAAAAGGTGAATTTCTTTATTTCACAGATGATGACATGATTGCTGAACCTGATGCTTTGAGTGAATTGTTATATTTGTTTGGTCTAGATAAAAAAATTGCAAGTGTAACCGGACTCGTATTACCTAAATGGGAAGTTGCACCTCCTGATTGGATCTTGAAACTTTGTAATAATGCATTGCTAAGTTTAAATGACCCCGACTATGATCTTATTATTTCGGAAAAAGATTGTAATGTGTTCAGTTGTCACCAAATGATTCGAAGAGAAGTATTTTTTCAAAGTGGTGGATTTAATCCGGAAAATACCAAAGGAGTCTGGATCGGTGATGGAGAGACAGGTTTGAACATTAAAATAAAAGAAAAAGGATTTAAGTTTGCGTTTAACCGTAAATCTGTGATACATCATATTATTCCTGCTAGCCGTCTTACTCAAAAATATCTTGATAAAAGAATGGCGAACCAGGGAAATTGTGATATTTATACTTGGTATCACAAGTTAAAACCAAGCGCACCGGATATTATCAAGGCAATTTTTATTTCGGCAATGAAAGTTATTTATTACTCTCTAAAGTGTGTTTTTAACTTCCTGAGGAGTAATATTACTTGGCGAATGAACAGAGCTTACTGTTTTTATAATATTGCAGGAATTAAGTACCTTGCCAAACTGTTGAAGGACCCTTCTTGGAGAGCCTTAGTGCTGAAGAGCAATTGGTTGCAAGAATGACTTTCTAAACTATCAAAAAATGATTGAACGGATTATAGAAAATGATGTGCTTTTAGCTGTGATCATACGCACAGATTTTAATAGCAAGGGTATTGAATTTTTTACGCCGGATAATTTTTCGCAGCAATTGGGGTATATGAACCGACCTAAAGGTTATATCATCGAACCACACAGACATAATCTTGTTTCTCGTGAGGTAGTTCAAACTCAAGAAGTTCTTTTTGTGAAGTCTGGTAAAGTTCGTGTCGACTTTTACAACGATGATCAAGTTTATATTGAAAGCAGGATTCTTGTTAAAGGTGATGTCGTATTACTTGCAGGTGGTGGCCATGGTTTTGAAATGCTTGAAACCAGTGAGATGATAGAAGTAAAGCAAGGTCCTTATATTGGAGAAAAAGATAAAGTACGTTTTGATCCGACGTCGAATCCGAAAGTAGAAGCTAAATAATAATTATGATTCCGGTAAACACACCTTTGCTTAATGGCAATGAAGAAAAATATTTACTTGAATGTATTCGAACCGGATGGATCTCTTCTGAAGGTCCGTTTATTAAAGAGTTCGAGGATAAATTTTCTTCCTATGTAAACAGAAAGCATGGTATTGCTGTTGCTAATGGATCGGCAGCATTAGATGTTGCTGTTCAAGCATTGCAATTATCGCCCGGCGATGAAGTGATCATGCCTACTTTTACAATTATTTCTCCTGCTCAGTCTGTCGTAAAAGCCGGACTTGTTCCTGTTCTTGTTGATAGTGATCCTGAAACATGGAATATGAATGTTGAACAGATCGAAAGCAAGATCACATCAAAGACTAAAGCAATAATAGTTGTTCATATTTATGGCTTACCGGTAGACATGGACCCTGTTCTTGCACTTTGTAAAAAGAACGGACTTCTTTTAATCGAAGATGCTGCAGAGATGCATGGGCAAACTTACAATGGAAAAGTATGTGGATCTTTTGGTGACATCAGTATCTTTAGTTTTTATCCCAACAAACATATTACTACAGGTGAAGGCGGAATGATCGTCTGCGACTCTGACCACTTAGCAGATCGTTGCCGTAAACTCAGAAACCTTGCATTCGAACCGCAAGGAAGAAGATTTATTCATTTCGAACTAGGGTGGAATTACAGAATGACAAATATGCAAGCTGCATTAGGACTTGCGCAGTTAGAACGAATTGATGAGCATATTGAAAAGAAAAGACGTACCGGGAAAATGTATCAAGAAGGCTTAACTTCTTTAAAAGGTTTTCAGTTTCCCAAAATAAAAACAGAATATTCAGAAAACATTTTTTGGGTATATGCACTGGTTGGAGATTCCCAAGAATTGTGCGAGTCGACGGTTGCAAAACTTGCTGCTGAAAAAATTGGCACTAGACCATTTTTCTGGTGCATGCATGAACAACCGGTATTTCTTGAAATGGGGTTGTTCAAGAATGAAAAATATCCAGTCGCCGAGAAACTTGCCCGCAATGGATTTTATCTGCCCAGCGGATTAGGTTTATCTGATGAAGATATCAGAACAGTAATTTCTACAATGAAGAAAATTTGTAGCTGATCTGCTTTTATTGCAGTAATAAATTAAATTATCTATGAAGATCGCAGTATGGGTTTTGTCTGATTACAAGCAACAGATCGGTGGCGGATTTGCTTTGTATGATAAATTTATTCAGATGATAGACTCTTACAATTTTTCCGAAGAATTGGAGATTTGTTTTGTTGGTCATAATTCTTCATCTAATTATTCCTTTAAAAAGAATTACATCGAACTAAATTTCTTTGGTTCAACTCATAAAAATGGAAAGAAAAATCGAAGTGGTATTTTTTCTTTCATTCAAAAAAAACTTGCTCGCTATTCGCATAGGATTCCTTTACTTTATAAAAAGGAAAGAAAAATTCTTATTGCGAATGATGTAGATCTGATCTTTTATCCAATACAAGGATTTAGTAAAACAATCGATTTCCCATTTGTGGTTTCAAATTGGGATATTGGCCATAAAGCGTCATATGCATTGCCTGAATTGGGAATGAATTACTCATTTGATTACCGTGAGAAATGGTATACCCGAGGAATTTTTAAAGCGCTGATGGTTTTTGCTGAATCTGAATCGGGACGTGAAGAACTTTTGTATTACACAAGATTGAATCCGCAACGCGTTAAGATTGTTCCGCTTTTTCCGGGTGGCGTTGTAAATATTAATGTTGATCGCAACATCCAACTTTCTCGTATAGAGAAACTGGGACTAAAGAATGAAAAATATTATTTTTACCCGGCACAATTCTGGGCGCATAAAAATCATTATAACTTGCTGTTGGCATTTAAAAAACATTTAACAGAATTTCCGGATCAAAAACTTGTGCTGACCGGGTCTGATAAAGGTAATAAAGATTACATCCGTAAAGTTTGTCGTGATTTAGATATTGAAAAAAATGTTCTGTTTCCCGGATTTGTAGACAATGAAACAATGGTGGGTATTTATTCTCATGCCTCAGCTATGATAATGCCATCTCTTCTTGGGCCGACAAATATGCCTTTGTTAGAAGCCCGTGAATTAAATTGTCCTGTTTTGTGCTCCAATCTTCCGGGACATATGGAAATGATGGGTGATGGGGCATTATACTTTGATCCAACCAATCATTTAGAAATGGTTGATCAAATGAAAAAAATTCTTGATGCGCAATTTAGATCCGATCTATTAAAAAAAGCTGAGCTAAAAAAATCAATATCTTTTTTCACGGTAGAAAATGCGTTGAAGCAACTCGATTTTCATCTGAAAAATTTAATTCCTGTGAGAAAAAGCTGGGGGAAAAACAACAATATTTTTTAAATACGCAGCTATGAAATTCTCCATTATTATTCCTTCATACAATCAAGAAAAATTTATTGGTAGTACACTAGAGAATGTAGCGCAATTAAAGAATGAGGCTAATCTAAATGGAATTACTATTGAGATAATACTTATCGATAATGAATCAAATGATGCTGTTCAGCAAATCATTTCTCAGTATAAAAATGTAATTGACCATATTGATATAAGTAAAGACAAAGGACAATATGATGCAATTAACAAAGGATTGAAAATTTGCACGGGAGATTATTGGACATGGTTAAATACTGACGACCATATTATCAGCGAAGGTTTTTTTCGTCTTGCTGAAATCCTAAAAAAGGATTCTTCGATTGATTATATCTATGGTGGAATATTGTATATGGATGCCGGCGGTGAAATAATTATGGATGTAAAGGCGAAAAAATTTACGCTCAACTCTCTAGTAAACTCTGATCCGGGGATCTTTCAGCCGGGATCGTTTTTCAAAACATCGTTTACAAAGGGAATTGGTGAAATTAAATCATACCGTTGTTGTTTCGATTATGAATACATACTTCGATGTTTGAAAAATAATGCAAAAATAGTTGTCTGTGATTTCCCCCTCTCAAGATTTCGTTATTATAGTGATTCAAAAACAGGTTCACTTATCCCAATTTTTATAAAGGAACAATTGATCATTAGCAAAATTTACGGAAGAGGTCAACTAAGTAAATTGACCTGGTTCTCTAAATTGCGATTGATGAAGCATAGATTATTTCCTCGATGAAAAAAATTCTTTTGATTGCAGATGCGCAGTCATCTCATACGCAGAAATGGGCTGAAGCTGTCAAGTCACTTGGATTTGATGTCATGATCTTTTCATTTACTGTGCCTTTGGCTGACCAATATTTGAATACGAATATTAAATTGGCAACTGATCAAAACCTTGTGAAAAATGAGCAGTTCAACCAAAGTGACCTTCGAAAATCTTCTTACATCAAACATCTGCGCCAATTAAAAGTAGTAATTAAAGAATTCAAACCTGATCTTGTACATGCTCATTATTCTACCAGCTATGGTTTAATGGCAGCACTTAGCGGCTTTCGACCTTTTATCATTTCAGTTTGGGGTTCAGATGTGTTTGATTTTCCTAATCGTTCGTTTTTTCATAACCGGATCTTGAGATTCAATTTAAAAAATGCTGAATGTATTGTTTCTTCCAGTAAAATAATGGCAGATGAAACTCGTAAATATTTCAAAGGAAAGGTCGAGGTCATACCTTTTGGTATTGATTTGAATAAATATAAAAGGACTACTTCAAGAGGAAAATCACTCACAATTGGAATAATAAAGTCAATGGAAGATCATTACGGAATTGAAGATCTGATCTTGGCATTTAAAATTGTAAGAGAAAAATATTCTGACATTGGACTAAAACTTTTGTTGATTGGAGGTGGCACAAAGCTAGAGAAATATAGAGATCAAGTTTCGCGTAATGGACTTGAAAAGTTTGTCGAACTGAGAGGTAAAATACCTCAGCAAGATGTTCCTTCTGCTCATAATGAAATCGATATTTTTGTGAACCCTTCTGTTCATGAAAGTTTTGGTGTAAGTGTATTGGAAGCTTCTGCTACTGAAAATCCTGTGATCGTTACTAATGTCGGCGGACTCAAGGAAGTTGTCGTGGACCATTATTCTGGACTTATTGTGGAACAAGGTAGTGTAGGAGAATTAGTAAAAGCTATTTCCCACTTTATTGAAAATCGGGAGCTAATTGATATCTTCGGCAAAAATGGTAGACAGTTCGTTACTGAAAGGTATAATTTAAAAAATGGCTATGATCAAATACATAATCTGTATCTTTCTTTTCTAAAATGATGGACAAAATGAAAATATTGACAATAGTTGGTGCAAGACCTCAGTTCATCAAAGCATCTGTTGTAAGTAGAGAGTTTTCATTGCATAATCAGATCACTGAAAAGATCATTCATACCGGGCAACATTATGATGAGAATATGTCTGAACTTTTCTTCACTCAAATGGATATTCCTCGGCCTTATATCAATCTTAGAGTAAATCAAGTTGATCCCGGAATGATGGTGGCCAAGATTTTGGAAGGTGTAGAGCAGCAAATTCTTTTGGAGAAACCTGATGCTCTAATCGTATATGGTGATACAAATTCTACACTCGGTGCTGCATTGGCTGCGGTAAAGCAAAATATTAAATTAATTCACATTGAAGCCGGCTTGCGTAGCTTTAATATGAAAATGCCGGAAGAACTTAATCGTGTGATAACCGATCGTATTTCAAATATGCTTTTTTGTCCAACACAAATTGCTATGGACAATCTCCGTGAAGAAGGCTATGATGGATTCTCGTCTGATTATTTTTTGTCCGGCGATGTTATGTTAGATGCTACTCTTTTTTATAAAGAAAAAGCATTGGCAGAAAGTACATCG
Organism: Bacteroidota bacterium; assembly: GCA_031411835.1. Lineage (GTDB taxonomy): Bacteria > Bacteroidota > Bacteroidia > AKYH767-A > 2013-40CM-41-45 > JADKIH01. Next base: position 5,639 of record JANOBV010000174.1, on the reverse strand, counting down.
TTACAAAATTTCCCTGATTCGGAATTTATACTTTGTACTATTCATCGTTCAGAAAATACTGATAATGATAAAAATCTAACCAATATTATTTCTGCTGTTAATTCAATTTCAAAAGATACTACAGTTATTTGCCCTTTGCATCCTCGAACTTTGCAAAGAATCAAAGCACTTGGATTGAAAATTGAATTTGATATGATTGAGCCGGTAGGATATTTTGAAATGATTCGCTTGCTTGATAAATGCAAGTTGGTTTTAACTGATAGCGGTGGATTACAAAAGGAATCTTATTTTCATAAAAAGATCTGCATCTGCTTTCGTGAAGAAACAGAGTGGAAGGAATTGGAAGAAGATCGATTTGTTATTGTTTCCGGCACTGAGCCAAAATCAATTTTGGAATCTGTACGTGAGGCTTTAAAAGCATCTCCTTCTTTTGAAAAGAACTTTTATGGAACAGGTAATGCAAGTAAATTTATTGTAGACGAAATACTGAAAGCAGTTTAATGGAACTTTCTATCATTTGTCCAACATTAAACGAAGTTGATTTCATAGATCAATTGGTCTATGATCTTTGTTTTGAAGATGGACTGAAGAAAGAAATTTTAATTCTTGATGGTGGGTCAATCGATGGGACGATCGACCGTGTTAGAGAACTTCAGAAGAAATATTCTAATTTGATTCTGATTAATAATCCAAGACGAACTTCTACTGCTGCATTTAATATTGGGTATGCTTATTCAAAAGGCGAGTATATCGCTTTTGTAGGAGCACATGCTGGTTATTCAAAAGATTATTTTAAAGTTGGTGTCGAAGTTTTGAATAGCGGAATTTGCGATGCAGTAGGTGGTCCATTGGAACAAAGAGGCAAATCAGACATCGGAAAAGCAATTGCTTATGTAATGAGTTCCAAATCCGGAGTAGGGAATACGGAATTTCGAACTTCAAAAGAAAGAATGTTTGTAGATAGTGTAGCTTTTGCAATCTATCGAAAGACCATGATCAATGTTGTGGGATTAATGGATGAAAGTTTGCCTGTTAATCAAGACGATGAATTTCATTATCGTCTAAATTCAAAGGGCTATAAAATAATGATGGTTCCTGAAATGAATGCTACTTATTTTGTTAGAGATAGTTATTCTAAATTACTAAAGCAATATTTTAGATATGGGCTTTATAAACCACTTGTTCTGAAAAAAGTGAAAGGGTCTGTTCGAATGAGACATCTCATTCCATCAGCATTTGTTATATATTTACTTTCATTTCCTGTGATGATTATTTCGTGGATGTGGATAGTGCCATTGTTATTTTATTTTTTGCTTGCGTTTTATATTTCAATGAAATGCGAAGAAAGATTGAATGTAAAATTATTCTGCCTTCCTGTATTTCCAATATTGCATATTGGTTATGGGACAGGTTTTCTACTCGGATTATTCAAGAAATGAAAGATAAAAACTATTAGAATGAACATTCTGCCAAGATCAATTAATATGACCGAAAAATTGCTGATGATTTCAGTTTTTTTTCTTCCTTCATTTCAAATAATCAGTTTATTATGTTGGATCTTTATTCTTGTTTTGTCTTTTGCAAAAAAAGGATCTATTGCGAAACTAAAAACACTTTTTAAAAACCCATTCTATGCACTCTTGATTTTGCTTTATTTGTTTTATGCTATAGGAATGTTGTGGACAGAAAATATTGCATTGGGAGTTGAAGACCTACAGATTAAAATTCCGTTGATTTTATTTCCTGTTCTTTTCACTGTAATCGATTTGAATAGATCGACACTTGATAATGTTAGGAAGAGCTTAGTTTTTGGATGCTTAGCATCAATCATTTATTGTTTAGTTTTTTCTTCAATTCGCTATTCATTTAATCATGATATGGGAAACTTCTTCTATACAGGATTTTCTCACCTCATGCATCCTACTTATTATACTATGTTTATAAATCTAGCGATTTTAATGTTGTTGGATGGATGGTTAAAAGGAGTAGAGATTTCTCGAAAGAATGAGATTGGTAATGGAATTCTATTGCTGATTTTCATTTCTGCGGTCATTATCTTATCTGCCCGACTCGCTATGGTTGCGACTTTTTTTACAATGTCTGTATTTGTTATTTTAGAATCAATGAAACAGAAGAATATAAAAAAACTATTTCCCCTGATGAGTATAGGAGCAATTGCAATCGTTCTGTTATCGTACTTTTTTATAAATCTGAATAACCGATTTACTCAGATCGCTGATGTTATTGAAAAAAAGAATGATCCTACTGCACTGAAGGATACTGTCAATAATGTATCATATAATAGTACCACGATCAGAATTGGTCTATTCAAAAACGGTTTGGCAATTTTTAAAGAACACCCATGGATTGGTGTAGGAACCGGCGATGTGATACCTGAATCCGTAAAAAGGTTAAATGATGAAGGTTTGCATGTTTTGGCTTTGAAAAGTAAAGGCGCCCATAATCAATACCTTCAAACTGCAGTGACATTGGGCGTTTTCGGCCTTTTGATCCTAATTTTGTGCATTGTTTGGCCATTATTGGAGTTTTTAAAAGCCAAGGAGTTTCTTTTCGCATCTTTTATGATGGTTGTTCTATTAAATGCAATTGGTGATACTGTACTTCGGGCTTCTTCTTTGTACTTTTTTACATTATTTGCCTGTCTTTTTTACCGATATTATTTAAGTTTTACCCTAAAAAAGGTGTAATTATCATTCTAAGTTTTTATCTTCGGGCTCGTAAAATCAAAGTCTGCGCCGCTGTTTATTCTTTATTGATGATTAAAATATAATATGATTCCTTTTTCACCGCCTAGAATCGACCAGAAAATTATTGATGAAGTAGTGGATACTCTGAAATCAGGGTGGATAACAACTGGGTCTAAAACAAAAAAGTTTGAAAAACTTCTCGCTGCTTACTGTGGGAACAAGCGAACTATTTGTCTGAATTCAGCTACGGCCGGGTTAGAGATCATGTTGATTTGGTTTGGAGTGAAAGAAGGCGATGAAGTGATTTTGCCATCTTATACCTATTCAGCTACTGCAAATGTTGTAATGCATTGTGGGGCAAAGCCCGTATTTGTTGATGTGAAAGAGGATTTCAATATTGATCCTGAAAAAGTAAAAGCAGCTATCACATCAAAAACAAAAGTCATAATGCCCGTCGATTTTGGGGGTTGGCCATGTGATTATAATGCATTGAATAAATTGGTCGTAGAACCGGATATAAAAAAGTTGTTTTCTCCTAATTCTGACGAACAGAAAAGACTTGGTAGAATATTTATTCTTGCTGATGCTGCCCATTCGCTAGGAGCAACACAAAATGACAAGAAGTCAGGGGCACTAACAGATTGTTCAGTGTTCTCATTTCATGCTGTAAAAAATCTCACAACAGCCGAAGGTGGAGCAGTAGCATTAAATTTTGATCATCTCAATAATGATGAATTGTATGAACGGCTTTGTATAAAAACATTACACGGTCAGAATAAGGATGCTTTAGCGAAAATGCAAAAAGGAAATTGGCGCTATGACATCGTTGAAGCCGGATACAAAATGAATATGACCGATATTCTTGCTGCTATAGGTCTTGTGGAACTAGAAAGATACGAAACCGAAACTTTAGTCAAAAGAAAAGAGATTTGCCTGGCATACAACAAAGCATTCGAAAATAAATCTTGGGCTATTTTGCCGGATCTTCAGAACGAAAGCCAAGAAACCTCTTATCATCTTTATCCGTTACGAATAGCCGGAATTGATGAGCCTACAAGAGATAAAATAATGCAGCAGATCTTTGACAAGAATATAAGTGTCAATGTGCATTTTATTCCTGTACCTATGATGTCGTTCTACCGTTCACTTGGGTATTCAATCGACAATTATCCTGTGTGTTACAAAAATTTCTCTCAAGAAATATCATTACCTGTTTTTTTCGACTTGACTTATTCACAAATTGAAGAAATAAGTAAATCTGTCATACAATCAGTGGAAGAAGAATTATATATTCGCACCCTATGAAAAAATTGCTTTACCTGCTTACGCTTATTTCATTTACTGCTTTTTCGCAGCAAGTTGATTATAAACTCAACTCTGAAAAAGTTCTTGAACAATTTAAACAACACAATTTTCAAGCTATCCGGGAACAAATGGATTCGGCTGGGTTAATTAAATTTGATACCGCAACTTTATCCAATTCATGGAATGATGTCATTGCAAAAAATGGAGCTTTTGTTAAAAAGGTTAGCGATGAAGTAGTAGCTCAAGAAACAACTACAATTGTAATTCAAAGATGCAAGTTTGAAAAAAATGAAGTTAATTTTAGACTATATTGGACAAGTGATAATAAAATTAAAAGTTTTGTTTTTTCAGCTTTTGATGCAAAGCCTAAATATGTAGCTCCTTCATATCGTAATGATTCTATTGCAGAGAATAAGAAAGTTTTATTGATTACAGGGATGTATAGGTTGCCCGGTACACTTTCTATTCCAAAAACTGCAGGGAAACATCCACTAGTAATTCTTGTTCATGGCTCTGGGCCAAACGATAGAGATGAAACTTTTGGGCCTTTAAAACCATTTAAAGATATTACTTATGGTTTGAATAATAATGGAATTGCTGTATTGCGATATGATAAACGAACTCGTCTACTTAAAGCAAGATTGAAACACGATTTACCTAATTACACCATAAAAGAAGAAGTTTTGGAAGATGTCACTGCAGCAATTGAAATTGCCAAGCAAGATTCTTCAATTGATTCAACCCAAATTTATATTTGTGGACATAGTTTTGGTGGAATGCTTTTACCTCGAATTGCGAATGAGAACCCATCAATAAAAGGGCTTATCTTTCTAACTCCTAATGCTCGTAAATTGGAAGATTCATTCTTAGCTCAAGCAGAGATTATTTCAAAAGATGCAAGCAATGGGTCAACTAAAAAAGGTAATGTTCATGGATCTGCAAAAAATCAATATGACCAAATTAAAGCACTTACAGCAAGTGCTGTCTCTGATACTACCCTTCTTTTCGATTCACCTGCTTCTTATTGGTATGACCTTAGTAAGTATGATCCAATTAAAACAGTAAAGACAATCGACAAACCAATGCTTTTTATGTTCGGTTCACGCGATTATCAAGTAACCAAGGTCGATGAAGAGATGTGGCGCTCTGCTTTAAAGTCAAATAAAATGGCTACCTTCAAAGTTTATCCTAAATTAAATCATTTCTTTGTTGCCGGCGAGGCCAAAAGTACTCCATCTGAATATGCTACTCCCGGAAATGTTGACTTTGGATTGATCAAAGACATGGCAGCTTGGTTGAAAGCAAATAAATAATTAGTGTTAAATAATGATTTGGCTAAAAGGTAATATGAATAAGTTCCTCATTAGATTTTTTGATATTGTGTTCTCATTGGCAGGGCTTATTGTATTCTCACCAATATTATTACTAATCTCCGTACTAATTGTTCTTGATTCATCAGGTCCTGTTATATTCAGACAATGGCGCGTTGGAAAGAACAATTGTGATTTCCGCCTATTTAAATTCAGGACAATGAATATCAATTCCGATAAAATGGGCCTTATCACTGTTGGCTCTCGCGATCCAAGAATCACCCGTATCGGAATCTTCTTAAGAAGATTCAAATTG
>JANOBV010000173.1:0-30779 GCA_031411835.1 Bacteroidota bacterium | reverse complement strand
TTGCTTAAGAATGAAATCAATTTTGAATGCATCTGAAAAAGGATTAGGGGAAATAGCAGTAATCTCTACAGCAGCTTCATCGATCTCATCTTGTCCACCTTTGTTCTTCACAGTTTTAACATCGCTATATGAAAAATGTCCATCGTAATCTGTTTGTTTTAATCTATAGTAACTGTATCCACCAAGTGGATTAGGGTCACTGGCTTCGTACTCTAATGTAATTGTAGAGTTTCCTGCACCTTGTTTCGTCAATATGGTTTCGAAATTCTGCCCATCACTTGATCGTTCAATGGAAAAATAATCGTTATTAATTTCCGCTGCTGTTGCCCAAGATATACTCACATTATTATTTCTAAGTTTAGCATCGAAAGAAATCAACTTTATAGGAAGAGCGATGTTTTTATTTCCCAGATAGAATGCTTTAAAAAATAAAGAAGTCTGTCTGATTTCACCGGCAGACATTGTACTTAAACTTCCCGTTCTGTACATGATCACATTCACATTAGAATAATTTAGCTCGTACATGGCTTGTCTGGCTGAAGTATCGATGCTTGAAATTGTTGTTGAAGACCCCATCGCTCTATATCTTCCGCCATTGTTTGTTACTGTGATCGTTGTTGCCGGATCAAGATTATAACTAGTAGGCATGGTTGCTTCAATGTATTCACGAATGTTTTTTCCGCTACTTGAGGAACCATCTACGTCGACCCCTGTTGCAACGATCTTTAATAAAGTTGTATCAGTTGCCGTTCCACTTTTCTTGAAACGCAATTTCCATTCGACATAAGAATCTACTCCGGGAGGATAATAAATAAATGGTTGAAACGATGCATTATATCCTGTGGTCTGGTCATCAATACTACTCAGAGTTGCGCCACCTACCATGCTCGTAATTTCCACCCATGCATCAACACTTGGTATTACATTTGGAAAAATATATATAGCTCCCACTTCTCCTGCTGTTCCTGTTCTTAATGTTGGGTTGCTAAACATGGCATAATCTCCTTTTGCAATCGCAAATATTCCAAATGAATTCACAATGGACCGTTCTGCCCTTGCTGTAGGAGGTACGATACTCTGTGTATTATCATTGTGTGTCCCTGCATTTTGCCACGGACTTGAAAGATCTTTTCTATTGATCAGTGACAAGACAGAAGTTTCTGTGATCGTATTCAAATACCCCTGCTCATTGACAGTAATAGTATATTTTCCGATTGTCAAATTTGAATTTGGTGATAAAGTCCAATAACCGAAATCAAGAAGTTCATACATTTCAACACCACCAACATCAATATTCTGAATTCCTGTTGTATCTGCATTCGGGTTTGAATTGGTAAACGATCCAAGCAATCTGGAAAATCCGGCCGTTCCTGATAATGCTACTGTCATCAATTCATATTTCGCTCCGATTCCAAGCGGGAAATCGTATGTACCCGTACTCGTTACTGCGCGACTTAAATTTCCTATAACATAATTGGTTGAGGAATATCCGGCAATGCTACTTGTAGAGGTATTTGTTAAGTAAAGTGTGTTGCTGCCTGTGGAGATTTTCCCATTTGTTAGATTTAGAATTCCGGTTACAGTAAAATTAGCAGACATATTCAAAACAGCTCCATTATTGACAGTTAGATTTCTAACTGTTGACGGAATTCCTGCGCCTGTTGATTGAGTGCTTGCACCGGAGTAAATATAATCGGCACTTGTACTATATGATCGAGTACCTGACACTTGAATATTTCCTAAAAAGCCTGATGCTGTGATTCCTAATAAAGATCCCATTGAAAGTCCGCCGCCTGCAGAAAGTGTAAAATTTCTACCATACATGATGCTCGTTCCCATTTCTAACGTTGAACCGCTATTAATTTTATAATCGACATTGCCGGTAACAATTGGCAATGTTGCAGTAAATGTTTGTGTGCCGGATTTTGCAAATGAAATTACAGCGCTTGTACTAGAGTTTCCGCCTACTGTGATCATTCCTGAAGTATGTGTAAAGTTTCCGGAGAGGTTCACATTTCCCGTACTATTACTTCCTTCAACGACGCTGAATGAACCGAGTGTTTGGGTATAATCACCGGCAATATTCATAACTGAAGTGATACCACTTCCATCAGACAACGATACGTTTCCTGTTGTCAAAGTAAAATTGCCACCAACTGAAAGTGTAGAAGCACTGCTCTTAGATAATCTTAGACCGCCTGTTAAACCGGTAGAAGTAATTGTAAAGTCTCCTGTAACACTCGTGAGTCCTGAATTCAAATCGATCCAACTTAATTGCGATGGACAGTTCCATATGAAGTTCGAAAATGCCTGCATACCTGTAACTGTTCCACTATATGTTGTGTATCCTATGATCTCACATGTAGAACCTGAATTCCAAGTTGATGTAGGAATTACTCCGGCCGAAGTTGAATAGTTGTGTTGATATTTACCCCCACTTTGATATGCAATGTTTGCACTTGCACTGATCGTAACGGTTCCTGCATTTTTGAAAACACCTGATACATCTAAATCTGTACCTGTACCATTATTTAAAGTCAAAATCTTACCTGAACTTAAATCAAGTACACCTCCACTGTTAATTACAACCTGATCAACAGTTACATTTGCAATGATGGTTACGGTATGTCCGGACAGTATAGTAATAATTGCATCTGTTGAAGTAGGTGCTGCGGTAGCATTTACCCATGAAGAACCATTATACTTTTGCCAAATAGTAATAGCATTCCAGTTACCTGATGCCTTTGTACGGTATTCGCCACTGACAGCTGCAAATGTCTTTTCATTTGAAGATACATTAAAAAATAATGTAAGTCCAATGGCAACTACTCCCATCAAAGCAGAAGAGATCATAGTGACTCGTCTCAATGAAATCTTCTGTCTCATTTCGAGTCTCTGTCTACTACGTTTTGGTCCTCTTGATTTCATTATGGTTGTGAGTTTACTTAAATCTACTTGAAATGTTTTTGGATTTACACCAATGATTTTCTTATTCTTTATTAATTAATACTTCAGGACTTTTTTCGTAACCTTTTGGTCTTTATAACTTATTGTTACAAAATAGTACCCACCAATTAATCCCTTATTGTCATTGAACTTATAGGAATTGTACCCGTCTTCTGCCAAAACATTTTCCTTGAAGATTACTTCGCCTTTGGCGCTGATCATACTTATCACCACTTCGCTCTTTTGTTTCAATATAAAATCAACTTTGAATTCATCGGTGAATGGATTAGGAGAGATGGCGGTGATTTCTACTTGCGCTTCGTCAATATCATTTCCACCTTTATTTTTCACAGTTTGAACATTGCTATAAGTAAACTGCCCGTCGAAATCAGTTTGTTTCAATCTATAATAAGAATAGCCACTCAGTGGGCTCGCATCATTTGCTTCATAGTATTGTGTGATTGTTGAATTTCCAGCACCTCGTTTTGTGAGAATAGTTTCAAAATTCTGTCCATCAGCTGATCGTTCAATTGAAAAGTAATCGTTGTTTATTTCAGATGCTGTTGCCCAGTTTAAACTCACATTTCCATTCTTCAATTTTGCATCAAAGGATATTAATTTAATTGGAAGAGCGATATTCTTATTCAAGAGATTAAATGATTTGAAGAAGAGAGAAGTCTGCCTTGTTTGTCCGGATGAATTTGAATTGATAGCTCCTGTTCGATACATAAGAGTATTTACGTTTCTATAGTTCAATTCAAACATAGCTTGCTTCGCTGTAGTATCAATGTTGCTGACCGTTGCAAAACTTCCGGTTGCACGGTAAATACCACCTATGTTTGACACAGTTAATGCTGTTGCAGGATCAAGATTATAGCTCAAAGGCATAGTGGCATCAATGAATTCCCTGATGTTTGTACCTCCATCAATATCAACTCCAGTTGCAATCATTTTCTTTATTGTTGTATCAGTACTCGTCCCAGCTTTCTTGAATGTAATTTTCCATTCAACATAGGCTGTCGAATTTGCAGGATAATCAATGAAAGGCTGAAAAGATGCATTGTAACCTGTAGTTGAATTATCAATGTCACTTAACACAGCTCCATTATTGAGACTAATGATTTGCACCCATGCATCTACACCTCGCATTACTATAGGAAAAAGATAGACTGCATTTACTGCTCCTGCTGTTCCGCTTTTTAATGCTGGGCTACTGAAAGCTGCAAAATCACCTATAGCAATTGCAAATATTCCGAATTTAGTTAATGAAGATCGTTCAGCTGTTGCAACTCCTGAAACAACTGTTTGTGTGGCATCATTGTAAGTTCCAACCTGTAACCAATCAGCGCTAGAGTTTGCTCTATTAGCTAATGTATGAACAGTTCCTTCGAGGATTGTATTACTATAACCATCTTCTGCAACTTTAACCGTAAATGTGCCTGCTGTTAGATTTGAATTTGGAGTTAATGTCCATGAACCATAATCCAACAACTCTGTCATTTGTACGCCACTTGCATTTACTGAATCAAGATCATGTGCAGCATCTGTGGGATCTCCAGCAGTAAATTTTCCCAAGACATTAGCAAATCCGGCAGTTCCTGATAAAGTTAACGTCAACGGTTCATACTTCGAAGTTGTGCCTAAAGGGTAATTGTAAGCGCCGGAACTTCCAACTGCACGATTCAAGTTTCCAATGATATAATTAGTCGAAGAATATCCGGCAATACTTCCTGTAGAATTATTTGTAATAAAAAGTGTATTACTTCCTGTGTTGATCTTTCCACTAACAAGATTTAAAGTTCCTGTAACAGTTACATTGGCGGCCAAACTCATAGTACCACCGGAATTAATTATAAGGTTCCTAACAGTAGATGGAATTCCATTCCCAGCTGCCTGTGAAGAACTACCCACATACATGTAATCTGCTCCTGTGCTATAAGTACGTGTCCCTGAAACTTGAATATTTCCTGTCAATCCTGTTGCTGAAATACCAGCTGTTGAACCCATACATAAACACCCTCCTGAAGTTAGAGTAAAATTTCTTCCGACCATTATGTTCGTTCCTATATCTAACGTTGAACCACTATTAATTTTATAATCGACATTGCCGGTAACAATTGGCACTGTTGCAGTAAATGTTTGTGTGCCGGATTTTGCAAATGAAATTACAGCGCTTGTACTAGAGTTTCCGCCTACTGTGATCATTCCTGAAGTATGTGTAAAGTTTCCGGAGAGATTCACATTTCCCGTGCTATTACTTCCTTCAACAACAGTGAAAGTTCCTAATGTTTGTGTGTAATCACCGGCAACATTCATAACTGAAGTGATACCACTTCCATCAGACAACGATAGGTTTCCTGTAGTAAGTGTAAAATTCCCTCCAATTGAAAGTGTAGAAGCACTGCTCTTAGATAATCTTAAACCGCCTGTTAAACCGGTAGAAGTAATTGTAAAGTCTCCTGTAACACTCGTGAGTCCTGAATTTAAATCGATCCAACTTAATTGCGATGGACAGTTCCATATGAAGTTCGAAAATGCCTGCATACCTGTAACTGTCCCATTATATGTTGTGTATCCTATGATCTCACATGTAGATCCTGAATTCCAAGTTGATGTCGGAATTACTCCGGCCGAGGTTGAATAATTGTGTTGGTATTTTCCACCACTTTGATATGCAATGTTTGCACTTGCACTGATCGTAACTGTTCCTGCATTTTTGAAAACACCGGATACATCTAAATCTGTTCCTGTTCCATTATTAAGTATAATTGTAACGCCGGAATTCAGCACTAATGTTCCACCACTAGCAACAACCATCTGATCGACTGTTACTCCAGCCGTAATTGTTACAGAATGTCCTGATAAAATAGTGATCATAGCATCTGATGATGTTGGTGCAGCTGTTGCATTTACCCAAGAACTACCGTTATATTTTTGCCAAGTTGCTACTGCATTCCAGTTTCCACTAGCCTTAGTCCTGTATTCACCATTGGCCGTTGCATATATTTTTTCATTAGATGAAAAATTGAAAAATAAAGTTAACCCTATGGCTAAAACTGCTACAAGTGCAGATGTTACCCATGCAATCCGTTTTAAGGAAACTTTAAGTTTTAATTCTTGTCTTTGTTTCATTGGTTATTGCATTTTATATTCAATCTGATAAATTATAATTGAAATTATAATCAGCAACTAAATTTGATTCAGTTTGCCCATTATATTCAAAATCATTCTACTTGTAATACTTTATTCTGTTAAATTCAAAATTCAAAAACCTTACAGTTTCATTTATTAGTTGAAAAAACAACGAATTCTTAGGAAGCAAAGGACAGATTCACAATTTTCAATTAGTAACTTAAAGAAGCCTAATAAAAACCGACCTTCACGATATGTAACGTCAAAACTGTTTTCTCCCAAAGTCTTATTCCCTGAACATTTCTATCACTTTTCTAGCGATTTCTTACATTAGTATTTTGGTTTACAAAATGGATTTTCATGAACTTAAATTGAGTAAAAAAAATCTCTACCTTCGACATCTATGTGGAAATTGATATTCAACAGGAATAATGCCCTCCTAATTCTAATTATTTCTTTCAGCTCTTCAAATGCAATTGCTCAGTTCGACACACTATATGCAATAAAGTATCCTTCAAAGTTAGGTCTGTCTATTTTTCAAAGTAAGCCTTCTTATAATATCACAATTTCGCAAAAGCTGACAAGAGACACAATAGGCATTTCCAATATCGGGTATTCGACACTAGCAAAAAACGTCACGGGCATCGGTTTTTTCTATGACAAAATCTCTTTATTTGTTGGATTTAAATCTCCTATAAATAAAGACGAAAGAGTTAAAAAAGGTCGAACAAATTATTCGCAATTACAATTTGCCATCACAGGTGTAAAACTTCGTATTGAATGCTCCTTGAGGTCATACAAAGGATTCTATGATGTCAACTCAGTAAATTACATCCCCGGGTTTGCCGACTCAACTGCATATTTTCAAAATAGCGAAATGTCTAACCGTTCATTGCGCGTAAAAGCTTTCTATTTCCTGAACAGAAAAAAAAGGTTTTCATATGGGGCTGCTTATGTAAATAATGTTAGACAAATAAAATCTGCCGGTTCGTTTGTTGTAGCTACAAATTTATACTCCTTTAAACTAAATTCTGACAATCTTGTACCACCTTATATTGCCGGTTATTATGGAACTTGGAATAAATGGAATCAGTTTAATGTTACTGCTCTCACTACGGGAGTTGGCTATACATATACTCTTACACTTTTCAAAAGAGCATTTCTGAACTTACTTTTCACTCTAGGACTTGAAGAACAGCACATAATTACAAAATCATCAGAAACAAATCAGAAGGTCGATGTCTGGAAATCCCAATTAAGTGCGTATGATCTTAGATCATCATTTGGATTTAATTCAAATGCATTTTTTATTAGCATCCAAAACATTGTCGATGGCAACAATTACAGATTAAACTTGTTCGATGTCAACAATGTTTATATCTCCACTTTTCTAAATATAGGTTATCGATTCCCTGTTAAGACACCGGGGTTTTATAAAGCGATTCAACAAACAAAAGTCTATAAAGCAATTTAATAGTTACTTCTAAATACCTTTTCTTACATAGAAAAAATACTTTGCAATAATAAAAGAAACAGGTGAAAGAAAACTCCTTTCACCTGTCACTGGAAATAATAACAGAAAAATAAAAAAACAACTTCTCATAATTTGAATTAAGACGAAAGGGGGGACGTCAATATTCAAGGTTAACAAAGCCAATACCATCAACTATGAGCTCTCTGCATATTGACGGTGTCGAGTATTAGGGTAAAGATGCCATTAAAATATTTTAAGAAATTCTATTAATTTTCATCACTGTCCGATAAAACTAATTTCATAGTGCAGTAAATGCTACCTGCTAGTTCTAGTTTTCAATTTTTCTTTTTTTGTTTGCCCAAAAAAAGAAACAAAAAAAGGGCCCAACGCGCACCAAATCATTTGAAACTTCGATTATTAGGCACAACCTTGATCAACTTTTCAAATGATTTCCCCAATGGGGTTGACTCCCCACAAAATAACTGTTCTATCTTTGATTAAGTAAGATGTGCGTCAAGAAATTGTGTGGGCTTACTTTGAGTTTATTCTGAGAACAGTTGATTTAAGTTATAATTTAATGCTTAATTTACATTGTTTGATTTTTATCGGAAAGTAGTGACTAAATTTATTGTTTTCTAGTTTACAATTAAAGTACGGACACTTTAAATTTAGTTGCCTGGTTAAAATTCTAAAGTCTATAAGTTTATTCTTAAACCGGCCTTTCCTGAAACCATATTAATCCGCTTTTCCGGCATATCTAAGAAAATTTCGGTAAGTCCAATACTTATAGAAGGTTGCAAGAAAACTTGAAAATGACGGCCGAAGGAATAAAGCACACTCAACTGACCGACATAATTCGAATATGTTTTTACAGGAATTACACCCAAATAATTATCGATTGTCACCGGCGAATTGTCAACTACAAGAACAGAATATGGCTTTGATATCTGAGAAAATGAAATCCCTGACTCGACGTGAAAAGCAAATTTATTTGCTTCGAAATAATAACCTAGTAGTATAGGAAAATCGATAACATTAAAATCTGTGTTTACATGCGCCGGAAAAATTGTAGTTGTCACTCCACTGCTATCAAGAAGAAAAGACTCGTACTTTTCAGAAACCTCACTATGGTGCATAGAAAAATTTAATCCTGCACCTAATGTGAAATGCTTTTTGTATTTAACACCAAATTTAAATCCGGCAATCCATTCAGAACTATTTCCGCTTGATGAAGAACCTTGAGTTCCGCTTGAATTTGTGCTACCTTGTAAATAAGTTTGTTGAATACCTCCAAAAATATCAACATGAAAATTGAAATGCGCATCCGTAGCTACTTTAGAGCTGTCAGCATTTAAGCTGTCCAAATGATTCCTCTCTATTTGTGCAGTAACACTTTTTGAACTATCAATCTGTAAACTATCAGCTGATAAGTTTGGAAGAGTTAAATCAGAATTGGCATTAGCGGTTTTATTTGTGATTAGATCCTCTTTACTGCTATTAGCATTTCGATTTAAACTTCTGTTGTCAGCGAAATTATTTTCTATATCATTTTTAGAGTTTAAATTATCCAATTCGTTTTGTTTTAAAGTACTTCCATTTTCGCCATTATAGATTACTGAATTACCTGATGTCTCATCCTCATTTTTTTCAGTATTCAATTTATCCGATTTCCCATCTTCCTTAGATGAGATAACATTCAAGTCAATAGGCGTTTGTTCTTTTTCAGATTTCGATTTTCGCAAATTCATTTTATTCGCTTTTAGGTTTTTTGAATTCGTATCGCCGCCTTTTAATTGAGCACTTAATTTTTTATTACTCTTTTTTTGATCATCACTTGAAATTTGCAAAGTATTCGAGCGATCGACTAAGTCAACTTTACTCCGAACCTTAGAAACATTTGATTCTGATTTTGGTTTTTCAACAAGATTGTTCCTTTCTTTATTAATTATTGACGAGTCACTTTTTTGATCGTCATCTTTATTTAAAATATTACTTGAAATGGTTTTACTCTGAACATTGTCTTTTTCTTCTACCAAAGTTTTGGAAATGCCGGCATCACTATCGCTTCGGTAAAACTTAAACACAATTGCGGTAAGGATTCCTACAAATACTATCACTGAAAATATTACAAAAAACAATCTTCGACCTTGGCCATCCTTTTTAATGAGACCTTGGCTAACAAGTTTGCGCTCAATACTGACCTTCATATCTTTTGGAACAGAAGTCAGACCTTGCGCTAGCTTATCTTTTACAAGCTTATCAAATTCATTATTGGCATTCATTGTTTGTTATTTAGTCTTAACCATTGCTTTAGCAAGAAGATTTTTTTGCAATAAATTTCTTGCTTTAAATAATTGTGTTTTCGAAGTGCTTTCAGCAATATTCAAATCTGCTGCAATTTCTTTGTGGCCTTTACCTTCGATAATATGCATATTGAATACTGTTCGATAGCCGGGAGGAAGTTTTCCTATTTCTAAAATCAATTCTTCGTATGAAATGTCATGCAAAATACCTATGACTTCATTTTCTTCTTCTGGTAAAATATCCCCGAATTCTTCAATATCTCTATTTGAACTTCTGAATTTATTTTTCCTGTAATAGTCAATACATAGATTAATGAAAATCCTTTTCACCCAGCCTTCAAATGAACCGCGTGATTTTTCGTATGTGTTTAATTTTTGGAAAATCCTTAAAAAGCCTTCTTGAAGGAGATCTTTTGCCTCATCTTCATCACCGGAATATCGTAGGCAAATAGAATACATGCCGGATGAAAATCGATCATACAGCTCAGAAAAATGACTCCCTTTTCCCTTAAGGCAGCCTTTTATCAATTCTTCTATTGACATGGAATACAAAGTAGACGAAACTTTTTCAAATGGTTGCCCGGAAATTCAATCAAATTAGAAAAAATTACTTTACCCAGTAAATTCTTACCGCTTTTCTAATTACGCCTACACACAATTTGGCTGCACTAACCAATTTTCTAGATTTTAGGATCAAATATTCAAACATCAAAACAATAAAAATTATAGCTTTAGATGTACTCTACTATAATCTAACCTGAAATGAAATCGGAATCCCGAAAGAATTCATGGATCCTAATGATCTTTTTCATGATTGAATTCACAGCAATTTATGCTCAGCCCAGCACTTTTCTAAAAACGTACAATGCCGGCGATATGGGGTATTGTGTAAGAGAAGCTAACGGAATATCTTATGTTGTTGCAGGAAGCACAGACTATTACTACAATTTTCATTGGCTAATGATTTCGCCAATTGCAAATACAAATGTTCACCTATTAAAAACTACAACCGATGGAAATTTAATGTGGGAGAAAGTTTTTAATTGTCCGGGCAAAAGAACACTTGCTACTTGGATGGAAGTTACAGCAGATAATGGATATATCATTACCGGTCGCGCAAATCAAGATCTTACTTGGCCACCTGACAGTAATGATATTTTATTGATGAAGACTGATAATAATGGAAACATTCAATGGTCGAAATTTTTTGATACAGGAAAGGATGAACTTGGGTATTGTGTTCGTCAGACAACGGATGGCGGATACATCATCAGTGGATTTCATGATTCTGCTCCTATGAGTCTTACCGGTACAACATACGCCATCCTAATTAAAACAGATGCGAATGGAAATATACTATGGAATAAAAAATATGAACTTGCTGTTCGCGACCTTGACACCGGCGAATCACTTGTTTGGGTAGTTCGGCAAACGGCAGATGGCGGATATATTTTAGTTGGTACCACAGCCGGATCTCACGCTGCAGATCTTTATGTGATCCGAACTGATCTAAACGGTATTGTTACTTGGGCTAAATCATATGATCACGATGCAAGTGAACTTCGATTTTCTCTCGGCTTAGACGTTATAGAAAGTTCTACGGGTGATTTTGTAATAGCAGGATCAATGGATAAAGATCAATCGCTTAACCAATATAATTATCCGTACATCTTAAAAATTAACAGCGCAGGAAATAAACTTGATGCAAGATTTTACGATTCCAATCCGGCGCAACTTTTTCAAAGTGGATTATCATCTGTAGAAGAAACTCCTGATGGTGGATTTTTCTTTACCGGTATGGGCGGCTATAGCGGATTTGGAATGTTAGCACAACTATTAAAAACTGATTCTGATTTCAACATGCAATGGTCACGCGTTTATTCGAATGATGGCGGTGCAACAATTGGTTCACGTTCGGGAAGACTAACTACAGATGGTTGTTTTGTTTATACAGGAAAAAAAGTAAACACAGGAACGGTATTAATGAAGACGGATAATTTAGGACTTGTTCCGTGTAAGTCGCCAGGAAATTTAATTGAGTTTCTTCCTTCTGTTTTAGAAATAGATCGCTTCCCTTTGACTTTTTCAGGAATTAATTCGAGTAATGCTGTTTTTAACATTCAACTATTTCTTGCGGATACAACAACTTTATGTCCTGTTACGCCTGCAATTTTACCTGTCGAATTTCTCTCATTTACTGCGAAAGAAGTTTCTGAAAATATAGTTCAACTAAAATGGGAAACAGCATCAGAAACAAACAACGACTATTTTATCACAGAAAAAAGTAATGATGGAATAAACTTTTCGAAAATTGGAATTGTAGATGGCTCCGGAAATTCAACCATTAATCATAGCTATTCTTTTCTGGATAAAAAAAACGAACAACAATCACTCACCTATTACAGACTTCAACAAATCGATTATGACGGCACAGAGAATACTTCTCCTATCATTACACTTTACAACCACAAAGATGGAATTAATATTATGTCATCCGTAGTTGATTACAATTCCCAAACTATCAATTTGTATTACAAAGCCTCTTCGTTTGATAAAATTATCATAAAGCTAACTGATATTACAGGCAGAGTTTTCTATCAGACGACCTCTTCCGCTGAAAAAGGAATCCAGTCGATCAAGTTAGAAGTAAATGATCTTTCAAAAGGAATTTATCTATTATCGATCTATGACGGTATAAATACATTTACCAAAAAAATATTTTACTGATAAAAGACTTGTAAATCAATTCAAGTTCCGCTATGAGATAAATTACATCCGCAATGTTGACCGAAACAAAATATTTACTAATATTCATCCTTAAATTCAGGCATTTGATGTCTTGATAAGGAGCGTTGACCAAATAAAACCAACCATATTCTCATTGAAGCGTACAAAAAACTATATTCGGCTACCACAAGAACTCTAATCATGAAAAGAAATCTACTACTATTCACATTGCTCTTTACCAGTCTATGTAGTTTTAGCCAAGTCACTACAATTGTTCCGAATTATGGATCAAGAAATTCTTCTCTTCAGACTATAATTACATTAGCTAATGGAGCAATGAGTCAGGCAAGTCCTCCACAGGGGATGAATGATATTTATTTGCAACAAGGAGCGACAATAATTTATGTTGACTCTTTCGATCCAATGATCAATATATATCCTGGTGGTTGGCCAACTTATTTTTCAGATTCCATGCATGTGAACTTTACAATTCCCACTTCAGCACCGCTTGGAGCATACGACGTACATGTTATAACATACTATGGGCCTTGGCCACAATGGCCAACTGACAATGTACTCACAGGAGGATTTAATGTTATTGGTACAGTAGCAGGTAATATTGAAGGCGATGTTTACTTTGATTACAATCAAAATGGAATTAAAGACGGAACTGATTTTGGAATGGCAAACCAAAGAATCGCACTTACTCCTTATAATTATGTTGGCTATACCGATCTAAATGGACATTATAATTTGACAATTGATTCAGGTAGCTTTACTGTTGCTCCGATATTAGACCTTGGCTTCACGATCACAACTCCATCATCATCGTATAACGTAAATGTTCCTCCGTCTTCCACAGGAAATGATTTCGGATTATTTAACTCAGCAGTTTTTACAGAACAATCCTTTTCAGTTTGGCATCATCCTATGCGATGTGCTCCTTCTAATGGTTATACCTATATCACACAACGTAACGATGGATCGATACCCGTGCAAGGCAGTATAACATTGGTTCATTCTTCCAACATGCCATTTAATACTTCAAACCCAATGCCTGATATTATATCGGGTGATACTTTGATCTGGTATTACACAAATTTACAACCGGGAGCTACAATGGTGATTGGGAATGCTCCATGGATCTCATTCTATGATCCACCTGCCGGACAAACAATTTGGTATTCTGTATTCGATTCAGTATTTGATTCCGGAAATAATTTCATAGGTGAACTGAGAGATACTTTTTCTTTTGAAGTCACATGCTCTTGTGATCCGAACGAAAAAATAGTTACTCCAATTGGCGTAACACCTCAGCATTATGTTCCAATGGAACATTCACTGAACTTCACAGTCAATTTCCAAAATACAGGAAATGATACAGCATTCACAGTAATTGTTATTGACACATTAGATTCTGATCTTGATATCAATACTTTCAAAATCTTAGGAAGTAGTGACCCCGTAAGTACGCAAATGAATGCAAATGGAGTTGTGCAATTTATTTTCAACTCCATACTCTTGCCCGATAGTAATGTTGACGAGCCGGGAAGTCATGGCTTTGTGAATTACAAGATCAGTCCTAAAGTTGGTCTTCCTGATCCTACGCGAATAACCAACACTGCTTACATCTTCTTTGATGCTAATCCTGCTGTAATAACGAACACTTCTCTTTCTACACTTACTAATCTGGAATATCCTTCGGCATCTTTCAATGTCGTTAATCCTTCAATTTGTCAAAGCAATTGCATAACCTTCTCTGACCTTTCTACCTCGGGAACAAGTTATGCATGGACATTCCAAGGCGGAACTCCGGCAACAAGTAACAGCTCAAATCCGGGAGTTGTTTGTTATAACAATGTGGGCCAATTCGATGTTCAATTGATTGTCGTCAATGCACTAGGCTCAGACACATTAACTCAACTACAGTATATTGATGTAAATCCATCTCCAACAGGACTCACTGTTTATCAAGCCGGTGATACACTTTGGGCGAATGCAGGATATTCAATTTATCAATGGTTCTTTGAGAACGATTCAATTCAAGGTGCAACAGGGCAATATTACGTTGCTCCATTGAGTGGCAACTATGGAGTTGTTGTTGCAAATGCAAGTGGATGTACCGCAGGTTTAAATATTCCAAATGTAATATCTACCGTAAGCGATTTGATCGATAGCAGAGGAACAACTCTTTTCCCTAATCCAACAACCGGTGAATTTGAACTTTCATTCTCTGCTTTCGGAAAAACTACTGCAACAATAGAAGTCATCAATTTGCTTGGACAAATTAAGTCAAGTAAAAATGTTGAAATCTATCCAGGTGTAAATAGAATAATGTTTGATGAAAATGATTTGTCTGACGGAATTTATTCGGTTAGAATTTCGAGTAATAATCAAACGATCACACGACAATTACTTAGAATTAAATAACACTTTCATTTCTCTATATTTATAAAAAATGCCTCCGAAAAGGGAGGCATTTTTTATTTCCCCTATCTCGAACTGCCGACTTACTTCGGCACTGACACTGCCACAATTTTCCTTATCTTGCGCTAATAATCACTGATAAATCTCGTTCTGCTTTTAATTTGCGCGATTTCGGACATATTTTCAGTTTAAAGCCCCAAAATGCAATTCACTTCATTAAACATTATTGACCCAATTCTTAAATCACTAAAAGAAGAAGGTTATGAAAATCCAACACCAATTCAGCAACAAGCAATTCCAATCGTACTAAACGGTACAGATTTACTTGGTTGTGCTCAAACAGGAACCGGCAAGACAGCAGCTTTTGCTATCCCTATTCTTCAACTTTTAACCGCTCACAAACCTACTGACCATAAAAAGAAAATTCGCAGTTTGATTGTTACTCCAACCCGCGAACTCGCAATTCAGATCGGTGAAAGTTTCAAGACATATGGTAAACATCTAAAACTTACATCAACTGTAATTTTTGGCGGTGTGAATCAAAGTTCTCAAGTTGCTGCACTGAACAGAGGAGTTGATATTCTAGTTGCAACTCCCGGACGATTGCTTGACTTAATGAATCAAAGACATCTTTCACTTAAAGACATTGAAATATTTGTGCTCGATGAAGCTGATCGTATGCTTGACATGGGATTTATTCACGATGTTAAAAAGCTGATCGCTGTTCTTCCACATAAACGGCAGTCGTTATTTTTCTCTGCAACAATGCCACCGGAAATTTTAAAATTGTCTCACACTATCTTGCATAAACCTGTGAAAGTTGAAGTCACTCCGGTTTCTTCTACAGCAGATACTATTCAGCAATACATTTACTTCGTTGATAAAGGCAACAAAACAAAATTGCTTTTAGATCTATTAAAAGATCCAAAAATAAAAACTGCACTTGTTTTTACTCGTACTAAACATGGCGCAGATAAAGTTGTGAAGTCACTTATTGCAAGTCATATTAAAGCAGAAGCTATTCACGGAAATAAAGCACAAAATGCAAGACAACGTGCTTTGACAAATTTCAAAGCACAAACAACACGTGTTCTTGTTGCAACTGACATTGCCGCCCGAGGAATTGATGTTGATGATCTGCAATTTGTAGTCAACTTTGAATTACCTAACATTCCTGAATCATATGTTCATCGTATTGGAAGAACAGGAAGAGCAGGCGCTTCCGGAACTGCATTTTCATTCTGCGACGCTGAAGAAAAAGAATATTTAAGAGATATTGAAAAATTGATCGGTAAAAAAATTCCTGTGATCGAGAATAAACTTTATCCATTGATCGACCACAATCCTGTTAAAGTTCCAAAGCAACAACATCAACGTAGACCGCAATCTACACCTAAGAAATCTGCTACAGCAAGTAAAGAATCATCTTCACCGAAAGCGAAACCGAAATCGTGGGGGAAACCGAGAACGCAAAGTCGTAATTCGTGAATCGTGAATCGAAGTGTTACGAATTTAGCCGCGATACTTCGATTCACGAATTACGAATTACGATTCACGAATAGAATCAGCTTAGCCCCTCTATCTCCCCACCAACTATTTTCATAGCAAGTGCATTCGGTTCTTCAGGCAATCCTGGCATACGCATAATTTCTCCAATGATGGCGACAACAAATCCGGCGCCGGCATTGATCACTACATCTTGAATTGTAAGAGTGAAATCGGATGGAGCATTTACAAGTTTCGGATCTTCACTGAATGAATATTGAGTCTTTGCAATACAGATCGGCAATCGTGCCCAACCTAAGCGCTCGAATTTTTTAAGTTTCGTTTCTGCCTTCGGGCTAAATGCAACGTGAACGGCATGATAAATTTTCTTTGCTACTTTTTCAATTTTTAATTTCAATGGATCAACATCGTCATATGTAAATAAAATTGGTGCCGACGGTGTTTCTTCTATTATACGAACAACTTCACGAGCAAGATCACTCGCTCCTTCGCCACCAGTTTCAAAACCAGAATTTACTACGAAAGAAATTTTTCTGTCTTTACACCATTGTCCAATGAAATCAATTTCAGTTTGTGTATCGAAAGGATAATGATTCAATGAAACAATAATGCTTTGTCCAAATGCGCGAAGATTTTCTACGTGTCTCTCTAAATTCGGAATTCCTCTTTCTAGTGATGCTTGATCCGGCTTTTTTGTTTCTTCATAAGGAACTCCACCATGCAACTTCAATGCTTGTGTACTTAGCACTAACACTGTTGCCTTCGGATGTAATCCTGACAAGCGGCATTTAATATCTAAAAATTTCTCTGCGCCCAAGTCACTTCCGAAGCCTGCTTCTGTTACTACATAATCAGTTAATGACAGAGCCATTTTTGTTGCGATCAAAGAATTGCAACCGTGAGCAATATTTGCAAATGGTCCACCATGAACAAACGCAGGAGTGTTTTCTGTAGTCTGAACAAGATTCGGCATCAATGCATCTTTTAACAAAACAGTGATCGCTCCACCTACACCGAGATCTTTCACAGTAAATGGTGATTTGTCTTGCTTATATCCGAGCACAACTCTTTCTATTCTTGCTTCAAGATCGTCCAAACTTGTGGCCAAACAAAAAAGCGCCATGATCTCTGAAGCCGGTGTGATATCAAAGCCAGTCTCTACTAACGATGCTTTAGTGCCTTGACCTAAACTCGTAATCACACTACGAAGTGAACGATCGTTCACATCCAAAACTCTTCGCCACACAATTGAATCGAGTTCATTAGGCTTATGATGATTTTGATATTGATGATTATCGAGTAAAGCAGAGATCATATTATTCGCAGAAGTGATGGCATGAAAATCTCCTGTGAAATGCAAGTTAATAGAGTCCATTGGTAACACTTGTGCATATCCGCCGCCGGTTGCTCCACCTTTCATTCCGAAACATGGACCAAGACTTGGTTCGCGTAATGCAACTGATGCTTTCTTTCCAATTTTATTTAGTCCCAATGAAAGTGAAACCGAAGTAACAGTTTTTCCAATTCCAGCTTTTGTCGGAGTAATTGCTGTGACCAGGATCAAATTACTCTTCTTGATTTTCTCTTCGTTGATATATGACAGTGGAACTTTGGCAATGTATTTTCCGTGTTGAATAATATCGTCTGCATTAATTCCAAGTTCACCGGCAATTGTGCTGATGTTTTTCAATTTTGTTGCGCGGGAGATTTCTATGGCTGAAAGCATACTTAAGGATTAAATTGATTTTCTAAGCTAATTGTGAAATGCAATATAGAACAGTGTTTTGACACAAGCAAGAGTAAAGTCTTATCAAATTTGAGTGCCTCATATTTAAACGTTTGCTTATTCCCCTACAATTGATTGCACATCGTCAAATTTGTAGTGAGAAATGGAATTAGAGCTGCGAATAAAAAACAACTAAGGAACAAAAATACTATACGAACGTGACTTTTTAGAAAGTTCACCATCAATACTTCTTAGGCCAAAACTAAATTCGTATGAATTATTGCTCGAAACATTGATGTCAATAAAATATGATCTTTGACTAGGTGCTAATGTATATGCGTTCTCTGCATAAGTAGATTTTTCATATACCATTACATTTTTAATTACTGAAGGATTATTGAGCAGTCCCTCGTTGAAATGGAAATATCCTTTGACATATGAATATGTGCCATTTGGCGGAGAAGCGACAAGACTATCAAGAATAAACAACTCTTCGGAAGAATTTGGATCTAATGTATTATGCAGCTCATCATTAAGAGCATCTTTTGTACAAGCAGAAAATGAGACTGCAATTACTAAAAACAACAAATACTGTCTTAAAATTTCCATACAACTTTTGCCATTGGCTGTTTTAGATTGAACGAATTAAAACCGAAATCAACTTGAACCAAAAGAGGTGTTTCATTGAACTTCAATTGCTTCACTTTTTTATTATGATGGATTGTTTCATATACTCCAAAAATGATTAAGCCGGCCGAAAGAACTATTAATGCATTATCTGCAGTTCGCAAAATTTCATATCTATCCTTCTCATCCTCATAATTTCTACGATTCTCATCTATAATTTCCGGTGATACTGAATTTTCATATGCTTCTTTCGAGACGATAGCATTATCATAAGCCCCATTCATGCTGCTCTTGAGAATAAAATGTCCTATTAGAGATGAGAGTGTATAAACAGATGTAGCTAATTTGTACTTTGTATAAATATCATATTCATTCTTATAAACCAAATAACGCTCAGTAAACTTCAGCTGTTTTGTAAGGTAAAGAAGCGTATCGCCAACAATTTTTAATGTATCAATAGTCAATTCATGGTTTGGTGCCCAGCACTTTAAAACACTATTCTTCACAGGAACTTTTATCAATTTATCCAAAGGTATATGAGTTGTGTCGAGAAGCACTATTGCATCAGAGCAGTTAGAAACAACTTTTAAAGTGCTCTGGGATCTTGCAATATTTATTTGCAATAAAAAGAAAAGGAAAAAACAACACTTTTGCATATTGATTAAGTTCGGTTTGAGTAATTTTTAGCTACAATTATATGGAAATTATCAAATAATATTGATAATGATTTTAATACTTACAATATTATGCAATACTTGATTTAGCAAACATAGCAAAGTCACTACATTATTGCTAAATTTGCGCCTTTCAAATCGCGAAATCAGCTCAAATTACTTGGATATCACACATTCCCTAGAAACACCGGATCACAGCTTTGGAAAGAAGCTTTATGCCTATCAGCATACTGCTATCGAAGAGATTCTCAAACGAATCGAAAAACATCCGACGAATTATAATTTGCTTTATCAGCTGCCAACCGGTGGCGGTAAGACTGTGATCTTTTCTGAGATCGCGCGGAGGTATATTGAGATCACAGGGAAAAAAGTATTAATCCTTACGCATCGAATCGAACTTTGCGGACAAACTCACACTATGTTGAATGAGTTTGGCGTAAAGAATAAAGTCATTAACAGTGCAGTAAAAGAATTGCCTGTCCCGAACGACTACATGTGTTTTGTTGCAATGGTTGAAACATTGAACAATCGTTTGCGTGATAAAATTCTTGACATCGATGATGTTGGATTGATGATCGTCGATGAAGCACATTATAATTCTTTCGGAAAACTTTTTAAATTCTACGACAAAGGAGTGGTACTTGGTGTTACTGCAACTCCATTGAGTTCGAATATCAACTTACCGATGAAAGATAATTACGATGAGTTGATCATTGGCGAATCGATCTCATCGTTGATTGAAATGGGATTTCTTTCAAGAGCAACAACATATAGTTATCATGTTGGATTAACATCTTTAAAAGTTGGTATCAATGGCGATTATACAGTTAGTTCGAGTGAACGACTTTATAATAATCATGTGATGCAAGACAAATTGTTGAGTGCATATCAAGAACATTGTCTGGGCAAAAAAACATTGATCTTCAACAATGGTATCGACACATCAAAACATGTGTATGCAACTTTTCGTCAAGCCGGTTTTGATATTCGACATCTCGACAACACACATAATCCGCGTGAGCGAAGAGACATACTGCAATGGTTCCGCGAAAAACCGAATGCTATTCTCACGTCAGTAAGTATCTTGACAACAGGATTCGATGAGCCTACTGTAGAATGTATCATTTTGAATCGTGCTACGAAATCGTTGACGCTTTATTTTCAGATGATCGGTCGTGGTTCGCGTGTGTTGCCAAATAAAAAAGAATTCAGTGTAATTGATCTTGGAAATAATTTGAGTCGCTTCGGATTATGGGAATCAGAAGTAAATTGGATGAATATTTTCCGTTCGCCTGAATTATATTTGGAAGGAATTCTTTCTGATGAAGAGATCGAACTTGCATACAAGTACATTATGCCGGAAGAGTTGCGAAAAATTTTCAGCAAATCGACAGACATAGATTTCGATATAAAGAAAGCACACCAAGACGCACTTGATCAACATCATCGTCCTCGAGTAGTGATTGAAAAGTCCACTGCGCAACATTTGAAAATGTGTATTGAAAATAGTACAAATCTCAATGAAGCACTCGCACTTGCAGACATGTTGAAAGAAGAGATCGACTACCGTGTAAGAGTTTATGCACGTTGCTTAAGCAAAACTTCAGAGAGTTATGTGAAATGGCTTCAAGATGAGTACAAGAGAAATTTGAAAGCAGGGTTGTTTATGAATAATATTAAGCCGATTAATCATACTTCAGAAGAAATTGAAGAAACACAAATTGAAGACGAAGAAAGTGAAGACTTGAATGAGAATATATGAAGTGTGTTTAGTGTTTGCAATTTTCAAAAGCTGAATTCGAAGGAGCGGTAAATTTAATTTTTTTGTTTTAATTATCGCTGCTATCCAATGTATATTCTAACTTTTTTTTGCGATATGTAAATTATGAAAACAAAAGTTGAAATGGTGTAAACTATAAAATATCCAAATCTGACACCTTTGTATGGTAATTTTAATACTATCACCATTACAATTGAACAGTCATGAATACAATATCAGCCCTCCGAACAATAGTACCAGCAATTTTCATTACACTATTAACATCCGGTTCTTCCTCAATTGATAGAAGTTTAACCGTTGAATACAAAACGCTTCAAAATGCAAAAAAAACTCGCGACACTAGGAGAAACGAAACAACATCCTTTTCACAATACTACCTCAGTGATTTTCAAAAATTTGTTAAAGAGGCTGATTCTAAAATTAGCTCGAACGAAAAGAAGATTGCAAAGTTAAAAAGTCAACTTCAGCAAAGTAATATAGAAGGGAAGAATATAACAACAGCTCTTTCTCAACTCGAATTAAAAAATTCCATGCTGAAGTCCAACCTTGAAATTTATGTACAAAATGGCACAGGCAATTGGAAAGAATTCAGAGATGGATTCTATAAAAACCTAAGTAAATTTGATTTAGCATACAATCAAGTTAGCAAATAACATTAAATCATTTAATCCATAAAAACCATGAACTCAGGAAAAAGACTTACAAGAAGAGGCAAATTTGTTCAACGATATAATATTACTAAAGCAACAGTTTATACAAATACCCAGGAAAATAAAACTTCCCCATTATTTTCTTACCATTATTCAAATATTGATTCATCTTTATCTTTTAAATAAATATTTGAATAATTGATCCCATGATTTAGTGTTTCCAAATAAATCATGGGATTTTTTTCAACAATTTCAAATCTCTATAAATTTTATCGCTTTGCTGAATCTGCAACCCTATAATTGAGTGCGGAAAGTATAGTGTGGAGAATAGTTTGAGTGTCGGTTTGAGTTTGATTGTGCAGGTGATAACACACTACACACTCAAACTCAAACTTCACACTTTTTTTCAGATAAAGAATTATTCTACGATATTTCTACAGCTTGCCCATCAAACTCCACCCGCATTCCTTTTCTTAACTTATTTCGTTTTCGCAATTCCACTACCCCATCAACTTTTACTTCGCCGGCTTCGATTGCGGCATTAGCATCGGCGCCTGATTCGCACCAATGAAGTAATTTCAACAATTGATTGAGGTGGATATTATCTCCTGTAATTTCGAACTTTTCCATTTCTTTTTGTTTAAGCAAAAGTAAGAACAAAATGAAATCATTATATTTGCCGAATGGATAAAAATGAACAATTTGATAGCCTTCGCACGGAATTAAACAAGACCAAAACTTGGCCTATTGTTTATATGTTCAAATTTATTTTTCCGGCCGACAGTAAAAAGCAAGCATTAGTAGAATCCAAATTTTCCGACGATTCAGTCATTACTCAAAATGTTTCTGCCAATGGAAAATACATCAGTATTACTGTCAAAGAAGTAATGCTTGATGCCGATTCCATCATCAACAAATACATCGAAGTCGGCGCCATAGAAGGCGTAATGGCTTTCTAGATGATTTCCTTACTACCACCAGCGTAATTTACATTTTTCAATTTATTAGTCTCAAATCTTCAACTAGTTCAATAATCTTTGGCCAGTTTCCATCCACTGCCCAATTTTTCATTCAAATAGCTGTAGGGATTCATTTTTCATTCAAAAGGGTGTGAATTATGAAAGCAATATTATAAATTATGTAAATCCCGATTTCGCCAAAGTAGCCACCTTTGTATGGTAATAACATCATTACATTTTAGAACAATACTCCATGGCAAATACAACTGAATTAAAAGGAAACTGGAACGAGCAAAAAGGCAAACTAAAACAAAAATTTGCAATGCTTACTGAGAACGATTTATTATTCGCCGATGGTAAGAAGGACGAGATGTTGGGAAAGCTTCAAATCAAATTAGGCAAGTCCAAGGAAGAACTTTATAAGATGATCTCTGATCTTTAATAAATAATATCAATCATGCTACGCATACTCCTTACTGTATTTGCAATAACCTTACTCGCGACTAATCTTCGTTCAGTAGAGAATTCAAAGACCGCAGAGTACAAATCACTTCAAAATGCAAAAAAGAAATTTAATACATCAATACAAGTTGATTCTACTCCCAAAACCTACGTCAGTAATTTTCAGAAATTCGTTAAAGAAGCTGATTCTAAAATTGACACGAACAAGAAGAAGTTTTCAGAATTAAAAGCGATTCTCAACAAAAGATATCCGGAAAACAAAAACTGCTCAAATAAAATTACAGAATTAGAATTCAACAATTCTAAATTGGAAATTGAGCTAGACAACTATGTTCTTCAAGGCAATGGGAATTGGGAACTTTTCAGTAAGTCTCTATTACAAGACCTCACTAAACTCGATTTAGAATATAAGAATGCAAGATTTTGAATCGAGAAAATTAAATAATTAAAAATTCAATCACAAAATGAAAAACGAAAACCGCCTAAGCCTTAGAGGTAAATTTGTACAACGATACAATATCTCAAAAGCAAAGATTGAACACTACTTTATTCCCGCAAACAATTTACCAGCTTATTCGTTTGCTAAATTTAAGCAAGACTTAACAGCTAGTAAAATTTACGGAATTCAAGTTGACCAACTCGCATTCCTATCCTAATTTTTCATATAAATAATTGTTTCCAAAAATAACACTTAAGAAAATCAAACCCTCCCCGTTTATTTTCTTCCCCGTTAATCAAATACAGTTTCATATTATAAACTAAACTTGTATTCGATTAAAGGATCCCGGAATAGCTTTTCAACGAAAGGCAATTCCGGGATTTTTCTTAGTGTGAATATTACAACTTTTAAAGTTTATTGTGTAACAAACACTTTGTCCAACTTGTTGAAATTTGAACTCTAAAATAAATCTAACAACAATCAATAATAAACTATTTAAAAATGAAAAAGAAACTAAATATTATTCTGCTTGCTCTTATGGGAACTGCAGGAATTGCAACTGCTCAATCTCCGGCAATCATTACAAGCGACAAAAGTGGATGGCATAAAATTGCTGAAACTACTGTAGACTTTACTAAAGAACGTGACGAAGTATCTGTGATGATCGCTGATCGTTTCGCTGCACTTCAGTTCAAAGTTCAAGATGCACCGATTGATTTGATCTCTCTGGAAGTTACATACGAAAGTGGCGACAATCAAAAAATTGATGTTAATTCTCCAATAAAAGCGCATAGCCAAAGTGGAATTATCAAAATAAATGGCGGAGAAAGAAGTATTAAAACAATTGCATTCGTCTATAAAACTCTTCCAAACAGCAAAGACACGAAAGCGCATGTTGAAATTTGGGGAATGAAAACAAATTCCGATGAAAAGAAGGCAATGAATACTGAAAATAAAGATGAAAAGAATGCAATGAATGCTGAAAGTAAAAATGCAAAGCCGGCAATGACTACTGAAAGTAAAAATTCAAAGAACGCTATTTATACTGACGATAAAAAAGTGACGGGCTCTGCTCCAGTCATTGAAACTAGTGTAATGGTATCTGACAAAAAAGGATGGCATAAAATCGGTGAAAGAACTGTAGATTTTATTAAAGATACAGATGAGATTATCGTAACGGGTGCTGATCGTTTTGCTTCTTTAAAATTCAAAGCTGTTGATGCTTCTATTCAACTGATCTCTATTGAAGTTTATTATGATGCAGGTGAAAAACAAACCATTTCAATGAACTCACTTCTTACTGCCGGAACAGATAGTAAAGTAATCGACCTAAAAGGTGTAGAAAAAGACCTGAAGAAAGTTGTATTTGTTTACAAAACAATTCCAAATCAAACAGCAGATAAAGCAACGATTGAAGTTTGGGGACTTAAAACAAATATGTCTAACAATTAATTCTGCCGAAAACAATTTTGTCTCAATGAATAATCTTCCAATGGGATCTAAAATAAAATACCAATGAAAACAAACAAGATAACTCCACCTCCTCCGGTTAATCTATCAAAAAGAATTAAAGTTAAGTTGGATCATAAAACGATTATTATCATTAACAAATTATCATCATTAGCGGTCTGGAAAAAATTATATCCGCAGGCTAAGATCATTGCCTGATAATTTCGATTCATTGAAACAATAATTGATCATTTGATTGTTAGCAACTCCCGTAAAGCCGAATAATAGTGGCTTTACGGGAGTTTTTTAATAGGTACTCCCTCTAAAAAAATTCCGGAAGTTGGTTTAAAATTCAAAATAAGCATTTTAATGGTTGTAAAATGAAGATATTTTGGCTCTTTTTTCTTATCAAATTAAAAATGGAACTTTGAAAGGTAAATTAACAAATTTCCAAATCCCTTAATTGACGGGCTATACAGAGTGTAGAAGTGTGAATTATATAACAATTCCTTAATATTATATAATATCAAAATATTACACAACTCTCATCTTTGATAGATCAATAAAGAAACAAATTAGACTTAACTACAATGAATTTCAAAGAAAGTACATTCTATTCTAAAATAACATTTCGGATCTACGCAATCATTTGCGCCGTTCTACTTTTAACTGTTATGAAAACATCTGCTCAATCATTTCAATGGGCAAAATCAATTACAAGTGAAGGCTATGATGAAGGCTACGATCTTGCAACAGATCCTGACGGTAACACTTACGTTGCAGGGATGTTAGAGTTTGATACCGATTTTGGAAATGGTGTCATTCTAACTTCTGCCGGCATTCACGATATCTTTCTTGCAAAATATAGTTCAACCGGGAGATTGGTTTGGGCAAAACGTGCAGGTGGAAAAGGTGGTGACAAAATTCAATCACTCACTCTTGATGGAATGGGACATATTTATGCAGCCGGAGAATACGAAGATACTGCTTACTTTGAAACGATAATGAAAACAACTACAGGTGCGGGAATCAACAGTATGTTCGTTGCAAAGTATGACACATCAGGTTCTGTAATGTGGGTGAAAAATATTAATGGTTCAGGACTTATTCAAACGCGTGGTTATGGAATCACTAGTGATGCCCAAGGAAATGTTTATGCTTGTGGTGGAACAAAAGGTGATACTTATTTTGAAGGAACATTTTTATTTACTTCGGCCGGTGACTATGATGGCACTGTTGTAAAATTTGACCCCAATGGAAATTTTTGTTGGGCGCGAAGAATGGGTGGTTCAGATAGTGACAAGGCACATGGAATTGCAAGCGACAACAATGGACACATTTATGTTACCGGATATTTTGTAGGTACTGCAGATTTTTCTCCAACTGTAAACTTAAATGGAAATGGTCACACAGATATTTTCCTAGCTAAATATGATACTGCCGGAACATTACAGTGGGTAAAGATGGCAGGAGATACAGGATTCGATCGCGGATGGGATGTTATGTTGAATGTAAACGGACAAATTATTTTGACCGGCGAATTTCAAACAGGATATTTCGGAACAACACAAATTTTTTCTAGAGGAAATCAAGATATGTTTCTTGCTGCTTATGATAGTTTCGGAAATAATCTTTGGGCAATTGATGGCGGCGGAGTTGAAGATGATATTGGTAGAGGTTTAGGACACGACGATACGGGAAACATTTTAGTGATTGGCGATTATGCTTCAACCGGAACATTTCCACCACAATCAATTACTGCAAATGGTTTCGCAGATATATTTGCTGCTTCATATTCTTCGGATGGAACAACATTAAACTGGATCAAAACCGCCGGTGGACATGACAGCGACAGAGGAAGAGGGATTGGTTCTGATGCAGCGGGAAATACTTACATCTGTGGAGAATTCATTGACTCCATTCAAATGGGAAGCACTGACATGATTGGCAATTTATATTTGGATATCTATGTGAGCAAAATTGTTCCCGGTAATGTATGCTCAACTCAACTTGCAATCAATTCACAAAATAGTTGTGCGGGACAATGTAATGGAATTGCAGTTGCTCTTCCTACAGGTCAAAGTCCGTTCAACTATTCATGGTCTACTACTCCATTCCAATCTGCAGATACAGCGAGAGGATTGTGTGCAGGAACATATTTCGTTACTATAACCGATGCAAGCGGATGTACTGCAAGTTCATCTGTAACTCTAACAGATCCATTGCTACTTCAAGTTGCAACTACAGAAATTGATGCAACATGTTTTGGTACATGCTCAGGATCTTCAACAGCAATTGCTACTGGTGAAAGTCCTTTCACATATTCTTGGTCGACTAGTCCAGCACAAACATCTGAAGATGCAACTTCATTGTGCGCCGGGAATTATTCCGTAGTTGTTACAGATAGATTCGGTTGTACAGAAACAAACAATGTAATAATCACTGAGCCCACAGCAATTCAACAAAGTGCTGTGATCACAAATTCAACATGCATTGGTTGCACAGATGGAAGAATTGATGTAACAGTAAACGGTGGCACACCGGGTTATCAATATCTTTGGTCGATTGGTGAGACCACAGAAGATCTTTCTTTATTACTGAGCGGAACTTATGAACTTTGTATCACAGATAACAATAGTTGTACTTCGTGCGAAAACTATATTGTACTTGATTCAGGAACGGGCATATCTAATATGACTTCATTGGGTTATTCAATATATCCAAACCCCTTCAACATATCAACAACAATTCATGCTAGTTCTATTGTTGGAAAAAATACAAAACTGGAATTGTTTAATTCTGTCGGACAGATTGTTTACAGTACAAAATTCTCAGGATCGGATTTCACTCTAGAAAAGGGCAACCTTTCTCAAGGAGTATATTTTGTTAAACTCGTTGATGAAAGTAATCAAACTCAAACGATGACAACACTAACAATTGAAGAATAAATAAATCTGATTGCTTCACATTTTATATAATTGCCATATTAGTTGAAGTTTATTTTCAACTAATATGGCAATTTAAATTTAAAAGTAACGGTAATAAACAAGCTTTAAAATTTCACATCCGTTTATCGCTTCAAACAAAACTATTAACGGCCGATCATTATTTTCTTTGTTAGCGTAAATCCTTTTCCAACAATTTGAAAAAAGTAAACTCCGTTTGAATATTTTCCTGTTTCCAAAGTTGTACTTTGATCTTTTAACAAGGTAGTCTCCGGAATAACTATCTCACCCAGTGCATTTGAGATCGTAAATTTAAAATCTTCTTTTGCTTTTACGTTTAAATAATCAACAGCAGGATTTGGATAAATCTCTACTTTGTTTTCGATGGCATCCAATTCCGATACATCATTTGCAACACAACTTACAACCCTAGATGAGCTAACATCGCCATTTAGATAAGTAGTAATGTCCGTTAAATCCGGAACACACGTTTGGCCGGTTAGTGAAGTAAAACGAATTTTTATTATTGAAGTATTGCTAGGAATAGTTTGCAAACAGTTGGAAGTAAAACGCAATGTGGAATCAGAGACATTATAGTAATATGTAATCTGCAAAGACGGAAATAATCTGATAATAGTATCGAATTGAAAATTCAGCTGATCAAACTTAAAGGAAAAATCCACGGCGTTAATTGAATCGTCTGAAACAAAATACACAGGAAACTCAGCTATATTCATTTGTATGATCGACTGAGACAATTCAAATACAATAGAATCTGAAGCGTCAATTCCACTAACGCTTGAAGGGTTTGGGCGAGAACTTCCATCTACATAATTTTCAGCTAAAGCGGTCGAAGCAGCTGATATGAAGAATCCGGTTAATAATAATAAAAGATAAGTATTTAATGTTTTCATGTTTTTATTTATTGATACACCAAATCTAATAGTATCCTATTTCTGTAGTGTCAAAACTAAATTAACTTTATATGAACAATCTGTGAACCAATTTTAACCGATTCCTATTCTAATGGAGCAATTGACCGAATTTGTATGAAATAAAAAAAGCCCCGCTCGGACGGGGCTTTTAATCAGTAGAAAAAACCTAACATTACTTGTTTACTACTACTTTTTTCAATGACACAAAATTGTCATTGTAAATCTTTATCATATAAATACCATTTGCAATATTTTGAATATTCAATTCTTGTTTTTGGCCTGCGTTCAAATTAGCTTGAACAAATACAATACTACCATTGATATCCATTAATTGAACGATTGCATCTTCACTAGAAAGAACATTCACAATTCCATTGGTTGGATTCGGATAAACACTTACTAGCTGACTACCAGTGCTGGTTGATGAATTTCGAGCTGTTAATAATTCAGCATTCACTTTTTCTCCATTCAGATAACATTCAAGTGAACTGAAGTCAGATTCAGCTAACATGCCATTTACTGAAGAAAGGCGAAGTGATACCAGCGATTTGTTCAATTCATAGTTTTGCAAACTATTAGAAGTATAACGAAGTGTTTTGTCTTCATTATTCATATTTGAAAGCGATTGTAAATAGCTCGAATGATCTACAATTGAATTGAATTCCAAATTACTTCCTGTAAATTGAAGAGCGAAATCAAGTGAATTAACATCTTGATTGGAAACAACAGAAACCGGAATATCAAAATGTCCATCAATCATTGTCGCATTTGACAAATCGAAGATCACACGGTTATCTGAATTTTGTCTAAGTGTACCACCTGAACCAACTGTAGAGAAGTTTCCATTAACATCTCCAAGTAAAACTCCTTTATAAGTTTCTTGGTTTATAATTGGACAATTCAAAGTTGTTGTAACCGGAACTTCAAGACAGAATGGAATTTGAGGTACACGACCTTTTGAAAAACCTACACCATCATTTAACGGATATGTAGTAGAAATTCTATATCCAAGATTCGTGCTTAATGTAGTTGCATCGATAAACAACCAGTCTTTTGAAAGCTGACCATTAGATACCCCACCAGAACTATAGTTCCACGCTTGACGGAATTCAGGTGTTAATAAAACTGCTCTTTGATTTATCTGCGACAAATCTCCTGCACTCACTACACCATCAAGGTTAACATCCATTCCAATAATCTGGAATACAGTTGGAGTAAAGGTTCTATCATTTACAAGTACACGACGAGTAAGGAATGCATCGAAACCATTTATTACAGATTGAACGCTGCTAGTTCCTAAGATGTCTCTTGAAATACTTACAGAAGATCCATTATTAATGTTGTAATCGAATATTCCGCCAAGATCAGGTTGAACTGCAATTGCAGATAAGCTTGAGCATGTTGCATTGTTACCATTGATATTCGAAATCAAATACTGAGACGGATTCAAATTATCATAACGTAAAGGACTATTATCTAACCAGAATCTTAAGCTTGCTTTGAACGATGAATCCGGATAAGAAATTTGTTTTCCCGGATCTGCAAGTTGAGAAAGTACTCCTGTAAAATAACTTTCCTGAATGAATGGCAGACTGAAATTTGCAGTATCTCTCGATGC
>JANOBV010000172.1:0-6023 GCA_031411835.1 Bacteroidota bacterium | reverse complement strand
CGGATTGTCAAATTGTTTTCCTAATGCATAACTAATCGACATAATTCCTATTCGCGTTTCAAAATTTATTCCGGCTCCAAAACCAAACGGAGTATCTTTCAAATTAAATCCACGACTTTTGTTTTCATAATACGTAGCATTTACAAAAGTGAAGAGAAAAGAATTTTGTTCGAGCAAAAATCGATATTCAACTTTCCCGATTGAAAAAGAACTAGCGTAAATTGATTCTTCATCAAAGCCTCGAAGTGATTTTAATCCGCCGATTCTAAAAAGTTCATTCGTGAAAAGTTGATTGTTGTAGATCAAACCTGATTTGGTTCCAAGATTTAAAACATTTTTGCCGCCTAGCGAAAAGTAAAAATCAGCATTCAAAGTTCCTTCGTAAGTTACACTACGCAAATCAAGACTATCGTATGCAATTGGATTAATTTCTGAATTCTTCTTTATAGTTCGATTGCCTGTGCTTCCGTTAAATTCAAACACGTAACCTTTCGTTGGATTTAATCGGTAATCAAGTTTTTCGAAATGAAATGTTGCTCCGTAACTTAAAATGTCAATGTCTGCATACGAAGGAAGAACAGTAATATTTTCAAGTCCGGCTGTGCTTTCTAAATTGCTTTCTTTATCTGTAATAAATGCTTTCAAATAATTGTTTCCTGAAATTGAATATTGAACTCCAAAGTTTTTTATTACATCGGTATAAGTTGAGTCCTTTCTGTAAATTGATAAATTACCATCAACACCAAATGGAGTATTGAAGAGAAAAGGGTAGAGCACATGAATTTTAAGATCCTGTGTTTTATTTGGCAATTGTTTCCAGTTAAATTCAATTATTTCACCACGAAGTAATGAGTTCTGTAATTTGAGGTGAACTTCACCGGTTAGATTGATCTTGCCTTCATTATTGTCATCGGGTAAGAATCCGATAACACCATCAAACTGGCTGGCTTTTTTATTATCGAGGTAGAGGTAAAGCTTTGTTATGTTTTCAGTAAATAAAAGTTGATTTGGTTTAATTTCTTTTATGAATGCTAGTTCTTTGAATCGGGAAGATATGCGTGTCAGCTTTGCTTCATTGTATAATTCTCCCGGCTTTATGTCTATGTAATTGTAAATGTAAACCGGTGCTATTGTTGCATTTCCTTTAATGATAATGCTGTCAATTTTTACAAGTTTATTTTTATTCAATTCTAGTTCCGCAGAATACTCATTATTTTCACGGGTGACTTTTCCCAATTTTATATTTGCAAATGGATAACCTTTGTTTTCGCAATTTTGCAAAATCGTTTCCATCCACTGACTAATTCGTTGAAAATTGATTGGTACATCTTTATTTTTTTTAGCTTTTATTCCTGTTCCTGATAAAAATGATTCATCTATATTGCCTGACTTAATCACTGCCCATTTATAAGCATCACCAAGAAAAAAATAAGCTAGGATCGGGTCTTTAGAAAAAGAGATACTGTCGAAAGAAGCAGATAAATATCCTTGCGATTGAATTTTAATCAAAAATAAATTTAGGTCTTTTTGTAATGAAATTGTGTCGTTATACTTCTTAGTCTGATTAAAATCCTTTACTAAAAATTTGAAAGATTCTGTTTGGGAAGTATCGATCAATTCAATGGTTACAGTTTTTTTGAATTGGGCAAAGCAAGAACAACTGAATAGAAAAGTCAGTGCTGAAAATGCAATTCGTAAAATGTAAGCCCTGATTTGAGTCACTTAGTTGTGATTAATTAGGATTGAATAACGTTTCTGTCAGAGCTACATTGAATGTTTCTTCAGAAGTATTCCAATTAATTGGTGAAAGACCTTGTTCTAAAAGCAATTCATTTGTTTTTGAAAAATGTTTGCATCCATAGAAACCTCTTTCTACAGAGAATGGAGAAGGATGCGGAGCTTGTAAAATGAAATGCTTTGTAGTGTCTATCAAATTAGTTTTTGCTTGAGCATATTTTCCCCAAAGAATAAAGACCAAGCCGTTTTTTCTGAAAGACAATTCTCGAATGATACTATCTGTGAAATTCTCCCAACCTTTTTTTTGATGTGATCCCGGTTGATTTTCACGAACTGTTAATGTTGCATTTAAAAGTAAAACACCTTGCTTTGCCCAATTAACAAGACTGCCATGCGTTGGTGTTTCTATTCCAAGATCTGTTTTGAGTTCTTTGAAAATATTCTGCAAACTAGGCGGAAGCTTTTGCCCTTTGGGAACTGAAAAAGACAAACCTTCTGCTTGTCCGGGATTATGATATGGATCTTGACCTAAAATGACCACCTTAACCTCATCGAAAGGGGTAGTATCAAGAGCTCTGAACATTAAGGGGCCTGGGGGGTATATGCTCTGACCTGATTTTCTTTCATCTTCTAAAAATGATTTTAAAGAGAGAAAATAGGGTTTTGAGAATTCTTCAGCAAGGGCAATTTTCCAGCTTTCGTGTAATTTGGGGTCAATTTTACTCATAGCGTGTGAAATTACTAAGTTGAATGGTAAGAATCATGGTAAAATTAAATAATTATGTAGCTAGGGTATCACTATCTTTGTTGAAAACTTAATTTTAGACATATTTATAAAATGATAATTTTGCAGAACTTTAAAATCTGTAAAAAATCCTAACTTAAATAGCGTTAGACTAAAGGCAATAAAATAAAAAATGAAAAAAATAGCACGTATTTCCCTAGTTTTAGCTGCAGTAACCCTGTTATTTGCATCATGCAAATCACATGAAAAATGTCCTGCTTATGGACAAATCGGGAAACCACGCCATCATTCTGAGATCAGAGGATAATCCTTCGGTGTAAAAGAAATTTAGAGCGAATCGTATAAACGGTTCGCTTTTTTATTTTTGCATAGTTTGATCGATTCAAAAGCGATTAATTATTAGTGTAATTGAAAAATAAAATGGAAACAATTAGAACAAAATATCTGGGAGAGTTAAGAACAGAAGCTGAACATGTAAAGTCCGGGATAAGAATAATTACCGATGCTCCAATCGATAATCAAGGTAAAGGCGAGGCATTTTCACCAACAGATTTGATGTCTGCATCGTTGGGAAGTTGCATGATGACAATTATGGGAATTGCAGCTCGTACACATGACATTCCTTTTGAAAATATAAGTTGCAAGATCACAAAGATAATGGCAGCTAATCCAAGAAGAGTTCAAGAAATTGTAATTGACTTTGATATGGGAAATAATCAATATAGTGATAAACAAAAAAGCATACTTTCTAATGCAGCTCATACTTGTCCGGTGGCATTGAGTCTACATCCGGATTTGAAGCAGACTGTTAGTTTTATCTACCATGAAATTTAAACCATTTAACCAACCATTGTCACCAAACCATCAAATCACTAAGACTATATTTCAATTCCCTGAATTAATCAAAAAAATACTATTTTTGTAGAACTTTATGGGACGAATATTTTTGATTTTTCTTTCTTTGAT
The DNA here is from genome assembly GCA_031411835.1 of Bacteroidota bacterium. Taxonomy (GTDB): domain Bacteria; phylum Bacteroidota; class Bacteroidia; order AKYH767-A; family 2013-40CM-41-45; genus JADKIH01. The sequence goes on along the minus strand of JANOBV010000172.1, from coordinate 2,575 downwards.
CAGTTTGTCTGTTTCGGCACAGACAGAGGATAATATTACCTATAAAGAAGATATTCCTGTACTTTATCGCAATGAAGCAGAAGGGGGATTAACAGTTCACACAAGTGGCTTCGGGCTGAACTTTAAAAAAGGTTGGCACAAGACAGGTTACAAAAAGCGAATGTTTGAAGTTGAATTTGTTTCCATGCGTCATCCGAAACAATACAAACTAGCAAATTTGTATTTCGATAATTCGAAGCCATTCTTTTATGGTAAATTGAATTTTGCATACATGCTTCGTTCAGGTATTGGAGGGCAAAATGTTATTTTTAGCAAGGGAGAAAGAAGTGGTGTTGAAGTGCGCTATGTATACTATTTAGGTTTTTCATTGGGAATAACGAAGCCGGTTTATTTAGATGTCATCGTACCGTATGATTCAATTCCATATATCGTTACAAGGAAATATGATCCGAATGATCCTTTAATGAAAACACCAACGTACATATACGGACCGGGTCCATACTTCGACGGATTTGATCAATTGAAATTGTACCCTGGTGCATATGGCAAATTTGGATTCTCATTTGAGTATGCAGGTTGGCACGATAAAATTACAGCAATTGAAGTTGGAGCAGTAGTAGATGCTCAACCAACAGCAATTCCAATAATGGCAGAAAATCCCACTCAGGGAATCTTTAACAATAGTGTTCTTGTTAATTTGTATATCACACTTGTGTGGGGTGGAAAATGGTAAGAGGAAATAGTATATGATCAAAGATAATTCATCAACTCAAGTTAGACCTTCTAAACCATCATGGTTGAAAGTAAAACTTCCAATTGGAGAAGAGTTTACTAAGGTTCGAAATATTGTAAGTGAGCATAATCTCCATACAATTTGTCAAAGTGGAAATTGCCCGAACATGGGTGAGTGCTGGGGTGCAGGAACTGCAACATTCATGATCCTTGGAAATGTGTGTACACGAAGCTGTGGATTTTGTTCTGTAGCAACTGGTCGTCCTGAAGCAGTAGATCCATTCGAACCCTTACGAGTTGCAAAATCGGTGAAGCTAATGGGAGTAAAACATTGCGTTGTTACTTCTGTTGATCGAGACGATTTGAAAGATGGTGGATCAATAGTTTGGGTAGAAACAATTCGAAAAATAAGAGAGTTCTCACCGGGAACAACGATGGAAACACTTATTCCCGACTTTCAAGGTATATGGGAAAATTTACAACGAGTAATCGATGAGAGACCTGAAGTAATTTCACATAACTTAGAAACTGTTCGCAGACTTACTAAGTTAGTTCGAGTGCAAGCTAAGTACGATAGAAGTCTTGAAGTCTTGAAAAGAATTGCTGCAGCCGGAGTAGCTGCTAAATCCGGAATTATGCTTGGTCTAGGCGAATCCAAGGAAGAAGTCTTGGAAGCAATGCAAGACTTAAGAGGATCCGAAGTTTCGATTCTAACACTTGGTCAATATCTTCAACCAACGAAAGAACATTTGCCAGTACATGAGTTTGTGCATCCAGATCTATTTGCTGAATTTAAAGAAGCAGGAATCAAAATGGGATTTCGATATGTAGAAAGTGGGCCTTTGGTGCGTTCTAGTTATCATGCAGAGAAGCATTTGGAGAAATGAAGAATGAATCGCGACAGCTATCGGGATGAAGAATAAAAAATTTCGGAATTTGGATTTCGGATTTAGAATCCGGTAATGTCGAATTACAATTCACGAATTACACTTCGGTGCTAATTACAACTCACCACTTACCACTCACTAAAAAGAATGAAAAAAATTAGAATTGCCATCAATGGTTTTGGTAGAATTGGTAGAATTTCAACTCGAGTTTTATTAGAGAATGACAATCTTGAATTGGTTGCCATCAACGACCTTGCAGACTCAGCTACGTTAGCGCATCTTTTCAAGTATGATTCAATTCATAGAAAGTATAAAGGAACAGTAACATCAGGTGAAAGTTCAATTATCATAGATGGAAAAACTATACCTGTTTATTCAGAAAAAAGTCCGACTTCTTTGCCATGGAAAAAATTAAATGTTGATGTAGTACTAGAGTGTACAGGAAGATTTACTGACAAGGAAAGTGCAGAACAACATATTGCAGCAGGAGCGAAGCGAGTGCTAATTTCCGGTCCTGTCAAGGGTAAGAGCGACATTAAAACAATTGTATTGGGAGTGAACGATGAACTGATCACACCTCAAGACATCATTATTTCAAATGCAAGTTGCACAACAAATAATGCAGCACCGATGTTGCAAATTCTAGATTCGTTATGGGAAATAGAAAATGCATTTGTCACAACAGTGCACTCTTATACCGGTGACCAGAACATTCACGATGCTCCACACAAAGATCTTCGTCGAGCGAGAGCAGCAGCAGTTTCAATAATTCCAACCACAACAGGAGCTGCGAAAGCATTAGGTGATGTCTTGCCGCATTTAAATGGTAAATTAGGTGGAGCAGGAATTCGAATCCCGGCGCCAGATGGATCTTTGACTGATATTACCTGCATCTTGAAAAAACCGGTGACTTTGGAGTCGATCAATTCAGCTTTTAAGAACTACGCAGAAAATGA
>JANOBV010000171.1:0-5477 GCA_031411835.1 Bacteroidota bacterium | reverse complement strand
TTCATTTTCTTTAATGCATTTGCAATAGCGACTGCAGGAAAAATATGTCCGCCTGTTCCGCCACCACTTATGATCACACGTAAACTAGGCCGCTGCAAGTTCTGCTCCTCCTTCTTTCTTTTCTTTTTCGACCTGACGACTCACGCTCAATACAATTCCCAATGCAATACTTGTAAACCAGATCGATGTACCACCCATGCTGAGGAATGGTAACGGTTGTCCGGTTACAGGAAATAAATTCACAGCAACTGCCATGTTGATCAATGCTTGAAAGACCAACATGAATGTACATCCGGCGGCCAGCAATGTTCCGAAGGCCATGGGACTATGATGTATGAATCGAATGACTCTGAAGAATAACAACAAATAAAGGAATATCAGAAATCCAGCTCCTAAAAATCCGTACTCCTCTATGATGATTGCAAAAATGAAATCCGAATATGGATGCGGAAGGAAATTTCTTTGGATACTATTTCCCGGAAATCTTCCAATCAATCCGCCTCTGGCTATAGCAATTTTTGCTTGATCTGACTGATAATTATCTTCAGCACCATCACCCGAGAATCGTTCGATACGAGCTTTCCATGTTTCGATACGACCGGTATGACCAAGAGCAAGTGATATAACAACAAACAAAACAAATGCAGCTATACCGATTCCTATCATTGCACCAATATATTTCATGCTGATACGGCCAATGAACATCAGATAAACTGCAGATGCAAAAACTACTGCTGCTGTCGAAAAGTTTGCAGGAAGAATCAATCCACAAACAATAAATACAGGAATGATAACGGGAATAAATGCCGTCTTGAAACTTTTGATTTCATCTTGTTTCTTTGATAACATCCGAGCGACAAACATGATCAACGCCAATTTTGCAAAATCAGAAGTTTGAAAAGTGATATTCGTTCCCGGCAATGTTAACCAACGACTTGCTTCATTCAAATTTGTTCCAAGCAACAATGTGATTGCTAGCAATGGAACAGTAATAAATAATGCAATGATTGAGATCTTGGAATAATAAGTATAACGAACAAGATGTGCAGCATACATTAATCCAATACCAAATGCCAAGATGAACAAATGCTTGAACAAATAGTATTCAGTATTTCCACTTTGATACTTATACGCAAGTGTACCGGTACTGCTATATACAGCCAGCAATGAAAAGATCGACAGAATGAAAACGATCATCCAGATGGTGCGATCACCTTTGAAATATTTATCAAGCCAGGTTGCTTGCATGGGGTTGGTTATTTGGGAGGTGTTTGTTTATTCGTTTATCGTTTTTCGTTTTTCGAAAAACGATAAACGTTAAACGAAAAACGTTAAAGAGACTTAACAGCTTTCTTGAACTGTCGTCCGCGATCTTCGTAGTTTTCGAAAAGATCGAAACTTGCGCAAGCCGGTGAAAGCAATACTACATCACCTTTTTTTCCTAGGCGGTAGCTTTCTTTTACTGCTTCATCAGCTGATCCTGCTTCAACGATCTCTTCAACCATTCCTGCGAATGCTTTGATGATCTTTTTATTGTCTTTTCCGAGACACACGATTGCTTTTACTTTTTCCTTTACCAATTCTTCTAACATTTCATAGTCATTGCCTTTGTCGACACCGCCTAAAATTAGAATCACAGGTTTATTAAAGCTTTCAAGTGCAAACCAAGTAGAATTGATATTTGTCGCTTTTGAATCGTTAACGAATTCAATTCCGTGCACTGTACTTACAAATTCAAGACGATGTTCGACATTTCGAAAATCGATCATGCTTTCGCGAATTACTTCCTTACGGATGTCGACTAGGCGAGATGTAATTCCTGCAGCCATTGAATTGTACAGATTGTGTTTGCCTTGTAGGGCTAGTTCGTGTATCAGCATGGTAAATTGGTTGTTGTTTGTGTTTATTATGAGTTGTTGATCTTCGAGGTAAGCGCCTTCTTCAATTTTTTTCTTAATTGAAAAAGGATATTTTTTTGATTTCATTTCAACAGAAGGGAGATATTCTGTTGTGATTGCATCGTCAGCGCAATAAATAAAAGCATCTCCCGATGTCTGATTTTGAACTATTTTGAATTTAGCCATTACATAATTTTTCAATTCGTAATTATATCTGTCTAAATGATCAGGAGTAATATTTGTAAGAATAGCAATGTCACATTTGAATTTGTACATGTCATCCAATTGAAAACTGCTCAACTCAAGAACGTAGTAATCGAAATCTTGCTCTGCAACTTGCCAAGCGAAACTTTTACCAATGTTCCCTGCCAATCCAACTTTCAATCCTGCTTTTTGCATGATGTGATACACAAGCATAGTTGTTGTTGTCTTACCATTTGTTCCGGTAATACCAATCATCTTTGCTTTTGAATATCTACCTGCAAATTCAATTTCACTTACAACAGGTATTCCTGCCGCACGAATTTTTTTTAGGATGTCAACTTTTTCAGGAATGCCCGGACTTTTTACTATTTCACTAGCAGACATGATCTCAGCTTCATCATGATTTCCTTCTTCGAAACGGATTTTGTATTTCTCAAGAGCTGCACGATATTCCGGCTTGATAGCTCCTTTGTCCGACACAAAAACATCGAAGCCATGCTTTTGAGCAAGCACAGCTGTACCAACACCGCTTTCGCCTGCGCCTAATACAACTAACTTCTTATTTCCTGCTTGTGTGTTCAACTGATCAACGAAGTTTTAATGTTACTACTGTCAATACTGCTAATGTTATCCCAATGATCCAAAATCTTGATACGATCTTCGATTCGTGGTAACCTAATTTCTGATAATGATGATGCAAGGGCGACATCTTAAAGATGCGTCGTCCTTCACCATATTTTTTCTTTGTGTATTTGAAATATCCGACTTGAAGTACAACTGATACATTCTCTATTAAAAATACTCCGCATAAAATTGGAATGAGTAATTCTTTTCTGATTGCAATTGCATACGTGGCGATAATTCCACCAAGTGCAAGACTTCCTGTATCGCCCATGAATACTTGCGCCGGATAAGCATTGTACCAAAGGAATCCAACACATGCACCTACGAATGCGGCAATGAAGACCACCAATTCACCTGCGTGTGGGATGTACATTATGTTCAGGTAATTTGCGAATACCGTGTTACCGGATACATAAGCAAGAATTCCTAGCGTTGCTCCGATGATCGCACTTGTGCCTGTTGCTAATCCATCAATACCATCCGTAATATTTGCACCATTAGAAACGGCTGTAATGATTAGAATGACAAATGGTATAAATACCAACCACGTGTATTTTCTATAATCTCCACCCATCCAGCTAATCAAAAATGAATAATCTGCTTCGTGATTTTTAATGAATGGAATTGTAGTCTTAGTCGACTTCACTGCCTTTGGCGAATACAATGCATTTTCAGATTGACGCATATCGTCAATTACATTCTCACTGCTGTGTTCTACTACGTATGAATCCTTCACCATCTTTTCCTTCACCACTACATTCGGGTTCCAATAAAGTGTTACCCCAACGATTAATCCTAAACCGACTTGTCCGAGAATTTTAAATTTCCCTGCTAATCCTGCTTTGTCCTTCTTGAAAACTTTAATGTAGTCATCTATAAATCCGATAATTCCCAACCAGACAGTTGTAACGATCATGATGATCACATATACATTGATCAAACGAGCAAACAATAAAGTTGGAATTAGAATGGCAGCGATGATGATCAGTCCTCCCATTGTTGGAGTTCCTTGTTTTACTTTTTGTCCATCAAGTCCTAAGTCGCGTACTGTCTCTCCAACTTGCTTCTTCAATAGGATACCGATGATCTTTTTACCAAAGAGCAAAGAGATAACCAACGATGTGATCAATGCTAAAGCTGCTCGGAAGGAAATGTATTGAAACACTCCGGCGCCGGGGAACTTTAGTTCATCATGTAAATAAGCAAATAGGTAGTATAACATGCTATGCCATTATTTGAAATAATTCGAGTAAAATTTTCTTATCATCGAATGGCGTGCGTACACCTTTCACTTCTTGATATTTTTCGTGACCCTTTCCTGCAATAAGAATTACATCACCGGGTTTTGCCAATGACACAGCAGTTTTTATTGCTTCGCGACGATCTGCAATCGACAATGTTTTTCTTGCTTCACCCAATGGAACACCTTTTTCCATCTGACGAATAATTTCTGCCGGATCTTCTGAACGTGGATTATCACTTGTAAGAATGATGCGATCACTCATTTCAACAGCGATCTTTGCCATAATCGGACGCTTTGCCGCATCACGATCTCCACCACAACCAACTACAGTAATAATTTGTCCGTGACCATCATTCACATCATGAATTGTCGAAAGAACATTTTGCAATGCATCGGGAGTGTGAGCGTAATCAACTACTCCAACGATCTGAGAAGGCGAAGTCACATAATCAAATCGACCTTCTACAGATTCAAGTGTACTTAGCGCTGTCAATACTTCTAATCTATCCTCTTCTAATAATGTTGCCGTTGCAAATGCTGCAGTAAGATTGTATGCATTGAAACTTCCAACTAGACGACAAAGAACTTCTTGTCCGTTCATGCTTAAAAGCAATCCTGAAAAATGGTTCTCAATTAATTTACAACGATAATCAGCAACAGATTTTAATCCGTAAGTATATTTCTTAGCTTTTGTATTCTGAAGCATCACTGCTCCATTTTTATCATCGAGATTCGTCAATGCAAATGCTTCTGAGGGCAATTGATCAAAAAATTCTTTTTTCGCTTTTAAATAATTCTCAAATGTTTTGTGATAATCTAAATGATCGTGAGTCAGATTTGTAAACACACCACCTGCGAAAACTAATCCGGCAATTCTTTTCTGAACAACAGCATGGGAACTCACTTCCATGAATGCATGAGAACATCCAGCATCAACCATCGCTGACAAAAGTCCATTTAACTGAATTGGATCAGGTGTTGTATGTGTAGCAGGAATTACTTGTTCGTTGATCTGATTTCTAACAGTAGAAAGTAATCCTGACGAATAACCCAATTTGCGAAACAATTGAAATAACAAAGTTGCGGTAGTTGTTTTGCCATTCGTCCCTGTAACACCGATCAACTTTAAATTCTCAGAAGGATTTCCAAAATAATTCGAAGCGATGATTGCAAGTGCAAGTGAACTGTCATTTACTCGGATATAAGTAATTCCATTGATAAGATCTTCAGGAAATTGTTCGCATACAATAGCAACTACACCTCTTTCAATTACAGAAGAAATGTAATTATGTCCATCTGATTGCAGTCCTCTAACGGCCACAAACAATCCACCTTCACGAGCAGCTCTTGAATCAAAACAGATGTCAATTACATTGAGGTCTGTGCTGCCGGAAACTTCTTCAATTCCTGCCTTATAAAGGATATCTTTTAATAATCTCATATATCAAGATCAAGAATGATCAGTTGTCCTTTAGTTATTTTAGTTCCTGTATTTATTGATTGACGAA
>JANOBV010000170.1:0-10405 GCA_031411835.1 Bacteroidota bacterium | reverse complement strand
ATGAAAAATGAAAAATGAAAAATGAAAAATGAAATTTTATAATATAATAAGGATTTTTAAAGACAAAATTTAAATTTTTCGAACTTAGAATACAAGCTTATTTATACTTTTATTGAAAATAATTCAATGAAAGGTGCAAATATAATTCTAGACAAGAGCGCTGAATTTGCAATAGCAATTGTCAAATGTACTTCCCAAGTTGCCAAAGAAAAACAAGAGTATGTTATTACAAAACAATTACTCAAATCAGGCACATCAATAGGGGCAAATGTCTCTGAATCAGAATATGCTCAAAGCAAATTAGATTTTATTCATAAATTATCAATTAGTTTAAAAGAAGCAAATGAGAGCCGATATTGGATAAACATATTGAAACAAACCAATTATATAAGCCTAGCAGAATTCGATTATTTAATGTCTTTAATAAACGGAATCATTTATCTCCTTTCAAAAAGCATCAAAACAGCAAAAGAAAATTTAAGGAAAGAAAACGAAGCTAAAAAAACACATTCGAAGCTTTAAGCGGAACCACCATTTCATTTTTCATCTTTCATTTTTCATCTTTCATCTTTTATCTTTCATTTCAAAATAGTCCCCCCGCTTGCGGTATGTAGCTTTTCCCAAGATGCTTATACGCAAGTTCCGTCGCCTCACGACCACGCGGTGTGCGTTTAAGATAACCTTCCTGAATTAAAAAAGGCTCATACACTTCTTCTATCGTTCCTGCTTCTTCACTAACTGCTGTTGCAATCGTTGTTAGTCCAACAGGACCACCTTTGAATTTGTCTATGATGACTGACAAAATTCTATTATCCATTTCATCGAGACCATGTTGATCGACATTCAATGCAGACAATGCTGTATGTGAAATTGCAAGATCAATGATGCCATTACTTTTTATCTGAGCGAAATCACGTACTCTTCGTAACAATGCATTTGCTATCCGTGGTGTTCCTCTGCTTCTTCTTGCAATTTCAAATGCTGCTTCATCAATAATTTCAGTTCGCAAAAGTTGCGAAGAGCGATTGATGATCTTTTGCAAAAGTTTTGCATCATAATATTCCAAACGACTTGTAATTCCAAAACGAGCACGCAATGGTGAAGTCAACAAACCTGAACGAGTTGTTGCACCAATAAGTGTAAATGGATTTATTTTTATTTGTACTGATCTAGCATTTGGACCTGACTCAATCATGATATCTAACTTATAATCTTCCATTGCAGAATAAAGATATTCTTCAACAACAGGACTCAATCGATGGATCTCATCAATGAATAAAACATCGTTCGGTTCTAGATTGGTAAGCAACCCTGCAAGATCGCCCGGTTTATCGAGCACCGGACCTGAAGTGGTTCTGATATTTACTCCAAGTTCATTCGCAAGAATATATGCCAATGTAGTTTTTCCTAATCCCGGAGGTCCATGTAATAGGACATGATCCAATGCTTCATCACGTTGTTTTGCAGCTTGAACAAAGATCTTCAGGTTATCAAGAATGGCATTTTGTCCGGTAAAATCCTCAAACCCTTGAGGACGTAATACCTTATCGAGTTCCTTTTCAGTAGAACTTAATTGGTCGCCGGAAGGGTCTAAATTGGGGTTGATCATATGTTGTCAAAAGTAATGCTTTGAATCCTTCGAAAATCACTTGCCGGATTTTATTTTGCATCCCGTAATTCATAGTATAATTCATCCAATGATAGCCGGAAATCGACTGAGAAATTAAATCCGGGAAGAGCTTTTGTTTGTTCCAAAGAGCGATACAATGTAAAACGATAGCCGGTGGATACTCCAAATCCAAACCATTTCAACACATTGTATTGAGCCGTAATGTCAGGCTGATAAACGATGATAAGTTCCGATGGCCCACTTACTCGTTTGCTAGTTGCACGACTCACATACTCATAATGCGCGGAACCAAGAGCAAGATTAAACGGGACAACAGAAAATTGCCAAGGGAATTCATGATAGAAATAATACTCAGCAGAAAGATTGAAATAGTAAAGTTCTAGTTGACCATTTGTTTCAAAAGAATTATTTCCCTCCCGAACATTGATCGTAGTTACTACTCCATTATTTGCTAATGCAAAATAACCTACTCCAAATCTGACTTTCTTATCGAATGTAATTCCTGTTTTCACTCCATCGAAGCTTGCGAAATCGCCATCGATAAAAGTATTGAAAGAAGAAAGGTTAAGAAAGAATTTCGGTTTTGTTTTCAAGCTAGTCTTGATCTCATCCATGACCTGTCCCGAACTACTAGAATGCGCGGTGATCAAAATGGAAAAAGCAAATAGAAACAATCTGAGCTTTACCGGCATCTTTTCTTTATCAGAATCTTTTTTCTACTGCTTCGATAACAATTATCTTTTTACCGACTAGTTCTTTTCCATCAAGTTCCACCATTGCCTTTTCTGCTTCTTCTTTCTTTTTGAAAGTCACAAAACCAAATCCTTTAGATTCCCAAGTTATTTTATCGTAAACAATTTTTGTTTCTACGATTTCGCCAAATTGACGGAAAATTGACTCAAGCAAAACCTCGTTTACTGATTCTTCTATGTTTTTAACGAATAATTTCATGACGCAAATGTAGAAATTAAAAGTAAATGTCTGTATTTCATAAACGACTATTCGTGATCAATATTGAGTTAAAACAATAATACATACTGATGTCTAAAATTGATTTATTCATGGGAAAAAAAGCTCTGATTTAAGCTGAAAATGAACTCCAAAATTGCGCCCTATTCCCATTTCTTTCATTATCTTCGCCTCACATAAAATATTTGTGAGCGATTCATTAGTCATAATCCCTACGTACAACGAAAAAGAAAACGTAGAAAAAATGATCCGGAAGGTTTTTTCTCTGGAGAAAGAATTTCATTTACTAATAATTGATGATGGTTCACCTGATGGAACAGCAACAATTGTCAAGAATTTAATTCCGGAATTCAACGGCAAATTATTTATTGAAGAACGCAAAGGAAAGCTGGGTTTAGGCACAGCATATATCCATGGGTTCAAATGGGCGATCGAACGGAAGTACGATTACATCTTTGAAATGGACTGTGACTTTTCACACAACCCGAAAGACCTTTTACGTTTATACAAAGCATGTACTGAAGAGGGTGGAAATTTATCTGTCGGCTCACGATATATACGCGGCGCGAATGTCGTGAACTGGCCTTTAGGTCGCGTGGTGATGTCTTACTATGCATCTGTTTATGTTCGCATTATTACAGGAATTCGGGTGAAAGATACTACGGCAGGATTTGTTTGTTACCAGAGAAAAGTTTTAGAGACAATTCCATTAGACATGATTCGTTTTATTGGCTACGCTTTTCAAATCGAAATGAAATTTACAGCGATCAAATGCGGATTCAAATTAATTGAAGTGCCAATTGTATTTACTGATCGCACTGAAGGAACAAGCAAGATGAGTAAAGGAATTTTCAAAGAAGCAATCTTAGGAGTGATGCAAATGAAATGGCAAAGTCTTTTTAGAAAATATCCAAAATGGAATAAGCAGTGAAAAGCTACATCATAAAAAATGCCCGCATTGTCAATGAAGGAAAAATTATTTCCGCAGATGTGTTATTGAAAAACGGTCGCATTGAAAAAATAGCTTCAGAAATTTCATCTCCGAATGCAGAAGTGATCAATGCTCAAAATAATTTCCTTCTTCCGGGAATGATTGACGATCAAGTTCATTTCCGTGAACCCGGACTTACTCACAAAGGCGATATATACACAGAGTCGAAAGCAGCTGTTGCCGGTGGAATTACTTCCTTTATGGAAATGCCTAATACTGTTCCGAATACACTTACTCAAGCATTACTTCAAGACAAATACGATTTGGCTTCAACGAAGTCATTGGCGAATTACTCATTTTTCATGGGTGTGTCGAATGACAATTATGATGAAGTCATGCGAACGAATAAAAAAACTGTTTGCGGAATAAAGATCTTCATGGGCTCTTCAACAGGAAATATGCTTGTCGATCAACCATCAGTGCTTGAAAGAATTTTCGGAAACTCAGAATTATTGATCGCCACTCATTGTGAGGACGAAAAAACAATTCTGCACAATATGGAGAAAGCTCGCAACCAATACAGAGAAAATGTACCGATGTGGATGCATCCACAGATCAGAAGTGTTGAAGCTTGTTATCTTTCATCATCGTATGCTGCATCACTTGCAAAATCAAAAGGAAGTCGTTTACATATTCTGCATATAAGCACAGCAAAAGAATTAGAGTTATTCGACAATACAATTCCACTTGGCAAAAAAAGAATTACTGCGGAAGCATGTGTTCATCATTTATTCTTCGATGAATCTGATTATGAAAAATTAGGGACTAAAATCAAATGGAATCCTGCTATAAAAACAGCTGCAGATAAGGCAGCTATTCTAAAAGGAGTACTGGAGAATAAAATCGATGTCATTGCAACAGACCACGCACCTCATACTCTTGAAGAAAAATCGAAAACATATTTTAATGCGCCCTCCGGTGGACCATTAGTTCAACATGCATTGTTGTCATTGATGGAACATTATCACGACGGAAAAATATCTATTGAAAAAATTGCAGAGAAAACAGCTCATGCACTGTCAGAATGTTTTGGCATTCCGGATCGCGGATATATTCGTGAAGGATATTATGCTGATCTTGTTCTCCTCAATCCGAATAAAGGATTCCAAGTGACAGAGTCAAACATACTTTACAAATGCAAATGGAGTCCGTTTGAAAATTACACATTCCGTTCATCGATTGAAAAAACATTTGTGAATGGGAATTTAGTATTTGACAATAACAACTTCGACGAATCAGTCAAAGGACAACGTTTAGCATTCACAGGACTAAATTAATGAAAAAGCTATTTTCCATACTTTTTATTTCACTCGCTTTAATTGCATGTAGCAAAAAAAAGGTAGTTGTTCCAGAAACGGTGATTCCGATGAAGGACATGCAAATTATTTTAAGAGATATTCACCTTGCTCAATCTGCTACGACCAGTATCAGTTTATCAGACTCTTCTTTTTATTCTTCAAAAGAGTATGTGAACTATGTTTTAAAAGATCACAAAATTACACGCGAAAAATTTGTTGCAAGCATGAAATTTTACACTGACAATCCTGCTTTACTTGAAGAGGTTTATGATTCAGTGATTACAGAACTGAGTCGTTTGCAGTCGGAGAGCGAAGCCCAATGAGGAATTAAGTTCAAGCTATAAGGTTTAAGGTTTTGAGAGAATTGCATTTTGTTTAAAGGGTTTAAGGAGTTCAATTGACTAAACAAATTCAAATACTTTGACAAGTTGAAGCTCGCGTCATTTTTCATTTTTCATTTTTCACTCTTCATTGAATAAAATCCAGCAGCATGCTTGACCGCTTCTTCAATAGAAATAAACTCAACTCCAATCTCCTCCTTCACTCTATCGTTTTTATATTTCCAATGCATATTTCCATTCCGCGCTGTTTCTTTGGTGATCATTGATTTGTCGCGCATAATAAAACTTCGAAGCGCTTCAACGCGCCATCCTACTTCAGCGAGAAATGGGGTAACTTTAATTGTTGCTTTTGGTTTCTTTAATTCTTGAGCGATCTTATCAAATACAAATTTGTATTGCAGATTGTCAGCATTAATGATGAATCTTTTTCCAACAACATTTTTATTCATCAACTCAATTGCGCATTTGGAAACATCACGATAGTCAACGAAACCTGTGCTACCTGTTGTATAGAATTTCAAACCTTTTGCAACTGAAGAAAACATCTGTGCACTTCCACTCTGCCAATCGCCAGGACCGATCACAATTGTTGGGTTAATAATAAATGCAGGTAATCCTTCTTCAATTCCGCGCCACACTTCTCTTTCGCCGCCGTATTTACTGATAGCATAATTTGAATTTTCAGAAGATGTTTTCCAGACAGAAGTTTCATCAACTACTTCACTTCCTGCAATTCTTCCTAGCGCTGCGACAGAACTAATATGACAAAAGCGCTTCACTTTTTTATCAAGCGCAATGTTTACCACGTTCGCCGTTCCTTCAACATTGATCTTCATCATCGAAGCACGATCTGATGGGCGAAAAGAAATAAATGCAGCAGAGTGATAAACTTGGTCAACATTTTCGAAAGCATCTTCGAGAGAAAAAATATCGTTCACATCGCCAATCACCCATTCAACATTTTTCAAACGATCCATGTCCGAAGAAAATATTCGATTCACGACATCCATAGAACTTGTAGCTCTTCGCAATGCTTTTACTCTTTCATTTTTTGAAAGATCAAAGAGAATGCGAGCGCCTATCATGCCTGTGCTGCCGGTAACTAGAATCATGATGCTAAGGTAGGCTATTGCGTTTATTTGGCAAGGAATCCTAGTGTTACAGGTTGAAGGTTTGCAGGTTTCAGGCTCTGCGTGTAAGCTATGTGTAATCGTCATTTAAATTTCAATCTGATTGTTTTACCGGATTCACTCTATGCAGCTTCAAATCTGCAAACCTTCAACCTGTAAACCTTCAAACCCAAATAAAGAAAGACTTGCCATTTCCCTCCCGAAATTTATCTTTGCCCAATGAAAATGAAGAATTACATCGAAGAACTCCGCTGGCGTGGAATGCTGCACGACATGATGCCCGGAACTGAAGAACTCCTTAATTCTGAAATGGTTAAGGGTTACATTGGCTTCGATCCAACGGCTGATTCATTAGGTGTAGGAAATTTGGTTCAGATCATGACCTTGCTACATTTTCAAAATGCGGGACATAAACCAATTGCATTAGTTGGTGGTGCGACGGGAATGGTTGGTGATCCATCTGGTAAATCGGCGGAAAGAAATTTGTTGAATGAAGATACTCTTCAACATAATTTGAATAGTCAGAAAAAACAATTAGAGAAATTTTTGGATTTCAATTGCGGTGAAAATTCTGCTGAGATCGTAAACAATTACGATTGGTTTAAGAATTTTTCTTTCCTTGAATTTATCCGCGATGTAGGGAAACATATTTCCATCAATTATATGATGGGAAAAGATTCAGTGAAGAACAGAATGGAAACAGGAATGTCGTTTACAGAATTTTCTTATCAATTAGTTCAGGGTTATGATTTTTATTACCTCTGGAAAAATCACGGAATAAAAATCCAAATGGGTGGCTCTGATCAGTGGGGAAATATTGTTACCGGAACAGAATTGATTCGTCGTAAAGATGGCGGTGAAGCATTTGCATTGACAACTCCATTGATTAAGAAAGCAGACGGAACCAAATTCGGAAAGACAGAAGGCGGCAATGTTTGGCTAGATCCAAAGCGTACTTCGCCATATAAGTTCTATCAGTTTTGGTTGAATACTTCCGATGAAGATTGTAGTACGTTCATTCGTATTTTCTCATTGAAAGGTCGCGAAGAAATTGAAGCGTTAGAAGCAGAACATTTAAAAGCGCCACATCTGCGTTTACTTCAAAAAGAATTAGCGAAAGAAATAACGATCAGAGTTCATTCTGAAAATGATTTCAATGCAGCTGTAGAAGCATCAGAAATTTTATTCGGAAAAGGAACAGCAGAATCACTTTTGAATTTATCGGAGAACGATTTGCTAGCAGTATTTGAAGGCGTACCACAAGTAAAAATTTCGAAAGAAGAAATGAATTCAGGCATCAATGTAATAGAATTCTTCTCAGACAAAACTCAAATTTTCCCATCACGCGGCGAAGCAAGAAAAATGTTACAAGGTGGTGGTGTACTCATCAACAAAACAAAAGTAGAAGACCTCGAATTAAATGTGAGTGCAGAACATTTGATGAAAGGAAAATACTTGTTGGCTCAGAAAGGGAAGAAGAATTACTATTTGGTAACGGTTGAATAAAAAAGTGAGTAGTAAGTAGTGAATGGTAAGCAGCAGACTATCCGTTATTCTAGATTTCTTTTCAAGGAATCATAATCTCAATCCGCAATTCTTTATTATTCATTATTCATCCCGATAACTATCGGGATTCATTTTTCATTATCTTCTCTTTCCTTCTGCTCCTTATCGTACTTGTTATTCATTCGTTGCAAAAGGATTGAGATACCAACAACCATTGCCGCTGAAAAAAAGAAGTTGAATCCAAGGTTGATATAATCTTGTTTACTCAATGTTCCCATTCGTTTTTGAATGAGATAAATTGAGATCAAGGTTCCAACTCCTACAGAGGCGAAGATGATAAAGAAGCGGCGACGTTTGTTCATTTTAATTTATTGATTGGTCAAAAGTAAGCATTAAATTTATTCTACCATTAGATTACAACCTCGAATATCGCTGTAATCGAATCGTCCGATGATTTCGAAGTTTTTTTCTGAATGAAGTTTACCAAGATCCTGAGTTGCGATAAACGAACACGAATCCAGATTGGCAAGATCGACAATGTTGACCGCACCACTCATTCCCATTTTGCAAATCTGCATTGGATCATTCATTTCTCGGACAAGTATTTTCATCCATGCCGGAGTTTCGAACACTCCTTCACCTTTTGAATACGTTTGAGAAAGCAATTCCGTCATTCCATATTCCGAATGGATTGCCTTCACTCCAAATGCAGGTTTTAACAATTCGTGAACCTCGGCACGAATCATTTCTTTTCGTTTCCCTTTCATTCCACCGGTTTCCATAACAATGAGTTCAGGGAAATCGATTGAATGTGTTTCTGCAAAATCAAGAAGTGCATAGGTTACTCCGACAAGCACGACTTTCCTATTTTCCGATTTCAATTGAATGAGAAGATCTTTCAATTTATCAAATTCGTTTAGAAAAAACCCGCTTCTCAAATCAGCACTTTCAGAGATCAGTTTTTCCATCATATATATCAACGATGAACCTGATCGCTCCAAATAAGAAGGAAGCAATGCAAGAAAAACAAAATCAGTTGGCTCACCATAGAAATAAATGAACGCTCTCATGAACGACTCTTCATAGAGTTCAAGATCTTTTACAAAATGCCGAGAAGAAACTGTACCTGTTGTTCCGCTACTTGTAAATATTGCTTGCGGTTGAAATTCGCCGGACTTAATTTCATTCGATTTATATAATTCAACCGGAAGAAATGGTATTTCATTTAGCGTCTTTACCTCTTTCGGATCTACTTTACATCCTTCAACAAATGATTTATAAAATGGATTGTTCGCAAATTGATATTGAAAGATCTCAAGCGACAATTCTAAAAAAGAACTCTCCGAATGATTTTCAAAAATTCGCTTTCGAAGTTTGTTACGATCCATCAGCTTACTTTTACTATCGGTGGATAATCAGTCGAATAATGCAGACCAACACTTTCTTTTCTGGCTTGTGCAAATTTCACAATGAGATAAGCGACAGTGATCAGATTTCGCAATTCACAAAGTCGAGGTGACACAATTGTGCGTTCATACAAACCTTCTGTTTCACCATAGATAATTCTTAAGCGATCCATTGCACGTTTCAACCGCTGATCAGAACGAACGATACCAACATAATTGCTCATTACATTTTGCAACTCACGCAAGTTGGAAGTGATCAATACTAATTCATTTGGCTGAACAGTTCCTTCTGCATCCCATTCAGGAACGTTCTCGCAAATTTCAATTGATGCAAATCGTTCGATTACATCTTTCGCCGAACGATCAGAATAAACCAACGCTTCTAACAAAGAATTTGAAGCAAGTCGATTGCCACCATGCAAACCGGTGCATGAACATTCTCCTGCAGCATATAAATTACCAATGGAAGTTCGGCCATCGAGATCAACTACAATTCCTCCGCAGATATAATGAGCGGCAGGAACAACAGGAATCATATTTTTAGTTGGATCAATTCCCAACGATTTACATTTTACAAGTATGTTTGGAAAATGCGTCTTGAATTCTTCGTGATCGATGTGACGACAATCAAGATAAACAAAATCATCGCCATGAATTTTCATTTCATTGTCAATTGCACGAGCTACAATATCACGAGGCGCTAAAGACTTTCGCTCATCATATTTTTGCATGAACTCATTGCCGTCTTTTGTCTTCAAGATCCCTCCCATTCCACGTACCGCTTCAGTAATTAGAAATGACGGATGTTCATTTGGATTATACAAAGCAGTCGGATGAAATTGAATGAACTCCATGTCCTTCACAATTCCCTTCGCTCGATACACCATTGCTACTCCATCGCCTGTTGCAATTACAGGATTTGTCGTTGAACGATAAACTTGTCCGGCGCCTCCTGTAGCGACCAATGTGATCTTGGAAAGAATTGTTTCAACTTCTCCTGTATGTAAATTAAGCGCATATGCACCGTAACTTTCAATATCCGTATTCGAACGTTTTACTTCTTGGCCAAGATGATGTTGAGTAATTATATCGAGTGCAAAATAATGTGTGTACAAAGAAATATTCGGATGATTT
>JANOBV010000169.1:0-5396 GCA_031411835.1 Bacteroidota bacterium | reverse complement strand
TTGTCAACAAGCTTTATTGCCCAATTAGTGCAACCGCAACATTTGAAGATCTCTGCTTTCGCTTCCTCTGTACTCAGCTGATTGAATTCTTTTATCTTCATCTTATGCTTTCTTTCCAAATACTCTCATTCTGCTAATTCCGCCATCGGGAAACATTGTCAATCTAACGTGAGTGAATGGATCAACTTTATTGGATGATTCAAAATTATGTTCGTAGTCAGCTTTCAATTTTGTTTGTGGTAAAATTGTTGTCCACTTGATTTCATTCGATATCAATTTATCTTCATTTCCATTCTCGAGAATACAACCTTCAATCATACAACTATCAGGATAATTTCCTTTGAAGTGACATGTGTCAACTAAAAATCTTTCAATCGTTCCTTTATGTCCTAATCTGACAATCACCCAATCAGAATTATTAGGCGTTCGATTTCTTTTTGTTTCCCAACCATCTCCCATGTTGATTCCTCTTCCCGGCATGATCAGATTTTCCATGTGCGAGAAAAACATATCATTGCAAAAGATCGAACGTCCACCATTCAATGCAGAAGCCAGATCTACAATTTCATCTTCTTTTACGCGTGACCAGTTTTTATTTACTTCTCCATAAACTTTTAATCGAGCAACTCCACCATCTGGATAAATATGAAGTCGGATATGTGTGTATGCTGAATTGTCTTCGATCTCAAATAAATTTTGACTACCGGGATTCAATTGAGACTTGATAAGAATTTCTTTCCATTGTACTTTGTCATTTAAAACATCGCCATCTGATCCTGGTCCAACATTGCAAGCTTCAATTGAAGCGAAAGGCGGATGATTTCCCAAAAAGAAATTAGTATCAATATCGACTCCGAATATTTTTCCTTCTGTTGCTAATCGTATAACACACCAGTCGTGTCCGGGAACACGCTTACGACGCGATTCCCATCCGTCCATCCATTTACCTCTGTCTGTATATTTATCTGCAATGAAAATTCCTCTTCCCGGTTTCAGCAGATTTTCTTTCTCTGCAAAAAAATCGTCAGTGCAATAAAGTGCTTTACCACCTAATCGTTCTGCTGCCAGATCGATCATTTTTGTAAAAGCAGGTGCATTAGTTTCAATCATATTTTTATTCTTTATGAGGGTCGTAAATGTCTTAAAAATTTTCGAGTAAAACAGTCCCTTTATGTGCTTTTATCAACGTTTTATCCTTGTAAATAAGCATTCCTGCAAGATAAGTCTGAAGCACTTTTCCGGAATAGGTATTCCCTGCATAGGGGCTCACTTTATGTCTATGATGGATTTCTTCTTCTTTAAAAAGTGTTATTCCATTTAAATCCCAAATGAAAAAGTCTGCATCTGCTCCAATTACTAGTTTCCCTTTATTGGAAAGTTTTAAAAATTCTGCAGGTGCTGAAGAAAGCCAGTTAGCAATATCCTCAGGAGTGAAATTTCTTCGCTTCGCTTCTGTCCATAATGAACACAATGCGAATTGTAATCCTGCTATTCCACCCCATGCTTTTGAAAGATCTCCACTACTAATTTCTTTCAAATCCGGTGGAGCAGGTGAGTGGTCGGTTGCAACAAAATCAATTAATCCTGACTTCAATGCTTCCCAAAGTCTGTTATTATTCTCTCGCTCACGAATGGGTGGAGCACATTTGTAAATTGTTTCTCCATTCGGAATGTCTTCTGCATTCAACGTTAAATAATGTTGTGCCGTTTCAACAGTAAGATTCAATCCTTCTGCTTTCGCACTTGCAATCATTGGTAATGCTTCTGCTGATGAAAGATGAACGATATGAACATGCGCTCCTGTTTCTCTGCACAGTTCGATCATCATCGCTATTGCTTTATTCTCCCATTCTTTCGGTCGAGAACGCAAATAGCTCATGTAGTCGTTCGGATTGCTTCTATGTTCAGCAATTCCCGGATGATCTTCTGTCAATTCACAATGAACTAACAGTGGGCGATCGTATTTTTTTATAATGTTCAAAGCATTTTTCAAATCATCTCTTTCGGCATTTGGAAAATCATCAATTCCGGAATGAGTTAAAAATGCTTTTAATCCAAGTACACCTGCTTTTAATAAATCATCTAAGTCTTTTCCGTTACCCGGAATAACTCCGCCCCAAAATCCAACATTGACATTTAGTTTGTCTTCTGCAGCAGCGAGTTTTAAATTGAAGTTGGTTACATTAGTAGTGACGGGTGAAGAATTCAAAGGCATATCAACAAGTAATGTAATTCCTGAAGCAGCTGCTGCAGTTGTTGCAGTCTCAAATCCTTCCCATTGTGTGCGCCCCGGTTCGTTGATATGAACATGAGGGTCGATCAATCCCGGCATAATGAAATGATCTTTCGCTAATTCAATCTCACCGTCGAAATCGCCCGGAAGGACTTCATCAATTTCAATGATCTTTCCATTTTCAATGATCATACAACCTGAAATTATTCCTTCCGGTGTAACAATATGATCACTTATGATCGCTAGTTTTTTCGACATTCCTTTTCTGATAATTGTGATAGTAAACAAAAATAGAATTAATTTCGATTTCTGAAAATGATTCTTGAATGATTGAATTGAAACTATGGCAATATGTTCTAAGTCAGCTTGAAACAGGCAATCCTGTCGTACTCATGTGCGTGCTAGAAAGTCATGGAAGTAGCCCGGGTCGACGAGGTTTCAAAATGGCTGTTACTCACAATCATCATGTCGGTTCAATTGGCGGTGGAATGATGGAGCACAAATTTGTTGATCTAGCCAAAGAAAGGGTGCTCGGTGAGTCAGATAATTTTCTTCTGAAAAAACAAGTTCACAGTAAATCTGCAAAGCTCAATCAAAGCGGAATGATCTGTTCCGGCGAGCAAACAATTTATCTCGCTCCAATCAAACATGATGACATTGACTCTGTCAAATTACTCATCAATGCTTTGCAAAGAAATCAGCATGGCACATTAAAATTAAGTCCCGTCGGAATGCAGTTTTCGGTTTTACCTAGCGATGAGAATTATCACTTCGAAATAAAAAGTGAAGAAGATTGGGTCTATAAAGAAAGAACCGGATTTAAAAATGTGCTACACATCATCGGCGGTGGACATTGCGGACTTGCACTTTCAGAGTTAATGTGTAAAATGGATTTTCATATCCACATTTACGATGATCGTCAAGATCTCAGTACGATGATGGAAAATAATTTTGTGCATGAAAAAAGATTCGTCAAAGATTATTCTGAATTGTCCACTCTCATTTCTGGTGGAGAAAATGTATATGTTGCTATAATGACATTCGGTTATCGAAGCGACAATATTGCTCTACGTTCATTAATTGAAAAAGATTTTAAATATCTCGGAGTACTCGGTAGCCAAACCAAAATGAATGAACTTTTCAAAGAATGGAAAAACGATGGAATTGATCTTGGTCGCCTCGAAAAAATACATTCGCCAATAGGACTATCAATCAAAAGTCAAACGCCGATGGAAATTGCGGTGAGTATTGCAGCGGAAATTATTAAGATTAAGAATGCGGATATTTGAAATTATTTTAGAATAAAATTCTGCGGATATTCTGCGCAATTCTGCGGGAGAAAAATATTACTTAAATATCTCCCACAGAATTTCACAGAATGCACAGAGTTTCACAGAATTTCACAGAATGCACAGATACACACAGAATTTCTGTGAATATCTGTGCATTCTGTGTAATTCTGTGGGAAATATTTTTGCAAAAAAAATTAATTTTTCTGTCTACTCAAGCCCAAGTATACAAAAAACGAAACCCCAAACCCTACAAACCAAGCATAATTATATAGCCCCGAAATCCAAGTGTAAACATTTTCCGTTGGGACAACATGAATAGCAACTAAAAATCCGGGAATGTTTGGAATGATTCCTAAGAGCAATGCAATTATTGCCGCACGATTGAACCCATTGTTAAAAGTATATCTCGCTCTGGTTTCATATAATTCCTGTACAACTAATTTTTGTTTCTTGATATAAAAATAATCAGCGATCATAATTCCGCCAACCGGTCCTAACAAGGAAGAGTAGGCGATAAGCCATGTGAAAATATATCCATTCGGATCAGCAATTAATTTCCATGGGAAAATAAGAATTCCAATTACTCCCGTGATATATCCGCCTGTTCTGAAATTTATTTTTGACGGAGCTAAATTGGCAAAGTCATTCGCAGGACTAACAATATTCGCTGCAATGTTTGTTGCAAGTGTAGAAAGCGCAACTGCAATCATTGCAAAACTCACTAACCATTTACTTGTAAACTTTCCTGCTAAAACCAATGGATCCCAGATCATACTTCCATAGATGATCACAGTAGCTGATGTTACTACGACACCGATAAATGAGAACAATGTCATTGATGTAGGTAATCCAATCGCTTGTCCTAAAATTTGTGCCCGCTGACTTTTAGCATAACGCGTGAAGTCTGGAATGTTCAACGATAGTGTTGCCCAATAGCCTACCATTCCTGTTAGTCCAGGAAAAAAGTATTTCCAAAATTCTGCATTCGTGGTAAACTTTGATGGTTGCGCTAAGATCGGCCCTAATCCATTGCCGGCAGAAATTGCCCAAAACAATAATGCCAATGCAGCGATCGGCAAGAAGAATGCTTTAAAGATCAGTAGTTTTTTTATACTCTCTACGCCAAGCTTCACAACATACATGTTGATCAACCAGAATAAAAAGAACATGATTGCAGGGCCAGTTTCTAAACCAAACGATGCAGGAAATATTCTTGGTAAATTTTCAAACGAAGGAAACCACACTTTCATCATCTGATAAAGTGCGAACCCACCAATCCATGTTTGTATCCCAAACCATCCACATGCAACGATCGCTCTCAACATTGCAGGAATGTTTGCGCCTCTAGTACCGAAACTTGCTCTCGCTAAAACAGGAAATGGAATTCCGTATTTTGCTCCTGCATGTCCGTTGAGGATCATTGGAAACAACACAATTGTATTTCCAAGAAAGATAGTTAGGATTGCTTGCCACCAATTCATTCCGCCACCAATCAATGAACTAGCAAGCATGTATGTCGGAATACATAATGACATGCTTATCCACAAAGCAGCATAGTTCCAAGTATTCCATGATCTTTTCTCCTGTGGAATAGGAGCAAGGTCTTCGCTATAAAGGTCGGACATACATTGACAGTTATTATTTTATCGGAAAGTTAATTCGTATAAGTTGTTCAAGGGGTTTAAAGGGTTTAAAGTGTTCAAGTCGGAAATCACACACATTAAACTCCTTAAACCCCTTAAACATTTTAAACCTATTAAATTCAAAATTCAATTACAATACTCATCCGCCACTGAAATCGCTTTCGAAATAATATCCAGCCCTTCATCCATTTCATCTTGCGTAACACATAGAGGAGGAGCAGTGAAGAT
>JANOBV010000168.1:0-14311 GCA_031411835.1 Bacteroidota bacterium | reverse complement strand
ATCAACCTCTGTTTATGCTATCGGATTAAGCTATTCCTTGTTGAGTTGCTCTCCAGCAGAGCTCAACTCTGCTTCGCTTAATAAATCAAATGTAATGACAGTTAGTATAAAATCAAATAGCACAGTTTAATTTACACTCCCCGGATCACCGAAAGCTGTCTCATATTCTTTTACCTCAGTTTTAATATTAAAACTGTCTTTCTCCCAATCATTCAAAAAATATTTTCCGTAATGCTTTCCAGCTGTATCCGACGAAAAAACCAAGGCCTTTGAATCGTACATTGAATTCTCTATTGCAAAACGCAGCTTCTGTCTGTCGAATGGGAAATTATCAATCTTCCAGGTACCTTTCATAATGCATTGCAACTTCATCAACATATAAATTCTTCCATCTTCCAACGTATCAATAGTTGCATACGATTTCTCAACAGACTTGGCCATTGGCACTTCAAGATTTTTCATGAAGTCAAAATCGGTGTTTCTATATTTTAGCCATAGCCATAAGTTAATTGAAAATTGCTTTTGACGAAAATCCAGGTCGTGAACACTGGTAATATAAATACCAACGTTTACAGTATCCGGTACTTCATCAATCGCAAGAAGATCTGCGGGCTTGAAACAAAAAATAATCAAGCATATAATAAATAAAACAATCCTTTTCATGTGTGAATTTATCAAGCTTTGTTTCCAAATGAAATAGAATCCCATTCCTTTTATTCACAATTGCTGTTCAAAAGAACAAATAAATCAAAGAATTAAGTAACTAATTCCTTTTACATGCTTCAAACATTTCAACACATGGCTAAAACATTACGTTTTGAATGATAAAGTAGATTAAATTACACAAATATACCTAGTAATTTAACCTAATGTATTTTAAACTATTTCAATAAAATGCTAATTTTCAATCCACTACACTTATATATATGAAAAAGCTCACACCCATTTCATAGACAGGTATTATCATGTCCATAATTTTCTTTAGTCCATTTTTCAATACGTAACGAAGTTAACGCTCAAACATAAGGTGACTACACAACAGTGACATCAGGTGCATGGGACGATATTGCAATTTGGGAAATCTTTGAAGGTGCATCATGGAGTTCGTTGAAACGTCAATGTAAAGATCAAACTCCTTTATGTGATCAGCTTAAACGCAGAAGACATGTCAACTGAATCGATTCGTTTTTGTAAAAAACCTGAGAGGAGAACAAGTGATAAACATTCCTTTTTTCAAATCTTTTTTACAAAAATCGCTGATCTAAATCGTATTTTCTTAGTTTTACAAACCACACCAACACGTAAACATATGATATCCATTAATGGCCGGTTTACTCTGTTCTGTCTTTTGGCACTCTTATTTATCAGTTCGCATCTTCAAGCGAGCAAAGTAGACAGTCTAAGACAAGTACTTTCAACCAATCTTGCAGATACAACCAGAGTCAGTGTTTTGAACGCTCTCAGTAAAGCATACTGCAATGACAACCCTGATACTGCTGTCACAATTGGCGTTTCTTCAAGAGATCTTGCTGAAAAAATAAAATTCAAGCCGGGTCTAGCTCTTGCATTAAAACAAATTGGAATTGCTTATTATCTTAAAGGAGAATATATAGATGCAGTTAATAACTGGCAACAAGCACTAGCTGTTTACAAATCACTTGGCGACAAAGTTGGTGTAGCAAATATGCTAAGTAATCAAGGTGCTGTTTATTTTAATCAGGGCGATGATGCTAAATCTTTAGAACTCCATTTGCAATCATTGAAAATGTCCGAGGAGGTGAATGATACTCTTCGAATTGTAACATCTCTTGCAAACATTGGCTCCATATACCTCAACAAACCGGCCACCTATAAAAAAGCAATTGACAATTTTTTGAAAGCTTATACAATGGCTAAGATCATTAATGATCAATATATGATCGGTACATCTTCAGTAAATCTAGGCGAGATTTATTATAAAATGAATGACGATGCTACTGCAATGAAATATTTGATTGAAGCGCGAAAAGCATATGACAACACTGAAGATCTGCCTTATGCTTTGAATTATATGGGGCGTGTTTTTATTCGACAAAAAGAATATGAGAAAGCTATCAAGATTCATGAAGAAGCATTAGGAATTGCTACTAAATTGGATACAAAATTAGACATGACTCAATCACTAGTTGGACTTGCTCAAGCTTATTTAGCAAAAGGAGATTTACAAGGATCTATTGCTAAATTCAAGCAAGCAGTTGAAGTAGGAAGAGAATTAAATGCAAACACTGAAGTGAAAGATGCATATGAAGGATTGACAAAAGCTTTCGCGCAAAAAAATGATTACACCAATGCTTTTAAGTATCAAAATCTTTTGCTTGCAATAAAAGACACGATCTATAATATCACTACAGACAAAAAACTAGGGACATTACAATTTACATTTGACCTAGAGAAAAAAGAATCTCAGATCAATTTGATGACAAAGGATGCTAAAATCCAGGAAGGAGTAATCAAAAGAGCAAAATTGATTCGAAATAGTTTCATCGGCGGATTTTTAGTTGTCTGCATATTCGCATTCATCTTCTTTGGTCAACGTAACAAAATCAGCAAAGAGAAAAAGCGTAGCGACGAATTATTGCTAAACATTCTTCCTGAAGAGACTGCAGAAGAATTAAAATTAACAGGCACCGCTCAACCGAAAAGTTTTGATCTTATATCTGTAATGTTTACCGATTTCAAAGGCTTCACACAATTGTCAGAAAAACTTAGTGCGAAAGAATTGGTCAGTGAGATCAACGAATGCTTCTCTGCATTCGATCATATCATGGCTAAATTCGGTGTTGAGAAAATTAAAACGATTGGTGATGCGTACATGGCCGCCGGTGGATTGCCAACGCCAAATGAATCGCATGCTATTGATGTTGTAAAGGCTGCATTGGAAGTACAACAATTCATGCAAGATCATAAAGCAAAAAAAATAGCTGCAGGACAATTGTTTTTCGAAATCAGAATTGGAGTTCACACCGGTCCTGTTGTAGCAGGAATTGTCGGCGTGAAAAAATTCGCCTATGACATCTGGGGTGACACAGTAAATACTGCAAGCAGAATGGAAAGTAGTGGCGAAGTCGGCAAAGTAAATATTTCAGGTACTACGTACGAAAAAGTAAAAGACAGATTCAATTGCGTTCATCGCGGCAAGATCCAAGCAAAGGGCAAGGGGGAGATTGATATGTATTTTGTGGAGCGCTGATTGAAGTGAAGTGAAGTCTCAATAATACTAATAAAAAATGCGCTTCGAAATTTACTCGAAGCGCATTTTTTATTTTATTTCACTTCTACGATCGCTCATTTAATCACCCGAAACATCTTCTTCGCCGTTCCTGAACTCAAAATATAAATCCCTTCAGAGAGTGAACTGATATCAATTGAAGAAAGATTTCTTTCGAATTTTCCTGTTGAAACTATCTTTCCTAATTGATCAATAATTAAATACTCAGAACCGATCATCGACTCAGTAATACTTGCGTTTATTTTGCTTGATGCAGGATTCGGATAGACTACGAAATTACTTTTTACATTTTCATCAATTCCTACTGCCCCACCTGTTACAGTTACTCTGAAATCATCAAAGTTTCCGTATTGGTAAGCACCGCAAGCACCGTAACCATTAGAACTTACGGAATAACAATCGGTTCCCCATCCCGCAACTACGCGCATTCTATAATCACCATTTACTACAGTTGTCGGAATAGTAATTAGAAAACTATATAACTGTGGGTCTCCAGCTGTGTATTTATAATAAAGATTCTCAGTAGAATCAAAATCACCACTATTGTCGAAATCGACCCAAACACCTACTCCACACCATGAGCCGTCAAGGACAGTCATCGTAGTTGGGACACCTGCAGCAAGTGTAGTTCCCATAGAAGTATAATCAGAGATAGTGCAATCCGTTGAGCCTAATGTCCAATTAATACTATCTAATGTGATCTCTTTATTGTTCCAGCTAAAACAGCCGTTTAAAAATGTCGGCTCACAATAGGTAACTTGAGCCATTGATGTAAATCCCAATCCTAAGATCGAGAGAATTGTTAAGTAGAGTTTTTTCATGTTTCTAGGGTTTGTAATTTGTATGACAAATTTAGATTGTAGCCAAAAATCAGAATGGATTTAAGGCAAACCAAAGATAAATGAAATTTCGAAAAACTGAAGAGAAAAATTGAGAATTCCGGAAACCGGATTGTGGGTTTTGCCATTTTTAAAGTGACGACTAATCTCAGAAAAGCACCCCAATAAGCGTGGCTGCTCAACTTACGACTTTCCACTTACTACTCACCAAAAATTAAAAATACGCCGCACAACCTACATGTGAATGTGTCTTGGTTTTGCGCTTGAAATCGATACTCGTAATTTTAAATCCAAAATATAGGTCTACACCAGTAACATCATTCGCCGCAAAACGATCAGAGATAAACGTCCCCATTCGATCGGTTCCAATGTAAAAAATATGGTAACGCATTGCTAATCCTAAACGATGACGATAGTAGTCGTAAAAGCTATATGGAAATCCCACTTCGAAAAATGGAGTTTCGTATCTCAGAGTTGCAGCTACCATATTCGGTCGATCCACTCTCGCACTTGGCATAGGTACTCTTTGAATTGCTGTCAAATTAAAATACCATCTCGGTTTCAAACAACGATCATATTGCACGCTTAAACCAGTAGGTAATGACATAACAAAACTATTCCCAACTTCACTTCCATTCATCACTGTACTTGAGATCAATGAATCCACATCAGCAGAACCATTTACTTGTGTATTTTTAAAATCGTTAATATTTATTGCATCAGTGTTAAAATCCATTGCATGTGCATTTTTTGCAAAGCGTACAAAACCAAGATCCATTAAAGAAACTCCTACTCTGTAATCGTACTTTTTCATTGGTATCGGTCTCCCGGCAGAATATTTTTGCGTGAAAGGATTTGAAACGTATTGTACTCCTAGATCAAACCCAAATCCCGTGCACCTAAACCTAATTAGATCATTTGGATTTTCTATGTATGAATAATCAATGCTGCCTTTTAACTTAGTAACATAAATTGTACTATCATTTTGCACTCGAAGTGTTGCAGCATCTATTCCTGCATACGTACCTTGAAATGCAGTAAGGTATTTCAACGATCCCGCAGCAAGCCATTTTCTTGATTCACTTTTACTCAATTGCTTTCCGAACGACAATGCCGTTTCAATCCATGTTAATCCACCGATTCTTAAACCATCAACAACAATATCTTTTCCTTGAATTGATTTAAAGTCTGTTCCCTTGTAAGCGAGAATGGCAAGATCAGATGAAAGATTATGTATGCTAATATCATTTCGCACAGTCATGTGAAATCCAATCGCCATATCATTGAATCGATAAATAATAGAAGGCAACCCAAGAGCGAAATGCATATTAGCTGCTTTATCATTTGAATTCGTATAAAAATTCAATCCACCATAAGGTGCATTATTAAATGATTCGCCACCACCCAAAATTCTTCGTTTAGGCATTCCAATAAAATTATTATCGACCGATAGATCGAAATTCATGATCTGAACTTCCCACTGATAAGGCATCATTACCATTGACGTGGGATTAAGTGCCATCCCGGAATTTCCTGCGTAGTTTCCATTCGATATGCCCAGCATATCTTGACCCATCGAAATCTTCGTAATGAATAATGCTAAGAAAAGTAGCTTTGTTCTCATTGTGCGTGCGTTTGCCGAAGCAAGGAACGACATTTAGGAGCCTGTATGTTTTAAAAGACAATGTAATCTTACAGGTTACTTTAGAAGTGTAAGAAAGCGGGGGAAATAATGAAGAATGAAAAATGAAAAATGAAAAATGAAAAATGAAAAATAAAAAAAGGCCAAAGGCTAGTTCGACTGAATTAACCTTTGACCTTATTATATTATAGTAAATGATTTCAATTATGTAAGTATTGCTACTTACCACTTACTACTCACTACTTACTTTTTCAACAGATCGCGAATCTCCATCAACAGAGACTCTTCTTTTGTAGGCGCAGGTGGTCCTGCAGGCTCTGCTGCTTTTTCCATTCTCTTACGCATCGCATTCATTGGTTTTACAACAAACATAAATACTGCAAGTGCAATCAAGAGAAAGGTAATTGCTGCTTGAATAAACATTCCGTAATTGATGGTCACTGCCGGATGAGTAATAGCGCCTGCTCCATCAACAGTCGCTGCTTTAATTGCTAATTTTAAGTCTTTAAAATCTACTCCGCCGATTATTATTCCAAGAGGTGGCATTAATATATCGTTGACTAGTGAGTCAATAATTTTCCCGAAGGCACCGCCGATAACAACACCGACTGCAAGATCGACTACATTTCCTTTGGAAACGAAATCGCGAAATTCTGATGTAAATGACATAGTAGTTTTGTTTTTGTGTTCACAAAAATGATAAAATAATTCAATAAAGCACGTTTTTTCATCGCAATTATTCAACTTGTAAATAAGCGAGATAATTGTACCTTCGCAACGGTTCTTTGAACACAGATTGGTTTCATTTCACTATCGAAATGAATTAATAGGGAACCGTGTGAAAATCACGGGCTGACGCGCAACTGTAAAACTCATTAGTTTCCGACAAAATACCACTGTATCCACTTGATATGGGAAGGTTGTCGGAAGAGTAAGCCAGGAGACCTGCCATTTTGTTATTGACAATGCTTTCGCGAAAAAAGCCAATGTCGTTAAGTAATAGTTTAACTTCTATTACTAGCGCTGATGCTGCATTGTTTTTTGTTCATTCCCATTGGGATCAATGTTTGCTAAAAAAATTATTTCGTTTTTATTTTTAATATTCCCGCTGATTTCTTCAGCACAAATTGACACGACTATAAATTTAAGAATTGTGCAAGTCAATTCAGTCCGAAATGGAAACAATCATACTGGACTAAAAGAAGA
Organism: Bacteroidota bacterium; assembly: GCA_031411835.1. Classification (GTDB taxonomy): domain Bacteria; phylum Bacteroidota; class Bacteroidia; order AKYH767-A; family 2013-40CM-41-45; genus JADKIH01. Next base: position 7,356 of record JANOBV010000168.1, on the reverse strand, counting down.
AAAACAAGACTCACTTATAAAGCCATTGACGATCGATAAAAGTCTCGGAGATCTTTTGAATGAATATTCTCCCGCTCTAGTAAAAAACTACGGTCCGGGTGCTTTATCTTCTGTTTCAATGCGAGGAGGAAGTGCTTATCATACAACTGTACTTTGGAAAGGATTTTCATTGGCAAATCCAATGAATGGTGTAATGGACTTTAATTTACTACCGACCTTTTTGTTTGAAGACATTTCAATTCAATACGGAGCATCTACTTCCCTTTGGGGAAGTGGCGCAATTAGTGGCGTCATTCACCTAAACGACAACAATAAATATTTTAGCAGAAATTCAATTAGAATTGGAAGTCGCTATTCAAATGCTTCCGGCTGGACAAATTTTATTGACGGAAAATTTGCTATTAAAAAATTCAGTTCGTCGATAAAACTATTTATCAGTGATGAAAAAAATGCTTATCCATTTCGTCAAGATGGCGCATTGAAAAAACAAGTTCACGCTGAATCGAAGGGGTCAGGGATTATCGCAGAGAATACTTATTCAATCAATGCTACATCTGCTATCAATTTCAATTTCTGGTATCAATATGCAAATCGAAATATTGCTCCTGTATTGACTGAAGCTGTTTCAGATGCTGTTCAACGTGACAAGAATTATCGCTACAATATCACTTTTACAAAAGATGGAAACAAAGGACGATTTGCATTTAGAAATGCCTACTTCAACGAAAGTTTACATTACAACGATTCATCACTTACCCAACCATCAAATTCACTTTGTAAAACATTTATTTCAGAAGCAGAATATTCGTATGCAATCAATAACAAACACACATTTCAAGCAGGTGTTAATTTCACAAAAATAAATGCAGCGACTGCTGAATATTTAAAAGAAGAAGAAGTAATTCGAGAATCAATTTATTTGTCATACCGTTTTCAATATAAAAAATTCAAATTCTCGACTTCTGCAAGAAAAGAATTCAATGAATATGAACAACCTCCTCTCTCCTATTCCTTGGGAATAAACTATGGACTTAACAAATGGATCAAACTCTTAGGAAGCTATAGCACAGTCTATCGAAATCCACAAGTAAATGATCTCTATTGGCAACCCGGAGGAAATATCAATTTACTTCCTGAAACCGGTTATTCTTGCGAAGGAACTCTCGATCTTGATATCCTTCACTTAGCTACAAAAATCCACAACGACACGAATGCGATCTCAATTCAATTAACTGCATACAATAAAAACATCAACAATTGGATCGCATGGACTCCCCATGGAATTTTGTGGACACCATCAAATATTAAGTTCGTTCATTCCTATGGAAGCGAAACCGCTTTTATTTATAAAAAACAATTTAGAATGATTGGCTTGCGATTAAGCGCCTTCTATGGATACACTGTTTCAGAAACTACTTCATCGGAAATCGCAAATGATGCATCTGTCGGAAAACAACTGATCTACGTTCCTTATCACAAAGCAGGAGGAAGTATTACTTCGTATTACAAAAAATCAATTCTATCAGTCAATTACACATTCACAGGAATCCGATTCACAAATACAGACAACACAGATTATCTCGAATCATTTGGAATTACAAATCTTCAATTCGATCACCGATTCGAATTAAAAAATAAATCACTCGCATTATTTTTTCGAATCGACAATATTTTCAATACCGATTATCAAGCAGTTGTTAATCGACCGGAACCAATACGAACATTTACCTTCGGAATAAATTTAAAAATCAATCAAACACAAAATAAATAAATCATGAAATTAAAAATCATACTTATTGCAATTGCAACGATTGCAATGTTTTCTTGCAAAAAAGAAACAGAAGATCAGACTCCAACTAAAAGTTTCGCCGCAAATCCAGATGGCATTTATGTTAGTAATGAAGGTGGATTCAATACCGGAAAGGCATCGATCACTTATTCTGACGGTACAGAAGCTGAAACAATTCAGGATGTTTACAAAATAGCAAACAATGCAAGTCTTGGCGATATTTGTCAGAGTATGACAAAAATAAATGGAATGATCTATTTAGTAGTTAACAATTCAAGCAAAATTGAAATCGTTCAACCTTCAACAATGAAAAAAACTGCTTCAATTACCGGATTAACTTCCCCTAGATATATCGTTCAAGCAACTACTGAAAAAGCGTATGTGAGTGATCTATATTCCAATCAAATTTCGATTGTAGATGTGATGACGAATACAATTTCAGGAACAATCAATTTGAATGGCTCAACTGAAGCGATGTTACAATACAATTTGAAAATGTATGTTACTAATCTTTCAACACCTTACCTATATGTAATTGATGTATTGACAGATGTAGTAGAAGATAGTATTCTTATCGGTAGTGGCGGAAATTCAATTCAGATAGACATGAACAACAAACTATGGGTTTTATGTGGTGGAGATTTCGTCACAAGTGCTCCTGCTAGTATTCACAGAGTTGATCCGGTTTCAAAAACTACAGAGTTATCATTAACATTCCCTGCCGGCGACTATCCAACTCGTTTATGCATCAATGACACAAGAGAAAATCTATTTTTTTTAAATTCAAATGTCTATAAGATGCCGATAACGGATACAACATTACCAATTTCAGCATTCGTAAATGCTCTAGGAAAAAGTTTCTATGGAATGGCTTATGACAGAGTTGGAAGTATACTTTATGTTTCAGATGCTATCGACTACCAGCAATCAGGAAGAATTCATAGATACACAAATACCGGTGTTGAAGTAGATGGATTTCCTGCAGGGATTATTCCGGGAGATTTTTTGTTTTTGAATAACTAAGAAAAATTGTTTAAGGTTTAAAGTTTAAAGTTACTGCCTGGCAACTGAAATGTACCGCTAACATTAAACTTTAAACCTTAAACAATTTTTACCCCATTCGTTCCCTCTTCAACAAATACGGTAACAAAACATTTCTATACCCTTCGTTGATATCAGCTTCGATGAAATCGATTCTGTATTGGGCACAGCGAAGTTTTAGTTCATGCTTAAATTGTTTCATTGAATTTATATAGGTATCGCGGATCTCATTGGAGTGAACTTTTACTTCGTCTCCACTTTCAACATCGATAAAAAGGTACGGACGATTTTCAAATTTGAAATCTTCTTCGGTTCGCTTATCTGTCACATGAAACAATACCACTTCGTGCTTATTATGTTTCAAATGTTGTAGTGCACTGAAAAGCTCTTCCGGATTTTTACTGTTGTCCATCATGTCACTAAAAATAATAACCAGTGAACGTTGATGAATTGTTTCTGCAATTTCATGGAGTGCATTTGCGCCCATCGTTTTTGTTCCGGTCTGAGTTTTCTGATCAGCAATTCGTTTTTCCATTTCAGAAAAAAGCATCTTGTGATGAACTGAACTTGAACGTGCTTTTGTATTGATCTCTATCTTATCCGAAAAAATACTTAAGCCAACAGCATCACGTTGCTGACGCAACATGTATGCAATAGCTGCTGCTGCATGTATAGAAAAATTGATCTTGCTCTGTATTTTTCCGTCTTCAGGAAAATGCATGGAGGAAGAATTATCGATGATCAATTGACAACGAAGATTTGTTTCTTCTTCGTAACGTTTTATAAATAACTTATCCGTCCTACCAAACAATCGCCAGTCGATGTGCTTTGTTGATTCACCTTTGTTGTATAACCTGTGTTCTGCAAATTCTACAGAGAATCCATGGAAAGGACTTTTATGAAGACCTGTAATGAATCCTTCTACAACCTGACGAGCTAAAAGCTCGAGGTGACCTAGTTGCTGAATTTCATTTTGTTCAATAGGCATAATACGAGGATTTTCTTCTTTTCAAAGGTAATTAACTTTGTGTCTTTTAAAAACTAAGAGTTCACCGAGTTTTTTGCCACGAATTCACGATTGATTTTTTTATCCGTGAATTCGTGGCAAAAAAATAAGCCGAGTAAACTACCCGGCTTATAATGAGATTCAATTTTATTTATACTAATTGAGCGTTCAATTTGTTTGCTAAAATTGACTTTGGAACTGCGCCAACTTGTTTGTCTACGATCTCTCCGTTTTTGAAAATCAAAAGCGTTGGGATATTACGGATACCGTAATTCATAGATATGTTTGGATTGTTGTCGACATTTACTTTACCGATAACTGCTTTTCCATCATATTCCTTTGCTAATTCTTCTACGATTGGACCAACCATTCTACATGGTCCACACCACTCTGCCCAGAAGTCTACTAGAACGGGCTTGTCCGATTTAAGGACCATTTCTTCAAAATTCGCATCTGTAATTTCGAGTGCCATAATGTATTTTGTTTTAACTGTTAATTTATTTATTACTGCTCCGTGCATTGCAAATCGTAAGCCGTGAGTGAATTGCTGCCACTTAGACATACATTCTGTTCTTGCTAACGAATGGGGCTGCAATATAGTCTATAGATGACTTTAATATTCTAGTTCAGCCAATTTTTCAAGTGAATTGATCAGTTCGTTCTGAGGATTAACACGATACTTTTTACTTGGAAGGTCAATGTTCAAACTTGGGTCGGCCGGGTCATAAACCTTGAATTTAAGCGTACAAGTGCCTTCTTTGTGCTGAACATCGTTGTTTAATATGCCAATAACGTTATTTATCCATTCTGTACTGACTTGATCAATCGGAATTTTGACAGTCAGATTCTTCATTATCTTCTCGCGCATATCTGCCAAAAGCTGAATATTACTGATCTTAAATTCCGTATTTCCCGGCTGCATGTATCGATCCTGGAGCTTGCCTTTTATGAATAAAAATTCGCCAACATTCAGCCACATTTTAAACTTAAGATAGTCTTCGCCGAATAACACTAATTCATGACCTTCCTCGTAATCTTCAATCGTAAAGCTTCCGAATGGTTTTCCATTTTTACTCATTCTATGATTTACACTCGTGATCATTGCACCAAGTGTCAACTCCTTTCCTTTATTTTTCTCGACATCTTTCAGATCTTTTATCTTCTGAAGTTTTCGCATTTCTATTTTATAAAGATCGAGTGGATGTCCGGAAATATAAAAACCGATCACATCTTTTTCAAATTTCAATCGAACTAAACTTGGCCATGGTTCGGTATTTGGAATCGTTGGCTCGGGCATTTCTACTCCACTGCTTTCGCCGAATAAAGAATGTTGTGAAGAATTTTTTGCTTCCTGAATACTACTTCCATAGCGAAGAATTCTTTCAAGAAATGTATTGTAGTCTTTGTCTTCAGTAAAGAAATGTCCGCGATGCATTTCAGTGAATGAATCAAATGCTCCACCGTAAGCAAGATTTTCAAAAGTCTTTCTGCTTGCAGATCGCAAATTCACACGACGAACCAGATCAAAGATGTTTTTGTATGGTCCATTTGTGTCACGCTCATCAATGATTGCTTGAACAGCCGCTTCACCAACACCTTTTATTGCACCAAGTCCAAAACGAATTTGTCCTGATTTATTTACACCGAAATTGTAGATACTCTCATTCACATCAGGCCCTAATACGGGCACACCCATACGACGACATTCCTCCATAAAGAAAGTGATCTTATCGATGTTACTTAAGTTGTGCGTTAAAACTGAAGCCATGTACTCGGCCGGATAATGTGCTTTCAAATATGCAGTTTGAAAAGCAACGAATGCATAGCAAGTTGAATGTGATTTATTAAATGCATACGATGCGAATGCTTCCCAATCGACCCAGATCTTTTCGCAGATCTTCGGATCATGACCATTTTTCTGACAGCCTTCAACAAACTTCGATTTCATTTTATTCAAGACATCGAGTTGTTTTTTACCCATTGCTTTTCGCAACGTATCAGCATCGCCTTTTGTGAAGCCGGCTAATTTTTGCGAAAGCAACATCACCTGCTCTTGATACACAGTGATGCCGTAACTTTCTTTAAGAAACTCTTCTTGTGCGGGAAGATCGTAGCTCACTGCTTCTCTTCCATTCTTACGTGCAATAAAGTTTGGAATATATTCGAGTGGACCCGGACGATACAATGCATTCATTGCAATCAGATCCTCGAATTTATCTGCTTTCAGTTCACGTAAATATTTTTGCATTCCGGCAGACTCGAATTGAAATGTTCCATTTGTTTCTGCACGTTGATATAATTCAAATGTCTTTGCATCATCGAGTGGAATTTCATCAATCACGATTTTAACTCCATGATTCGTTTCAATAAGAACTAAAGCATCGCGAATGATCGTCAATGTTTTCAGTCCAAGAAAGTCCATCTTGATAACACCGGCATCTTCAATTACTCTTCCATCGTATTGGGTGATGAGCAATTCGGTTTCCTTCGAAGTTGCGACAGGAATAATATCTGTCAAGTCCATTGGCGCAATGATAATTCCCGCAGCATGAATCCCAGTATTTCTTACTGAACCTTCAAGAATAACTGCTTCTTTCAAAACTCTAGCAGCTAGATCAGTCCCACCATAAATTACGCGAAGTTTTTTCACGTCTTCTATTTCTTCACTGCTTAAATTCTCTTTTGTCTTTAAACTTTTTTCACCATCAATTGGCGCAAGTATAACGCGATTCAATTCAATACCCGGACGTTCAGGAACAAGTTTAGCGAGCGTGTTTGCTTCTGCTAAAGGTAGATCCATTACACGGGCAACATCTTTGATACTCATTTTCGCAGCCATCGTACCATAGGTGATGATCTGCGCTACTTGATTTCTTCCGTATTTATCAACGACATAATCAATTACTTTCTGACGACCGACATCGTCGAAGTCAGTATCAATATCGGGCATGCTCTTACGATCCGGATTAAGGAAACGCTCGAATAGTAAATTGTACTTTATCGGATCGATGTTCGTGATGCCAATGCAATAGGCGACAGCAGAACCTGCAGCAGATCCACGACCGGGCCCAATCAATACCCCGAGATTTCTCCCAGCTTGAATGAAATCAGATACAATTAAAAAGTAACCTGCGAATCCCATTGTCTGAATCGTAAACAATTCGAAATTGATTCGCTCTTCTATCTCAGGAGTAAGATCTTTGTAACGCTCTTTAGCTCCGAGATAAGTGATGTGTTTTAAATATTCATCTTGCGTAGTAAATCCTTCCGGAATTTTAAAATGCGGCAGCAGAATATCTTGTTTTAATTTTAACGGCTCTATTTTATCGACAATACGATTTGTGTTATCAATTGCCTGAGGAATATCGGAAAACAATTTTCCCATTTCATCAGTCGTCTTGAAATAGAACTGATCATTATAAAATGCAAAACGTTTTCCTTTTGAAAATCCTTCATCATCAGAAAAGTCTTTCAACTTTTCTGTGCTTTGCTTTTCGCCGGTATTGATACAAAGTAAAAT
>JANOBV010000167.1:0-12693 GCA_031411835.1 Bacteroidota bacterium | reverse complement strand
TGTGTTTCTTTGTGCATTGGCAACATAGAATGTCATTACAACCGGTGATGTGATGTTTGAAAAATCCATCGTTGGCATGATCCACTCATCAATTTGTCCTCTAGTATTTGTGTAGTTATTGATCTTGATAGATGCTACTCCAGAAACAGCTGCATTGGTTACACGTGACCACGTTGTACCATTATCATTGTTAAGCACGAAACCAAGCGCGCCAGGGAATGAAGCTGTGTCCTCAAAATTTTGAGAATAAGGAACACTGATTTGTTGTGTGCTTGACACATATACCAATGCTGTACGAGTAATAGAATCGGATCCCGTTGAATTGCTTACTGTCAATGTTGCTTCGTAAACACCAGCAGTTGGATAATTAATTACCGGTGCAGAGTCAGATGATGTTGATGGAACACCACCAGGGAATGACCAGCTTCTTGTAGTCACTTGTGCATTCCAACTAAGATCGAAAAATGTAACATCACTTCCTGCACAAATCAGGCGATTGTTTACATCAAAGTCAGCATTTGGTGTGCAAACTTGTGGGCCTTGAGTAACACCTGTTGCGAGCAAGTTTGAAGATGACCATAAATTATTTCTTGATGCAGTAGTTGCAGTCAATGCAGTACGCATTCTTGTTTTTTGTCCCTCAGTGAACATGATATCACAATAAGAGTAATCCATGTAGTTCTGAACGTTTTCAACTATTGGAGGATTACAAACCGAACCGGTAAGTACACAAGTCGTCCATCCTTTTGTTATTGGGGTATCGCCTACGCCATCATCACCACAAGCAACGCCCGGTTGATTAGTACTTCCCCATGGATGTTGAAGATTTAAACAATGTCCGATTTCATGAGTAAGTGTGCGACTTGAATTTTCATCGCTCGTTCCAATACTACCGAGGTAGTTGTGACGACAAAGAATTCCGTCAACTGCAGGTGAAGGAACAGAACCCGGTAGATAAGCATAAGCGGCAGCAGCAGTATTCTCAAGAGAATTCGCTATCCAAATGTTCAGATATTTATCTCTCGGCCAAGGATTAAGTTTCGATGCATCATTTGCTCCATATGTAAGCAATGTTGGAATACGATCGATACCATTTGTACAATTGCCATTTGGATCTATACTTGGTAAACGGAATTCAATTTCTGCGTCAGCAGCCATTCCAACAAATGCAGGAACTAGATCGATCGTATCAGGATTCAATCTGCGGTAATCACGATTAAGAATTCTCATTTGATCATACACCTGAGCATCAGAAACATTTTCTGCACCGTAGTTGTGAAGGATATGAAAAACGATTGGAATTACATAAACAACAGAGTTGTTTCTTCTTTCAATAGTTGCATGTTGTTGAATGAAATCTTCAAGTTCTTGTGTCTGACGAATCAGATCAGGATTGTTGCTAAGGGCAAGGTTATTCATTTCAGTAGAATAACAACGATGCTCTTGAGCATTTGAAACTGAAGCGATAGATGCAGCAAGGACAAATGCGAGTAGAATTTTTTTCATGATTATTTTAGTAGAGATTTTAGTCTAAATCGCCGTATTGGCGAATGACAAACTTAAAAAAAAATATTGAATTTTTATAGTTAAGAGGATGTTATAGGGCTACTTCACAGGGAGATATTACTTTTTGCTGACAATGTGAGATAGCCCTTCATTATTGCGTTTTTTCGTCGTTTTCCTAGAATTGCAAAGTTAATTTCTATAGGAGGGGGCCTTCATCATTATAGTCTATGGTTTAGACATCATTGAATTAAAAACCTCCGGGTTCTCGTTGTCCCGTTTTCGAAATTTACGACCATGATATAAATTCCTTTGGTGAAAATTGAAACATCAATCAATTTTAGCGAATTCAAATCACTTAAATTTTTTCGAGTGATGCCTTTCATATCGATAATATTAATTGTGCTAATAGAAATAGCGCTTTCATTTAAAATAGAAATTTTATCTGATGCCGGATTTGGAAAAATGCTAAACGATGGTTCTTTTTCTTGTTGCACCTCTAAAGACAAACAATCATCTGTGATTGTTAATCCTCTTTCAATTGTCCAATTAGAAGATGTGACAGTAACATCAGGAGTTTCAATGGTTATATGTGCAGGTAAGAAATCCGGAATTACCCATGGACCAATATATGATGTTGATATCGTATCTGAAAAATGGCAATTATCATATATTGGGTCGTACATAAAAATATTTCCTCCGCCACACATCAATTCACGATTTTCATCAATTTCAAGCAAACAATAACTTCCCGAATCACCCGGTTCTGTTTTATAATGAATGATCTGAAAAGAAGAGTCAAATTCAATTTTAAAATTTACTGTACTTCCGGAATAATAATGCGACCCCATTATTGTCATTGCGTCATCCGAGTGTTTATGAAAATCAGTGAACCAAAAATTTGTTGATGCAATATCAAAAGAGATTGTAGTTATATGACTTCCAAGTGAATCAAATTTATGAAGATAAGAAATTGATGATTGTCCCATAACATTGGCTACTCTACATTCAACCAATAGGATTCCATTACTCAATTCTTGCACTTTACCAAATCCACCATCTCCAACCATATTATCAGAATATGACCACAAAACATTTCCGGACGGATCTACCTTAAATACAATTCCACTGGTACCTAAACCAAATTTGTTTCCGGTAAAAACTATACTATGATCAGATCTAACCAACATATTCGAAATGACGGTCCAGGGAAATTTCACTTGTGCTATAACATTACCAAGTAAATCAAGTTTCAACAAATAACCGTTACCCCAATAATTGTTCGCAGTTAAAAAGAGAGTGTCATCTACAATTTTAAAATCTGAAAAAGTAGTAATAGAGTCATGAATGCGATAATTTTTTTGCCACAAAATATTTCCATACTTATCCATTCTACTAATAAAAGTTTTATTAGTACCATTAAAGAAGCTAGTATCGATTGTATATCCCGTTAAAAAGAATGAGCTATCTTGATCATACTCCACTGCATTTTCAATAATGATATTTTGATCTGAAACATACTTCGAAGTAAAAAGAGTATCTCCATATCGATTCAGTTTAATTAACAATCCTTCTACAAGTACAGCACTTCTAATGCCTCCAAAAACTGCATATGACGAATCGCTCGTTAGAAGTGCTTTTGAAAATTGCGGAGCATGCAATCCATTAGTATAAGATTTGCTAAAATATTGCGCAATGAGCGAAAAAGAAATCGATAGTAAAAGTGTTAGCCAGAGTGAGTTTTTCATTATGGAAAAGATGATTAGTAAGTGGCAATTAGCAAATAGAATTATTCGTCCAAATGATTCTGAACAATTTCAATTCAAAAATTAATTACAAACGAGGAAGCTCACATGCAATAAAGTAAGCAGTACTACTTACAACTTACTCTTTAGTCACAGACGCTCTCAAATACTCCCGATTCAATCTCGCAATATGCGATATCGAAATTTCTTTCGGACATTCTGCTTCGCATGCTCCTGTGTTCGTACAATTTCCGAAACCGGCTTCATCATGTGTCTTTACCATATTGATTACGCGATCTCGACGTTCAGGTTCACCTTGTGGCAACAAAGCAAACTGAGAAACTTTTGCAGAAAGGAAAAGCATTGCTGATGCATTCTTACATGCAGCAACACAAGCACCACAACCGATACATGCAGCAGCATCAAATGCTTGATCTGATTTTGCTTTCTCGATCGGAATACTATTCGCATCAGGAGCATTTCCTGTATTTACAGAAATATATCCACCCGCTTGAATGATTGAATCAAATGCCGAACGATCAACAGCAAGATCTTTGATCACAGGAAAAGCATTTGCTCGCCATGGCTCAATAGTTACCGTTTCTCCATCACTGAAATGGCGCATGTGTAACTGACAAGTTGTTGTCGCTCTCATCGGTCCATGCGCTCTTCCATTAATGTACATACTGCAACTTCCACAGATTCCCTCACGACAATCATGATCAAAAGCTACTGGCTCTTTTCCTTCTCTGATCAAACGATCATTCAACACATCAAGCATTTCCAAAAATGACATATGTGTATTCACATCCGGCATATCGTAGATTTCGAAACGTCCGGTTGTTTTCGAATTTTTCTGTCTCCAGATCTTTAGTTTAAGGCTTATCGTGTCCATTCTTGGTTAGTAGTAAGTGGTGAGTGGTGAGTAGCACTGTACGTTTCTACTTCATCCATCAATTTCAATTCAGTTATTTACTATTTATTTTACTTTGTATGCTTTGTATTAAAGATCGAATCATTTTTTTAATAATAATTACTATTTTCAATAATTCCGCAACTAAATCTTCAGTCGTATATTTTAATTCTGCCGCAATTATTAATTGTGATTCTAATTCTGCTGCTGAGCCTTGCGCAGTATTTAAAAACTGAATAAATACCTTGTCATAATTCCGAGACCATCCTTCAGCTATATTTGATGGAATTGAAACTGCACATCGCTGCATTTGGCTGGTTAAACCAAATTTTTCATTCGCCGGAAAATTATTTGTTAGTCGATATATTTCACCTACTAATTTCATACTCTCTTTCCAGACATTTAATTCTTTATATCCTTCGTACATTTTTTATTTCAAATGTACTTTCAATGAACGTTATATACTCTCAATCTATGCGGAGAAATGGTAAATGGTGAGTAGCTAATGGTAATTAGCAAACCTCGCCAAATTTTCTCCTTACATTTTTAATTCGATATTTTTTTAAAAGTATATCTAACAGATAAGTAATAAACATGCAATAAAGTAGGTGTTGCTACTCACCACTTACCAATCACTACTCACCAACTACTTGTAAGACCTCTGCGTCGGATGCACTTCCTCAAACACAAGTTCTTCCTTATTCAACACCGGCGCCTGTCCTTCTCCCGTATACTCCCATGCCGCAACGAATGCGAATTTTTCGTCGTCACGTTTTGCTTCGCCGTCTTCTGTTTGTGATTCTTCACGGAAGTGACCTCCACATGATTCTTCACGCATCAAGGCATCGGTTACCATCAACTCTCCTAATTCGATGAAGTCGGCAACACGTCCGGCTTTGTCTAACTCAGGATTGAATTCATTGATATCACCCGGAATTTTTACGTCTGACCAGAATTCTTTTTTCAATTCTCTGATCATGCCTAGTGCTTTATTCAAGCCTTCAGCATTACGTGCCATTCCGCAGTAATCCCACATGATTTTTCCAAGCTTCTTATGTAGATCTTCAACAGTTTGTTTTCCGTTGATCGATTTCAATTTTGCAATTCTTTCATTCACATTTTTCTCTGCCTCTTCAAATGCAGGATGTGATGTTGGTGTAGCAGGATTACGAATTTCATCTGCTAAATAATCACCAATTGTATATGGTATAACGAAGTAACCATCCGCTAATCCTTGCATCAATGCAGATGCTCCCAAACGATTCGCGCCATGATCACTGAAGTTACATTCTCCTAAAGCATAAAGCCCGGGAACAGTTGTCATCAGATTATAATCAACCCAAAGTCCACCCATTGTATAGTGAACCGCAGGATAAATTCTCATTGGTGTTGAATACGGATCATCGCCTGTGATCTTGTCGTACATCTCGAAAAGATTTCCGTAACGTTCGCTGATCACATCTTTTCCTAAACGATTGATAGCATCACGGAAATCAAGATACACAGCAAGTCCGCTCGGACCAACTCCTCTTCCTTCATCACACGCTTGCTTTGCAGCACGCGACGCCACATCACGCGGAACTAAATTTCCGAATGCAGGATAACGGCGCTCTAAAAAATAATCTCTTTCTGCATCAGGAATTTCTTCCGGCTTACGTTTATCACCTTTTGCAACAGGTACCCATACACGACCATCATTACGCAAACTTTCACTCATTAGCGTAAGCTTCGATTGATACTCGCCCGAGACAGGGATACATGTCGGATGAATTTGTGTGAAGCAAGGATTTCCGAAGTACGCTCCTTGCTTATATGCTTTCCATGCAGCAGTAACATTACTACCCATGGCATTTGTTGAAAGATAAAATACGTTTCCGTATCCGCCCGATGCAAGAATTACAGCATGACCAAAATGACGTTCGAGTTCGCCTGTAACTAAATTTCTTGCAATGATACCACGAGCTTTGCCATCGATCTTCACTACTTCAACCATCTCATGACGACTGTACATTTTCAAATTACCTTTTGCAATTTGACGTGACATAGAGCTATACGCACCAAGTAATAATTGTTGTCCTGTTTGTCCGCGTGCATAAAAAGTACGAGACACTTGCACACCACCGAATGAACGATTGTCAAGTAGTCCGCCATATTCACGAGCGAAAGGAACACCTTGCGCAACACATTGATCAATGATTGCAGTACTAATTTCAGCAAGACGATGAACGTTTGCTTCACGCGCACGATAATCACCGCCTTTCACTGTATCATAGAACAAACGATAAACGCTATCGCCATCATTTGCATAATTCTTTGCTGCATTGATTCCACCTTGTGCAGCGATACTATGTGCGCGACGAGGACTGTCTTGAAAACAAAAACATTTTACAGAGTAACCCATTTCCGCAAGACTTGCTGCTGCGGCACCACCTGCTAAACCTGAACCGACAACGATAATTTCGATACGGCGTTTGTTAGCTGGATTGACAAGACGAACTTTCGATTTGAAGTCTGTCCACTTTTTATCGAGTGTGCCCTCCGGAATTCTGGAATTTAATTTGCTCATAATGGTGATGATCTTTATTAATCGACCTACTGATAAGAAATATTATTTAACACCCATATTTGTTGCAGCTCCGAAAAGATCGAAGTAGAAAATTATAGGGAAAGAAGCAAAACCTATCATGATCAAGAGAGCGAAGATAGTTCCTGCCGATTTTATTGTTTTATTGAATTTGTGATTGTTCCAACCGATTGTTTGAAATGCAGACTGTAAGCCATGATTCAAGTGCATTCCAAGAATGACCATGGAAACCAAATAGAGAGCAGCATACCAGTTACTCTGAAATGCAGCTGCAACATCGTATGACATTGAATTTTCTGCAGTGAACACACGATGCGGAATAAAGAATGTACGAAGGTGAACGATCAAGAAAAACAAAACGACAGAACCGGTAAGTCCCATGTTTCTGCTAAACCATGAACTGTTTTTAGATTGATGATTGACAGCATATCCGACCGGACGAGCTTTGCGATTAGCCATTGTTATAAAGAGTGCGTCGAAAACGTGAATTAGAATTCCGCCGAAAAGCGCAAATTCAACTGTTCTGATCAGCATATTTCCCGCCATGAAATGCGAGTATTCGTTGAAGGCTAGTCCGCCGTCTAACTTGTATAACAACAAGTTACCATACAAATGCTCCAAAAGAAACATGAAAAGAAATAATCCGGTAAGAGCCATAACCAACTTTCGGCCGACAGAAGTATAGAACATTTTAAGGGATGCAATCATATGATGGATTTATTTACGTCAAAACGAGCCATGAGGCGATTTACAATGAATGAACAACTAAACCCTAATTTGGTTTAAGCCCGACAAATGTATGTTCGGGCAACCGTTTTTCAAAGCGGAATTATCATGTTTTAAAGATTATTTTCACGTTCAACCAACAAGAATTTAACAAGATCGACTACCCAAATCTTCGACAACGAAGAACGAACTGATCCACGAATTACGATTTTCGATTCACGATTTTTAGAGCGACAGGGTATTGCTTCGAGTCCCCGTCGTTCCCGTGCTCCATTCGCAGGAGCTCATTGCGCCCGGGGCTAGCTTGCTTTGCTTTTTCTTCGAGTCGAAAGGTATCTGGTTAGGATCACCAACCATTTGATAAAATTACATATTTGAAAAAACGGAAACGCTATCGCAAATTCACATACGACCCCTCCGGGGTCGATCCGACGTGACGTTTGCATTTTTTTCTACCGATATTTGACCCCTATGGGGTCGGCTGTGGACAAAATTGCGGTGCTATACCACATCCGCAAACCAAATTTGTAAGCAGCTTGACCCTGAAAGTGTCACATATTGGTAGCTGATACGAAATGCCCAAACCAAATTTGTAAACCGTAAGACCCCAGAGGGGTCACATGTTGGTATCCAACGAATCCACATAAAATCATTTTCGATCCCGAAGGGATCATGCGCGAAATGGGGTGACGAATTGATAAACGCCAAAAAACAAAATTCGATTTATCAATTTCAAAAATATAATTTTAAAAAATGCGCAAACGTTTTCACCAAATTACATTCGACCCCTCCAGGCAATGTCATTAAGTTTAGTCGAATGTTGTATTCGTTTTCAATTTAAGGAATTATTAGGCCCGTTAGGGCCAACCTCTAGGTAACCCCTGGACTATGCATGAGCGCTAAGCCCCTTTAGGGGCGCACTCTTTAACTACCATCTTTTTTCACAATTGTACATGGGAAAAAGTCGGATGCAATCAATATAAGCAAGAACTTTTATCCAGTCTTGAGCAAATAGAAACTACTCTCCACTGAAACAAATTCGATTCACGATTCACAAATTACAATTCACATCCTTACCCAATCGCTTGCCTCAAATCCTCAATCAAATCACTTTCATCTTCAATACCTACACTCAAACGAAGCAATGAATCAAGGACACCTGATTTTTCGCGAAGCTCTTTCGGAATCGATGCATGCGTCATAGATGCCGGATGACCGATCAACGATTCAACACCACCTAATGATTCTGCCAATGAAAATACTTTTGTTGCAGCAGCCATTCTGAATGCTTCTTCCATTGAATTTCCTTTCAGAGTAAATGATATCATTCCTCCGAAATCACGCATCTGACTTTTTGCAATTGCATGACTTGGATGATCAGCGAATCCCGGCCAATGAACTGCATCCACTTTCGGATGTGAACGAAGATAATTCGCAACAGCTTTTCCATTCGAACAATGTCTGTCCATACGAACATGTAATGTTTTTACTCCGCGTAATGCAAGGAAACTATCTTGCGGTCCCGGTGTTGCACCGCATGAGTTAGCTATGAAAGCTAGCTCTTCCTGAATCTTGTCGTCATTCGTACATGTTGCGCCCATCACAACATCAGAGTGACCGTTTATGTATTTCGTTACCGAATGCAAAACAATGTGCGCACCAAGATCCAATGGATTTTGCAAGTATGGCGATGCAAATGTATTGTCAACAACAAGTATCAAATTATTTTTATTCGCAATCTCTGCACACGCTTTGATATCGATGATTCGCATCAATGGATTCGTAGGTGTTTCAACCCAGATCATTTTTGTTTTTGCATTGACATGTTTTGAAATGTCGCTTGCATTGTTCATGTTCACAAAGTGAAACTTGATTCCGAAATGCTCAAACACTTTAGTAAACATTCTGTATGATCCGCCATATAAGTCATCTGTTGCAATTACTTCATCGCCCGGGCGACAAAGTTTGATGATAGCATCTTCAGCACCTTGTCCACTTGAGAAACACAAACCGTGTTTAGCATTTTCCAAGGATGCAATACATTTTTCCAAAGCCACACGCGTTGGATTTTTCCCGCGAGCATATGCATATCCCTTATGTTTCCCCGGACTCTCCTGTACATAAGTTGAAGTCTGGTAAATAGGAGTCATAATTGCTCCTGTTGATGGATCAGGTTCTTGTCCGGCGTGGATGGCGCGGGTTCCGAATTTATAGTTTTCGTTCATTGGAAGAAGTTGCTTTTTTTGTAAGTAGTAATTGGTAAGTAGTGAGTAGCAATGTGTCTAAGATTGCAAGTTGCTTTCTTTTATTCGGCTTTTAATTTTTTTCTATATGTTTATTTAATTGAAACAAGAAGTTGAAGTCTTGAAGGGCTTGCTACTTACCACTCACAACTTACCACTTACTTCATTTATAAAAATTCATTTCCTCCAAGAACTCCCACACTTTTTCAGGTACCATATATTGGACATTCTTCTTCGTCTTGATCGCATCACGAATAAAACTCGAAGAGATCTCCATCATCGGTGCTGTAATAAGTTTCACTTTCGGATGCTTCATTAATTCGTTTTCGCTTGCGTCTTTCCGCGGATAAACATACAGCTCCGTTTGTTCTAGGATCTGTTCGTAGTTTTTCCATTTGTGGAACGTGTCGATGTTGTCGCTACCTAGTATGAGTGCAAATTTATGTTCAGGAAATTTCTCAAACAAATAGGCAAGCGTATTAATTGTATAACTCGGTTTCGGTAATTTGAATTCTATGTCAGATGCTTTTAATTTTCTATTGTCGCCGATTGCAATTTTTACCATACTCAACCTATGATAATCTTGCAACAACGTACTCTTCAACTTCAACGGATTATGCGGCGATACCACAAACCACACCTGATCCAAATCCGTAAACTCCGACATATATCCGGCAATGACCATGTGGCCGTTGTGGACTGGGTTGAAGCTTCCGAAGAATAAACCGATTTTCATTTGTTGGTGAGTAGTGAGTGGTAAGTAGTAAGTAGCAATGTGTCTAAGTCCGGAAGTAGCTCCCATTCATCGACTCTCTTGTGCTCTCCATGTTTTACTTAGTGTTCTCCATGTTTAATTTTTTTTACCTGGATTACACAGATTTCACAGATTCAACAGAGCTATTATTCATTATTAATTAAATAAACCCATTAGCAAGTCGATGCGCCTCTTCCAGCGCCTGTTCAAGAGAATCATTCACAATGATCTTATCAAACTTCTCCGCATACGTCAACTCGTCAACTGCTTTTGCAATTCTCGCTTTGAACGTTTCCGGCGTTTCTGAATTTCTTGCTTTCAATCGTTCGTGCAAATCTTTTATCGACGGTGGACGAACAAACACAGCAAGCAGTTGCTCGCCGTAAATGCTTTTTATTTTCAGTCCACCTTCAACATCAACATCGAAGACCGGAATTTTTCCTGAAGCCCAGATCGATTCGATCTCAGATTTTAATGTGCCGTAATAACCATTGACATATACTTCTTCCCATTCAACAAATTCATCATTCGCAATTCGCTTTTTGAATTCGTCAACAGAAATAAAATGGTAATCTAAGCCATCCATTTCGTTGATTCTTTTGTTGCGTGTTGTAGCAGAGACAGAAAACTTCAATCGTGAATCGGACGCAAGCAGCGAATGAACAATGGTAGTTTTACCACTGCCCGACGGTCCACAGAATAGCAGTAATTTATTGTCCTTCCCCATTACAGCACATTCAGGATTTGTTCTTTTATTTTTTCCAGTTCGTCTTTAATGATCACAACTGATCTTTGCATATCAGCATCATTTGCTTTTGAACCGATCGTATTTATTTCGCGTCCGATCTCTTGAGCGATGAAAGAAAGTTTTTTCCCTGCAGAAGGATCTTCCTTCATTGTCTTTACAAAATAATCGCAATGACTTTTCAAACGCACTTTCTCTTCAGAGATATCGTATTTCTCAATGTAAAAAATCAATTCTTGTTCGAAACGATTTCTGTCGATGTTATTCAGTTGAATAAATTCTTCCAAATTCAATTGCAAACGTTTGCGAACAGTTTCAATTCTCCCGCCTTCAAATTTTTCTATCTCTTTTAGTCCGTCGAGAATATTTTTCAATCGTTGTTCAACATCTTTTTGCAAAGCAGCTCCTTCATTCGCACGAAATTTCTGGAATGCATCCGATGCTTGTTTCATTGCTTGTTGAACAGCTTTCCATTCGCTTTCAGAAAGAACAGATTTATCATTCATCATTACATCAGGCAAGGGAAGAATGATCTGCAAATAATTCGGAGTAGAAATTCCGAGTTCAGCATCGAGCATTTTCAATTCTTCGAAATATGCTTTTGCCAACGGACGATTGATCGTAGTTTTTTTCGCAGCCTCTTGTGACTCAATAGAAAAAGCGACATCACATTTTCCGCGTTCGATCGATCGGGAAAGTTCAGTGCGAAGTTCCATCTCCTTTTCTTTGTAAACAGAAGGAAGGCGGAGGTTAAGGTCCATGAATTTACTGTTGACAGACTTGATCTCAACGGTTATAGTTTTGTTTTCAAAATCGATAGCAGAAGTACCGAAGCCGGTCATTGAACGGATCATGGAGCAGGGTTTAAAAAGTGCTGCAAAATTACTCTAAGTATTCGCTTTGACAAATGTAGGTTTTGTGACCAGGTACACACCGGTAAAGATCATGAGACAAGAGATGAGATGCACCCATTTCAGCGGTTCGTGATGGATGGCGAGGCTAATTCCCGTTGCGAAAATTGGTTGGAGATAAATATAATAACTCATCACCGCAGGACTTAATTCTTTCAGGCTGAGAGTATTGAGCAGATACGCCAGAAACGTTGTAAAGAAGATCACAAAGATGAGAGCACCCCAATGGATTGGACCGAAAGCTTGCCAATCGACCAGCCCTACATCATTGAATCCGAACGGAATAACGATAAGTGTCCCGAAGAAAAACACCCAAGTAAGTACCAGCCACATGTTATATTTTTTCATCATCGGTTTCACCATAACGATGAAGATGGCATAAGACGCCGCATTAATAAAGATAAACGAATCGCCTGTAAACGAACCCGTTCCGGTAGTTTTATTAGAAAAGATGAGTGTTCCCGCTCCGAGAATTCCTAAAATAATTCCGAAGATCCGCAGCAGAGTAATTCTTTCCCCGATCAAAATTCCCGCAAAGAGCATCACCATCACCGGATTCGAAGTCATGA
>JANOBV010000166.1:0-9407 GCA_031411835.1 Bacteroidota bacterium | reverse complement strand
ATCCCTGTCTTAGTGGAAATTTCGGCTACTAATTCTGCTTTTGTCATTTCTTTGAGTATTAGGTAATTAAATATTGGGCGGCAAAGATAGCGCTTCAAATTAAATCCAAAAACCTATTGAGGTAATTTTTACTAAAGAATGCAAAATAATTTTTTAGGGGTTAAATAATTGTATTTAAGCAACTTATGAGCCACTTTAACCATAATTCACTAAAATATTCTACTTATTTTAACATTGGCCTCGGGAAAAAGCCGTCGTTTCCCGACCGGAAGGCTCCGATTTTAGTAACTTCGTGGCAGAAGGTTTTTGGACCAAGAAAGTTAGAAGTAGAAAATGAAAGAGTTCGGAAAAAAGGTGATTTCGTGGTACAAAAAGAACAAGCGGGATTTGCCATGGCGAGGCATTGAAGATCCGTATAAGATCTGGCTTTCCGAGGTCATTCTACAGCAAACTAGAGTCGACCAGGGAATGGCATACTATTACAAGTTCTCTGAGACATATCAAACTGTTCATGCGCTTGCCAGTGCCTCAGAAGACGAAATCCTGAAGCTTTGGCAAGGACTAGGATATTATTCACGAGCAAGAAATTTACATGCAGCGGCAAAAGATGTAGTTGTCCGGTTCAAAGGCAAATTTCCCAATAATTACGACGACCTCAAATCGCTGAAAGGTGTAGGAGAATATACTGCAGCGGCAATTGCATCATTTGCATTCAAATTACCGCATGCTGTGGTGGATGGCAACGTTTTCAGGCTCGTGAGTCGATATTCAGGAATAAAGACTCCAATCGATTCAGGACAAGGAAAAAAAGAATTCACCGAACTTGCGAATCGTCTTTTAGGAAATCATCCGCCTGACATATTCAATCAGGCAATAATGGAATTTGGATCCAAGCAATGCAAACCCGTTTCGCCGGATTGTTCTACTTGTCCACTTCAAGTTTCTTGCTTTGCATTTGAGAATAAAATGGTCGCTTCTCTCCCTGTTAAATCTAAGAAAACCAAAATCAGGAAACGATTTTTTCATTACCTTGTCATACGTGAAAAGGACAATTTTTTCATTCGACAACGAAAGGAAAAGGACATCTGGACAGGGCTTCACGATTTTCCATTGATTGAAACTGATATAGCCATAAGCGAAAATAAAGTGATGGCAACTAAAGAATGGAAGTCACACTTTGAAAGTAAAAAATCTGAAGTCCTGAAAGTGAGCAATGAGTTTAAACACATATTAAGTCATCAGCACATTCATGCAACATTCTATGAAGTGCGTGCAGAATTAAAATTATTCAAAGAAGAAAAGCAAAATTGGAAAAAGGTAAATTCAACATCGGTAAAAGAATATGCAGTTCCAAGGTTAATTGAGGAATATTTGAAGCAAATGTGAAAATCAAAAATTCAATAAAATAAACATCAATAAAGTTCCAGCATTTACAGTTTTTAAAAAGTGCGCAAGCGACTTATCTTTGATGTCATAAATTTCAAAAAACTAAAACATAAAACAATGAGCGGAATTAATAAAGTTATCCTAGTTGGATACGTTGGGAAAGACCCGGAAGTAAAATACCTAGAAGGCGGAGTAGCGTTGGCGAGATTCCCATTAGCGACATCTTCTTCTTTCAAAAACAAAGAAGGACAAAAAATTGAAACGACTGAATGGCACAATGTCGTTCTTTGGCGAGGATTAGCTGAAATCGTAGAGAAATACGTTCGCAAAGGAAAAATGGTATACATTGAAGGCAAGATCAAAACGCGCCAGTATGGTGACGAGAACAACAAAAAGTACATCACAGAGATCGTTGCTGATGAAATGACAATGCTTGGCGGCCCGAGAACCGATAATCCGGAACCGGCAGCCAATGCACAGCCAACAGCTGAAATGGTAGCGACTGCATCACCTTCAGACGACCTTCCATTTTAATTAATGAAAATGTTAAAAAACAGGCTCGAAGTTTTTTTTAGCTTTGTGCCTGTTTTTTATTTTAGCAAACTCTAACAACACTCCTTGGACCCCGGCAGTTACCCCCTATTTCTTCAAATGCAGAATCTTTTGTCAATACTGAATCCTGCATTTACTTTTTCTGTCCCTTTTATCGCAGAAATCATCGTCTTATTCGCCTTACTTTTGATCTCCGGATTTATTTCCGGTGCTGAGACAGCATTCTTTGCAATTACTCCTATTCAGCTATTTGAACTAAAGGAATCACAAAAAAACAGACACAAACTTGTTTACGGTCTTTTAGAAAGACCAAAAAGACTTTTAGCGACTCTTTTGATCTCGATCAATTTTGTAAACATTGCAATTGTTGTCTTGTCATCAATTCTGATTGAAGACATTTTCAACTTTCACGATCATGAGACAATTGGATTTTTAATTCAAGTTGTAGCAGTAACATTTGTGATCGTACTTTTTTGCGAAGTGATGCCCAAAGTTTATGCAACGCAGAATCCTTTGCGTTCAGCATTGAAAAGTGTTTATCCGATCTTCGGATTAAGTAAAGTATTACGACCACTGAGTACAGTGCTAATTGCATCAACATCTATCGTTGACAAGCGATTCGGACAAAAAGGTTACGATATTTCTGTTGATGAGTTAACGCATGCAATCGACATAACAAGTGATAAAAGCACGCCTGAAGAGGAGAAGAAAATCTTGAAGGGAATTGCACGATTTGGAAATATTGATGTAAGACAGATCATGAAATCTCGAATGGATGTAGTTGCATTCGACAAAAATTTAAAATTCAGCGAGCTCTTTCCCTTGATCTTGGATAACAGATATTCGCGCGTTCCTGTTTTTGAGAACTCATTCGATACTGTAATTGGAGTGTTGTGTATCAAAGACCTTCTACCCTATTTGGATCTACAAAACGACGATACTTTCGAATGGCATAAGCAAATGCGTCCTGCATATTTTGTTCCGGAGAGTAAAAAGATCAATGATCTTTTGCAAGAATTTCAGGAGAAGAAAAATCACCTGGCAATTGTAATTGATGAGTATGGTGGAAGTTCAGGAATTGTTACTCTTGAAGATGTACTTGAAGAGATCGTTGGTGAGATCAACGATGAATTTGATGACGATGAATTAACATATAGCAAGCTTGACGATCACAATTTCGTTTTTGAAGGCAAGACAAATCTGAACGACATTTGTCGCATCATGGAGATCGACCACAAATTATTGGAATTTGAAGAAAGCGAAATTGATTCACTTGCAGGATTGATACTTGAATTAATGGGAAGCATTCCGCAACGTAATCAAGTCGTAAAGTTGAATGACATTATTTTCACAATTGAATCGGCCGATAAAAAACGAATCAAGCGAGTAAAGATCACATTGCCTGAAAAGAAAGCAGATGCAACTAGTAATGGCGGATTTACAGGTATGTCATCGCTGAACATTATACTTTTGTTTTTATTATCGACAGTATTTTTTTCGTGTGAACAAGAATATAATCCAAAGCCAAGAGGATATTTCCGAATAGAAGTTCCGGAAAAGAAATACGAAGTATTCAAATCGAGCGATTGCAATTTTTCATTTGAAGTTCCTGTTTATGCTAAAGTAATAAAAGACACGATTGAATCAGCAGAACCTTGTTGGTACAATATTGAATGGCCTAAATACAAAGGAACAGTATATCTAAGCCATAAAAACGTCAACAAAAATTTAGCGAAGTTCATCAACGACAGTCAAACGCTTTCAATGAAGCACATTGCAAAAGCTTCCGGAATGCATGAAGAAGAGATCAACGAACCGAATAAAAAAGTTTACGGATATTATACTTTTGTAAAAGGAAATGCTGCTTCAGCAGTTCAGTTTTATCTGACAGACAGCAGCAAACATTTTGTAAGAGGCGCTTTATATTTTTATGCAATCCCAAATCCGGATTCGATTGCACCGGTTTTAAATTTTGTTGAGGAGGATGTGAAGCATTTGGTTTCCAGTTTTGAGTGGAAGTGATAAATTTGCATTTTTTATTTTAAACAATGCACTTAGTTTTCAAAAAAAACACTACAATTTTAAGTTGCGCGCTAATAATGTTAAAAGATCGAATTTTATAGCATTGACATGATAATACTTTAAACTTGAATCAACTTCTTCGACAGTAGAAAAATCATACCCAGACAAATAACAAGTCAAAAATCACTTAATTATTTTTTTTACAACAATACCATTACGTGTGGCAAGTCGAATTAAATAAACTCCACTTAATGTTGGCAATTCAATGCTGAATTTATTATCTCCAAAAGTTGCATTATTATTCTCTATAATTAATTCTCTTCCAAGTAAATCTAACACACTAAATTGAATTGTCATGTTGTAATTCGAAACAAATTCAATTTCCAAACTATTGCCATTTATATGGTAAAATAAATTATTAAAACAATTTGGAGTCAATTCATCAAGGCCCGCAGAGCTATTTCCAATAGATATAATCCATGCGTCTTCGTTTCCGTGATTATACGTGATATTTCCATCCATAGATTCTGTAACGCCTGCAACAATGTATGTGCTGTCGCTTGTTTGAATTATTGAATTGGCAATATCATCTAGTAATCCTCCAAAACAATTCCGCCATTGTTCATTTCCTAAGCTATCGATTTTCAAAATGAAATAGTTTCTAAAACCAAAACAAATGGAACCGGTAGTCCCAGAAGCAATGAACCCATGTTCAGAAGTTTCTTTCAAATCTCCTATTTCATCATTTTGATATTCTCCATAACAATAATCCCATAAGATAGTCCCTGCATTATCAATTTTGAAAAGCCATAAATCTTCCGCAACAGGCATACCACTAATATCACCGTCTTGAGAAGAAGTAATCGCACCAATTACAAAATTACCATCTGAAGTGGAAATAATTCTCTCGGCAACATCTGCACCCGAACCGCCATAACTTCGCTCCCATAATATATTCCCAACTGAATCTAATTTATAAAGAACTCCATCGGCTCCACCATGATTTCCTGGATACGGGTATGCAAATCCATCTACCCCACAAACGGCAAAATACCCACCATCAGTTGTACTTAAAATGTCATTGCCAATATCATGGCCTAATCCGCCTAAAATTTTTGTCCACTCCAAACTCCCTGAAGAATTGAGTTTAGCAACAAAAGCATCTTGATTTCCATAAGCACTATCTATATCTCCATCAAATGAGTCTGTGCTCCCAATAACAATATATCCACCATCCGCAGTGCTCTTCACGCTAGAAGGATATTCAGCATTAAAGCCTCCTATACATTTTTGCCATTCAAAATTTCCAATTGAATCAGTTTTTAATGTCCAATAATCTAAAAATCCATGAATCCCAGAGACTAATTGTCCGTCTCTATTAGCGTATCCAAAATATAAAAAGCCATGGTCTTGAGTTTCAATGACAGAATATCCATATTCGCTACCTAGTGATGCGCCATAAAACTTGCTCCATAGTAAATTTCCTTGCAAATCTAATTTTACAGACCATAAACTTGCTCCTTGGTTTCCTAAAGCATCTCTATCGTTGGAAGAAACTCTGCCGGTAAAAATAAAATTTCCATCGAAAGTTTGAATGATACATTTAGCATCATCGTCATCCGTTCCACCGTAGCATCGTTGCCATTGAATATTTTGCGCTTTCGCAGGGGCAATTATTAAAAACTGAAGAAAAATAAAACAAGACAAAAGAAAGCTTTTCATCACCATTATGTATTTACAAAGAATTTATATTCATTATCCACCCTTCTAAGATAATAAATTCCAAATACAAAAGAGGATAGTTTTAGGTTTTTTAATAATTAAGTCTTTTACAAAATAATTATATGTAAAACATTCCACCAAAATCTACCTCTTAGTGAGCAATTTTTCTAAAATGATACAGCAAATAAATACTCACACTAAAAAAGAAAAATGCACCAATCTGATGCAATGAAGCAAGAACAATATTTGCTTGGGTGAGCACTGTGAGTACGCCCAATAAAAACTGTAAGCAAACTGCTATGAAAAGCCAGGTGATTCCTTTACGTTGATATGTGTTCAATTGTTCTTTATGTGAAGCAATTGCAAACCAAGAGCAGAGGAATAAAAGCGTGAACGCAAAAAAGCGGTGAATGAATTGGACCGTAACCGGATTATCGAAAATATTTGCAATAGCCGGTTCCATTACTCCCATTCCTGATGGAATCACTTGTCCACTCATTAATGGAAATGTGTTATGAATTTTTCCGGCGTGAAGTCCTGCTACAAATGCGCCGTAAACAATTTGAACGCATAGGAGAGCGAAAATCAATTTATTGAACGATGAAATTTTTCTAGATGTAGCAACAGTATTCTTTTCTGTATAGATCACTTCCAACCCATAATAAAAAGTAAAAGCAAAGGTGATAAAAGCAAACATCAAATGAATTGCAAGTCGGATGTGACTAACGCTTGTACGTTCTGCAAGACCGCTGCTGACCATAAACCATCCTAAGAATCCTTGAATTCCGCCGAGAAGAAAAAGGAAAAGCACTTTTTTCAAAGTAGCATTATCCAATTTCTTTTTGACAAGAAACCAGATGAAAGGAATGATAAATACGATTCCAATTAATCGACCTAATAATCTATGAATATATTCCCACCAAAAAATCGTTTTAAAATCATCGAGTTCAAAATGATAATTGACTTTTTGGAATTGCGGAATCTGTTTATACTTTTCAAAAGCAGTATTCCATTCGACATCATTCAATGGCGGAATTGTACCCATGATCGGTTTCCATTCTGTTATAGACAATCCTGATCCTGTGAGTCTGGTGATGCCGCCAATAACAACCATTCCAAAAATCAAAACGCAACCGCTAAAAAGCCAGATCGCAATTTGTTTATTAGTTGATTTCATCATAAGAAAACAAAAGGCAAATGAATTAGTTTGGCAAAGTGAATGAAAAAACTTTGTCTGAAATTAATTAATCGTATTTCGGTTTAATAAACCAACGATCGTTGATTGTGAAACCTAATGTAAACTTGAGATATCTTTCTTCGATAGGATTTACTTTTGTACTTCCTCTTTGATTAGCTTCAATAGCCAGGTGAACATACGTTCCGGCCTTTCTGATTGGTAGGCCAAATCCTAATGAAACACCAATTTCATTGATCTTAGAGTCGCCAACATTCAAGTACGTTTGCTCGTAATGGAATCCAAAACGGTAAGCTACAAAATTTCTATAACCACTAACAGCACGATCGTTTGGAATAAACTGACCGCCGACAGCAACTTTCCAACTGTCATATAAAGAATCTCCCCGATTTAGATATTCAAATTTGCTCCATTGCTGAACAGAGAAATCGGCACCGAATTGCAATCTATTTCCTTTTCTTAATGTAAATCCTACACCGGCAGTAAACGGAAGAACAACATTTCCTTTTTCACCAACCTTATAAAGGATAGTATCACGAATCAATGTTTGCGTTGCTTGAGAATCAAAATATCTGAAATTAGAAACTACTCTCGTTTCTCTTCCGTGAAGATTAGCTGTTGGACTTGCTGTTGCACCTAGCAACAAACTCCATTCACTTTTCTTCTTACGAACTAAAATCTTCTTTTGAATATCTTTTGCTTGAGCTATTTCCTGATTGATTGAATTCTTCAATTCATAATTCGTTCCTGCAACATCATTTGCAAGAACAATATTCAGAGAATCTGATAACGTTGCAATTCTTCGATCGAAAAAATCTACTGAATCAGATTTCGATATTGCCAAACTATCAAATAACATTTGAACACCCAATGTAAAATGAAACCAACCAATTGCAGTGCTTGATTGATCGAGCGTATTCATGTAAAAAGGACTTGCATAAGATACAGTTCGTGTGTTATTGATAGAGCCAAATATATATTCAGCATCAAATCCACCAGACATTTTTTTGTTTATCTTTTTCCCTGTGCCCATGTGAAAACTATTCAATCCACCGGATCCTTGATAAGATCTAGTTTCAGTATCACCAAAAGGCGTTGTGATGTTCTCAATGATGTTGTAACCAACATTTGAATATGGTTTCAATCCAAAGCCAACCGACCAATCATCCGGTCTTACAGGAAAGGCAAAATCAAAATAAGCAAGAGAAACTGTATTTGTATTTTGTTCGATCTTACTTGTTCGTAATTGCGTTTGAGTATATTTTAATCCAATATCAAAAGTTGTGTACCAAAGTTTCGAGTAAGAAGCAGGGTTCCCCGGGTTGATCATATATGGGGTTGCCATACCGATTCCAATTCCGCCCATCCCAAGATTTCTTGCGAATGTAGAACCGACAATATCGCCAACACCATAACGAGAATACGGTGAGCTCGTCGCATTTTGTGCGCTACTGTTGTTAACTGCAAATAGTAGCAGCGAGAAAATTAAAGCGAGAGCTCTTTTGTTAATTGTGATTATACTTGATAATTTCATTTAAACCAATGTTTACTAAATCGGAGGCGGCAAAGATGCTCAAATTAAGTTGACCTACAAAACGATGTGCATCACCTCCGGTGAGAATGACTTTAACTTTTCTGTATTCGTTTTTATAAAGCGTGATAATTCCTTTAATTTCTTCAATCATTCCATTAAAAACGCCGGATTGAATAGCAGTAACGGTAGAATTGCCAATCAATTTTCCGGGATCATTAATTTCGACAATTGGTAGTTTACCGGTCAGCTGATGCATAGCTATAAACCTCATACTCAGGCCTGGACTAATATTTCCTCCACGATATTGTTTCTTTTCATCAACAAAGTCATACTTAATGCAAGTCCCGGCATCAACAATGAGAACATTATGCTTTGGAAACAGGAATGCGCCGGCAATTCCGTTGGCCAATCGGTCTTTGCCAAGGGTTTTCGGTGTTGTGTATAAGTTTTTCACCGGAATTTTTGTTGTGCTAGAAAATTCTCGAATACCATATTTTTTCAATGCTTTTTTGAGCAAAGGTTTGATAGGAATTACTGAAGAAATAATCGAATGATTGATTTGAAAATTTTGGAAAAGGTGTTGTAAAGAGCGAGTGCTTAGCGACTTGCAAACATGTCGATAGACAATTACGTTGTCTTCAAAAATGATGATTTTACATAAAGAATTTCCTAAATCGATCGTCAGATTCATCTCGAAGAATTTGATGCAATGTAGGGAAAGCAGAAAAAATAACTGCGAATTAATTGAATTAAAGGGAAAAATATTTTGGCAGTTTTAATTTTTTTCTACTTTTGCGCACTCTAATAAGGTGATGTAGCTCAGTTGGTAGAGCAAAGGACTGAAAATCCTTGTGTCGATGGTTCGATTCCATTCATCACCACCATTTATCAAAACAGAATCATGAAAAACGTTGACAAAGACATAAAGTTTGATCGAGTTCTTCTGATTGATGATAACGACATTGATAATTTCATCAATGAACGTATGATCACTAC
>JANOBV010000165.1:0-2955 GCA_031411835.1 Bacteroidota bacterium | reverse complement strand
TTCGCATTGTGATTGAAATATTTTTCTCAACTGAATTTCCATTCGAGAAATAGTTCATTTTTATTTCCAAGGGTTCTTCAATTGCAAGAATGTCATTTCGCTCTTGCAATTGGCCATTCTCGTAACGAAGAATAGTTGTCTGTAAAATTGATTCAGGCTTCATTTTGTAAATTGTGCTTTGAATTCTTCCAATGTATCAACGCTTTTGATACGCTTTTTATCGTCAGCAATTATTTTTATGGCAGAAATTTTGTTTAAGAATTTTTGTAGTGAGTAATTTCCGTTATTGAATTCTGAAAGGAGATCCTGAAAACAGTTTTTATTGTATAGTGCTAAAAGTGGTTCATAGAATAAATTAAAGTATGCATATGAATTTTCCGGTGATAAATTGGATGTAAGTTTTAGTACATCGTTAGAAAGTAGAAGTGGATAGTCGCAGCCAATAAAAAGTAAATTTCTTTTCGGAAACACTTCAATGCAACTTAGCAATCCACTAATTGGTCCATGACCGGCAACTTTTTCATTGTCCGGAATAATATTTTTACATGAATCAAAAGAAATGACTTGTTCTTTTCTAATTGAAAAATAGATTTCAGGGAAATGCGGCTTTAGTAATTCTTCTAAATGTTGATACTGAGGCTTGCCATGATAATCGAGTAAGCATTTGTCTGTACCCATACGTTCACTCTTGCCGCCGCAGGCGATTATGAGTACGGGTTGAGACATGGTTTTTTAGGTAGTTTGGTTTTTAAACTGTTTAATCGGTATAATGGAGTTTGAGTTTGAGTTTGTGGTGTGGAGTGTGATGTGGAAGAACACACTCCACACTACAAACTCAAACTACGCCATAAATTCAGTTTGAGTTTGAGTTTGTAGTGCGAAGTGTGCTTCGAAGCGTGCATTGCTACTTACTACTTACTACTTACTACTTACCACACACCACTCACCATTTAATCATAAGATTCAAACTTGATCTTCTTCTTATCGTACCCCATTGCCTCGAGACGTTGACGAGCTTCGTGAAGCATATCGCGCCATCCGCACATATAAAAAGTTGCCGGTCGTTTGTCACTGAAAATTTCTTCGTAGATCGGATGGACATATCCTTTTTTTCCTGTCCAACCATCACTATCGCGCGATAAAACCGGGATATATTCAAAAGACGGATTTTCTTTTGCAAGATCTTCCATTTCTTTTCTGTAAATAATATCTTTTTCCCATCTGTTGCCAAAGATCATGTAGATCTTTTTGTGTGGTATATTGTTGTTAAGAATGTAATGTAGCATTGATCTTAGCGGAGCAATCCCTGTCCCTGTGCAAACAAAACAAATATCATCTTCAATTGGTTCTTTCAATACAAATTTACCAAGTGTTTTAGATACATCAATTTCAGAACCGATTTCTATATTTTCCCATAGATAAGGAGTTCCAAGTCCTTTTGGATTTAGGACTATTGCTAATTCGAATGTATTATCTTTTGATGGGGCAGAAGCGATGGAGTAACTTCTGTTTGTAAATTTTGAAGCTATTGGAAGATTCAACATTATGAATTGTCCGGCATTAAAATTAAACGGAATCTCGTCAGGAATTTTGAAAAAGAATCTTTTTACTAATTCTGTTTCCTGGACGATCTTGTATACAGTGCTTTTATTGTATTTGTAAGACATATTTGTCAATAGTTTTTTAGTTTGGATGATAATTTTTCAAGCATGTCGTCAGTGAAATCCAAATGAGTTACAAATCGGACAGTTTGTTTTCCAAATTGATAGCCTTTAATATTATTTTGTGAAAGGTAATTTAAAAAGTCAGCAACTGGTTTTTTCTCATCAAGCTTGAACATAATAATATTGGTATCAACAGGAAGTATGTTTTCTACATAGCTAAGTTCTTTCAACATAATTTCAATACTCTTTGCTCTTCTGTGATCGTCTTTCAATTTTACAATATTGTTATCTAGAGCATAGATACCGGCAGCAGCTAAAAATCCGGATTGACGCATCCCGCCACCGAATGCTTTGCGAACGCGTTTAGCTTTGGCTATGTTTTCTTTTGATGCGATCAAAAGTGAACCTACCGGTGCGCCAAGTCCCTTGGATAAACAAACAGAAACAGTATCAAATAATTTCCCTATTTCCTGAGTTGAATCTTTTGATTCTACAATTGCATTGAAGATACGGGCACCATCTAAATGTAATTTTAAGTTGTGCTTTCTTGTTTCCGCGGCTACTTCAATTAATTGTTTTAATGTATAATAACTTCCTCCACCTTTATTGCTTGTATTTTCAACGGAAACTAAAGAAGTAAGAGGTTGTTGAATATTTGTCGGTGAGTTAACATTATCATTAATCAGGTGTGCAGAAATTCTTCCTCGATCACCATCCACTAAACACATTGATATTCCGGAGTTGGAAGCAACACCTCCACCTTCGCCGTAATAGATGTGTGAAAGTTTGTCACATATTACTTCTTGTTGTGGCTGTGTTAAAATCTTTATTCCAATTTGATTGGTCATTGTGCCGCTTGGACAAAAAAGTGCAGCTTCGTGACCGAATAATTTTGCCGCTTTTTCTTCGAGTGCTTTTACAGTTGGATCTTCTTCAAAAACATCATCGCCAATATTTGCATTGAACATCGCTTCACGCATTTCGGGTGATGGTTTGGTAACAGTGTCGCTTCTTAAATCGATGGCTTTTTCAAACATGCTCAAAGAAACTAAGATTTTTTAGGAAACGCTAACAATGACCGGGATTAAGCTGATTAAAGTGATTGTTTGGAGTGATATTGCCTAGAAAAGGGCTCAACTTCAAGGTTTTGTGGAAATGATTTGGATAGAAGTGTTGAAAAAATCAATGTTTTGATATAAACGAGATAAAGAAGGATGCCTCCAAAATTGGCATCCTTTCTTTGTTTTTATTTGACTTCTGACGGAGAATTGTCTGTTGGCTGATCTTCGTT
>JANOBV010000164.1:0-2436 GCA_031411835.1 Bacteroidota bacterium | reverse complement strand
GGACAACTATTTATTGTAGGTGACTATGACAACTACATTCCTGTAAGAACATTTTTTCATATGATAAAATTCAGTGCAACCGGATTATTTCTTTGGGCAACAGCGTATGAAGGTTCAGGCGGACCATCAGCATTCAATCCTCTTGATGTGCAAGTTGGACCCGACGGACATGTTGTAACAGTCGGTAACGACGTAGATTTTTTCAACATCAGTCCAGACGGTGAAGTAGAGCGCATAAAAGTATCTAAATTTAATTCAGCAACAGGCGCAATTATATTCAGTGTATTTCCAAATGCACCCATTGGTGATGAAGACGATATCAAAGAGGTAGCACATTGTATGACTATTGATATTGACAATAATATTTATTTTGGTGGTCAGTCAAATGTTTATGCTGGAGTAGATGTTTCACCAAACAGATATATGATTTCGAAAGTAAGCGGAGTTGATGGAAATCTTCAATGGGTAGATGCAAGTGTTGGTGGAGATGACGATCCTGCAAATTTAGTCACCGATATAACGGTAACTTCCGGTCTGGATGTCTATCATTCCGGTTCCTGGGATCTCGGAGCTACAGTAGATATGATGATAGCAAAATATTGTCAGGTGGGATGTTTTGGTCTACGCATGAAAACAGAAATGATCGGTTCAATCGATGTAAAGGTTTATCCCAATCCAAGCGCTTCTTCATTTACAATAAGTACAAATGGAAATGATAAAGCGGTTGAGATAAGAGTATTTAATCTTGATGGAAAACTTATAGAATCAAGAAGAGTTACAGAAAATGAATTTACTCTTGGCTCAGATTACGCGGCCGGTATCTATATTTTGAATTTACAGAATGAATACTTCAATCATACCATTCGCATAATTAAGTCAGAATAAATAGCATTACACATGGAAGAAAAAGAGGGGTGATCCTATTTTTGATTACCCCTCTTTTAATATTTGGTTTATAGAATATCAGCAGTGGTCATATAGTTTAGTTGAGATGTATTTCTTAAAATAAATTAGAAATTAATTTTATTTATTAATCTTGTACTAAGAATTCCCGGTAGAAATCCGTATTATACTATAGTGAAGGTGAAATCATTCAAGGAGTAGTTACAAGGGGTTCGTTAACTCAACCAGAACGGAAAATAGATGCACTAGGTGCGTAAATACAAACGTTATAGGGCATTTTGAAACAGACAATGAAACAGACATTTTACATATTGACATTTGTATTAGGTCTATTGAGTTGTAATAATCAGTCCGCCGATAAACATGATGGCAATAACAACATTGACTCCCTACAAACAGTAGTCTCAGCAGACAAAAAAAAGGAAGACATTTATATTAAAGACAAGTCACAATACGACCAAACATTTATTGACGGACTTTCGGACTATAACGAGCCAATAAAATTAATTGACAACTATATTTTTGCAGGTAAAGACACAATATATTTTCCTGAAGACCTTAATATAAATAAAGAAACAACTTTTAAAGCAATTAAGGACAACAATAACTTTGTGCTGACAGTTACAAGAACCAACTTGACTAATTTAACTTACAACTTTCAACTTACTGACAGAGACAATAAAAGTGTTACCACCAAATCCGGAAAAGCAATTTTAGGTTCAATGTTTTTCATAGGACCAGAAGGAGACAATGACGTTGAAGGTGGTTACGGAAGTCAAGAATATAGGGAAAATGGAAAGGACGGTTGGTTTTCGATTAGAATTGAAATAGGCAAAGCATACGATGGCAAGCAAAGAGCAAAAGTTCAATATGAGTTTAGCGACAAGACTAAGAAAGAATTAAATTTAGATGAATGCCCAACCTTACGTACAGAATAAAAACGCCCTATAACATCGCATCCCAAAACATTATTTTTTGACTCTTTTTATTTTTATATTTCGGTGAAAAAATAATGCTTCGGCAATGCTAAACGTTAGTGGCAGTAATTCAAAGCATCTCAAATTTATCTAGCTGTAATACAAATTACTGTCATTTCTTGTTTAAATCCCTTCTTCCAACACCCATTTCCCCCATATTCACCCCCATTTACCCTCTTTTTACAAAACCATGAGACCATTCGCTTTGAGATTTTCGAAATAGTTATACATTTGAATACTCACTAACTCTAACCACGTTTTCAATGAAGAAGTCCTACCTCGGTTCACTCATTTTATTTCTTTCTTGCTTTACACTTTTTGTAGATGCACAGACATTTGAAAATCAAAAAGCAGCTGAACTTGTTCATGGCGCTAACCTTTTGCGCATCGATGAAAATCGAAAAACAGTTTCCTTTGTAAAACTGAATGTCAACGATCAGTTCTCTGAAGCAGAACAAAAATTATGGCTCGAACAAGCGGTTTTGAAATTACCGCAAGGCAATTCATTTCAATTACTCAAATCGGAATACGACAATATTCAGACAAAGCACAATCG
>JANOBV010000163.1:0-9122 GCA_031411835.1 Bacteroidota bacterium | reverse complement strand
TTAAAATAAAACACTAAGATCTCTTAAATTTCAGCCACGAATACACGAATAAATTATTTTTTATTCGTGTATTCGTGGCTGAAATCTTAGTGTCTTATTTTAACTCAGCGCCTAATTCTTTCCACTAATCATTCTTATCAGTTCCTTCTCCAACCGATCAAAATTCTCTTCATTTTTTTCAGGTGCGAAAGACCTTAGGGCTTGACATTCTTTTTCAGTATCGAAAACCATTTTGAATGTAATCATCGTTTTGTTATGAGCAGCTTCTTCGAACAAAGCAACAATTTGAAATTTTGGATCTGAAACGTGATTCATTACAATGAGTTCAGGACTTTCGATTTTTACAAAAACACATTCATTTGGATAATGTCCTTTGTCGGGTCCATGCATTACAAAACGCCATTTTCCGCCCGGACGTAAATCAAATTCTGTAAAAGTGTTAGTGAAACCGGCAGGCCCCCACCAATTTCTTAAATGATATGGTTCCGTCCACGCTCGAAACACAAGGTCTCTTGAAAAATTTAATACTCTCGAATTTACTATTTCACACTCGGGAGAGGAGATAATGATTTGCATAGTATCCATGATTTCTTAGGTTTAATATTATTTTTCTATAACATAATCTAAATGAGTATTCAGGGGATCCTGATTAAGCAAGGTACATAAATGTAAATAAATTTCCGGCAACTTCAAGAAAAATTCTTGGGGTTCCTCAAAAAAATGCTCAATACAAACAGCAAAGAACTCTCTTTCGCTTTTTCCTGCATAATTTCTAAGAAATGAATCTTCGTCGTTTTTAATTCTATCGTATTCAGCTAAGCTTGTCTCTTTAAAAGAATCATATTTTTTAGCAAATTCCTCTGTTGTATCATTTCCGAAAATTATATTCAACTCGAGCGCATGCGCCATTTCGTGAATTCCTAAATTCAATCGATCAACTCTAGTTTCGTAACCTTCTTCGAAATCGGGCCAACTTAAAAAAATCGATCCTCGAATTCCTGTTAGACCCTTGTAATAAACATCTTTATCCAAAAAGCGAAATGTATCCGGAAATACCATGATCTGCTGATAACGATTGAATTCATAATCTTCCAATCCAAATGTTATTTGAATAGCGGCAGATGAAATTAACGTTTCATGTTTTTCTTCTACAACAAACCCATTCTTTCCAATAAAATTTTTGCTACTTCTAAATCTGTGTGTACGTTTTATAAATTTCTTTCTGCCTAATGGAGAGAGAAACTTGTAGTATTCATTGTATTTTGAAAGTACATCATTATAAAATATAATTTGTGTAGAAGAGGGACCAAGGATTGACGCGTACGCAGAAAATTTGTACATCATAAATACAAACAATGCAATAAGAATAGTTGTACCTACAGTCATTCTATTTCAAGTAATTTATTGTTCAGTGGAAATGTATTAATAATTTTATACCTGACAAATAATTAAACTATAATTTATAGCGTTTTACTTTAGTTGGAAGGAATTTTATTGTTTGTTGCTGTGGCAGCTTAGAAGTATCGATAAATTGTGTTTGAATATATGTACTGATAGAATTAAGATCTATCTGATCTGATAAAGTTTTAGCCACAGTTGTTATGCTAGAGTTAAATGCTTTTACTATTTTTTGAATTTCCGAATTGTTCTTTTCAACATATATCTTAAAATATCTCGTTTCGTGGTTAATATTTTCAATTGCTAGACAAAGTGGATAGCTGCAATACGCTATACTTTTTGTATAAGAAAAACTGTTGGAGTCGAGATTTTGAAAATTAATATTAGCAAAAACACTATCGTAAGAAATTGGTAATTCAGCTTTGAAATATTCAAGTCGAGTTGATTTCTCGTTTCTAATAACAATTTTCAAATTTCCGGCACTATCACATTCTATAACTTTATTTATCAATAAAGTATTTGATACTGAATCAATATAAAACTGAAACGATGTCAAACTAATTTTTGTAAACTCAAATCGTTTTTTAGTGGTTGGAATGTTTTTGGAAGGAAGCAAAGTGATATAGGACGATAAGCCAAATATCAATCCTATAACAGCGCCAAATATTACCTCCTTCAATGAATGTCTTTTTAAAACGAGCCTTGACCATGCAATTAAAAAAACAAATCCGGTAAATATTATTGCAGCGACAGTACTAATTGGTAAGATCAGAAAAATCAGAAAGACATTGAATGCCGTATGCATTGAACTCTTTATATAAAAGTTTAGCAACTGTGCTGTAAGTAATAATAAGAAGGCGTAAACGGTATTTAGTCTTATCGATCGTGATTGATCAGTTAAGAAAAGTGCAACAACAACAAGCACAAGTAAAAATATTGCAGTTACATACCATCTTTGTCTTTGCTTTTGATTCGAAACGTCGTAATTTGTGTATTGACCTTTTTTTGTTCCGAGATATGATTTGATTGCAAGAGGAATGAACATGCCGCCGATTATTATACCTGAAGTTGCAAATGCTTTTTGCGGCTCTTCAAATTTGAAAAGAATAAATATTACAAATAATGGTAAAGTCAAGAAAGGATGACCGATAATAGAAATGATATTCGCTGTTCTTTGATTCATGACTTAACTTTTCCGCGGTCCATTCTGTACATGTCAAATCCGGGAGCCCAGAAGTCTTTGACTTTTTCTTTTAACTCAAAACCAAATTTTTCATAAAACTTATAGGCCATTTGTGATGTGCGAACAGAAAGTATTTTCACTCCCGGAATTTCACTCATTTTCTCCAATCTGAAAATTGTTAGTTCACTTCCAAATCCTTTTCCATGATAGTTGGGGTCAACAATGTCCCATGAAATTCTAACTACTTCGGGATCTTCTGAAAGATTGAAGCCGCCGCAACATACAATTTTATTGTCAACCTTTAATACGTAGAAATCTTCGGCGTGATTATCCAGATAAAAAATCAAATCCTTCTCTTCTGATGGTGAAAAAAACTGAGGAGTATTACTTCTAAAAAGTTCTAGGACTCTTAAACGATCAGAGTCGTTGTATTTTCTAACTAACATAAGTTTGGATTGTATTTTTTACCTGGATTACACGGATTTCGCAGATTGAGGGATTGACAATTGGGAATATTATTTCTTCTTCTTTTTTAATTCGAATTTGATATCATTTTCTCTTACGCGAAATTTTATAATTTTTGTAATGAGTCCGATTGGGAGTTTTTTATCCAAAGGAAATTGAATAGAACCTTTTCCGCTTTTGTAATTTACTAACTCCTCTTTGAATTCTCTTTGTGGTGAACCTAGTGCATATAGTCCAACATGATATTTGAATCCTGCAAAATAGGCAAGCACCCCTTTGTATTTGTAAGCGGGCATACCATAACTAATTATTTCATCCGCTTTCGGCGCAGATTTTTTAATTATTGCACGCAACTGTTTTAGATGAACTTGTGCATCTTTTGGATAGGCAGAAATGTATCTATCGATTTCATTTATATTTTGGGCCATATCAATTTGTAATTTAATTGTTCCGATCAATTACAATATCATATTTATCAAGTAAACCCGATAGTTGTGACGATGAAAACTTTGCCTTTTTTATTCTATTCATTTCCGGATCAATAGAATAATTTTGAGCTGAAGTAAAATCTGCTTTGTCGAGAATTGTTCTTTCAAATTTTGCATTTGTAAGAATACAATTATCAAATATTGATTCTGTTAAATCGCTTTCGGTAAAATCAACTTCAAACAATTGCGAATTTTTAAAACTCGTCTTTTTTATTTTTTTCTTGTAGAAGGTAGAATGATCAAGGGTGCAATTTTCGAATGTGAACGATAATCCAAAATCACTGCATGTATCGAATCGAAGTCCGAGCATTTTACAGTCTTTAAACTTTACATCTCGGAAAAGAGTATTTGTTAATTTAGCAATACTCAAATTGCAATCATAGAAATTGCAGTCCATGAATTTTATTTCTGATAGCTTAGCATTTGAAAAATTGCAGTTGTTAAATGTGCAATTTTCATATTCGCCTTTGGGTAATAGACTTTCTTCAAAATTAATTTTGTCGAAAGTTTTGTTGACTTCGTAAGCTTGTTCCATTTTATTTCAAAAAATAATGTCGAAATTTAAGAAATAAAATTTATAAATAACTCAACCACCATTTGTCTTTATTATTCAATTTGTAATTATCGAACCATTTACAAGCTGGATAGAGTAGCAGAATTATACAAACCCAAATTATATAGACGTAGATTAATGTAAATCCAAATCCCTTTAATTGCGGAACTTCGCCAACCCAATCGGTTAAAATCATTGAATGCCACCCAAATCCTGTGAGTTGAGCAAAAAGCATGGCGACAAGATGTATTGCGTAGAGGTGAATTATATAATAGAAGAAGGGTACTCTTCCAAAAGTTTTGAAAAAATTTGCAATTTTTCCTGATATTTTTTCGCTGTGGGCGAGAAAGGTCAACGCTGCACCTAGGGTCATTAAAAGATAGAGTAGCGATGGTGGATATTTGTTGGGGTTCATAAATGATATTAGATCTTTTATTGTCGAACCATAATGAATCCAAGGATACGGGTTTCCATATGTGTTGATGAATCTGAGTACAAAAAATAGAATAATTGAAGTAAAGCCAATTGTGTTTAGCAATTTTTTTCTTTTCGAAGCATCAAATGATTTAGTGTAGAACGTTCCAAAATAATATCCGAGAGACATTACTCCAATCCAAGGTATAACTGGGTAGAAGATGTATAGTCGTGATGTTGAAGAAAGTGATATTAATGCACCATCATGTAAGATGGCCCATAAATAGTTTCCTTCGAAGTGAACTTTGTCGAAAAGATCATGGCCAAATATCATAGCGCAACTGAATATCAATATCCACTTCAATGGCAAATGTATCAATGCAGCCAAACAGATCATACTTATTCCTAATGACCAAATTACTAATAACCCTGGGCTATGGAATTGCACATCAAAATACCACGCAAAATTTACAATGGTAAGTTCAATGAATACCAGCCATAGTCCACGCTTTAATAGGAATAATGACAACTCCGCTTTTGTTTTTCTTAAGCCAACTAGAAAAGCGGACGTTCCTGCAAGAAAACAAAAAGTTGGCGCACAAAAATGGGTGACCCATCTTGTAAAAAAAATTGCCAATGATGTTTTTGTTGGATCTGTCGGATCATAGTAAAATGCCGACACGTGGAAAAAATCGCGCACGTGGTCGAGTGCCATGATTACCATTACTAGTCCTTTTAGTATGTCGAGCGAATCGATACGTGTTTTGTTAATTGTTGACATATATCTGTGTTTAGTTAATCTATAATGATAAACATAAAATTTCAAATATTAATACATAATTTACCCGGGGGCGATTTTTAAATAAAGTGCCCCAATATACATTATACAATAAATAATATTAAACATGAAGTAAAAAGGCTGACGAAATTCAGATCGACTCCTGGTTTTCTAACTCATTTTAAATTCAGGTCATTGTAGCAGATAACTAGAAAGCATTAAACTAATTTTAATATATATTCCTGAATTTCCATCCCGCGAGCATTTGCAAAACCTCTATCTCTGCCAATCATTACAAATCCGTTTTTCTCTAAAACCTTTTTCGAGCCTATATTGTCTACAGCAACTCTTCCTTGTATTGGCCGAACTTTTTCAATTTGCAAAAATTCTTTCAAGGCTTTCGTTGCAATTCCCTTTCCCCAGAATTTTTTTCCGATCCAATAAGTGATTTCAGCATCACCTTCGATTTCATATTTACTTACACTACCGGCAATTTCTTCGTTAAAAATTATAGTTCGAAAACTAACTGTCGGATCTTTGAACAGTCGATTCCATTTTTCCATATAGGCCGATTTGTTAGTATGATCGGCTGGAGTAAAGGCAGCCATGAAACGTGCTTCTTCTTCTAATTGAAAGTTGAAGAATGTTTCCAGATCAGATACGAGTGGAGGTCTTAAGTATAGAAGTGGAGTGGACATTTGCTAAAAAATTTCCCGCAGATTTCGCGGATTACGCAGAATAGCCGCAGAAAATTCCGTGGTCATCTTGTGTACCGATAGCTATCGGGATTGTGTTCTTCGTGTTTATTTATCTTGTGTTAAAATCCTTAAGCCTCCTCAAGTGTTTTAATAATAAGCTTATTCATCTTCAAAAGCGACTGCATTACCCTCGCTCCTCTTTCCGGGTCGGACATCCATTTTCCAAGCATAGCCGGAACAATCTGCCATGATACGCCAAATTTATCTTTCAACCACCCACATCTGCTTTCGCTTCCGCCGTTGGCAATTAGCATTTCCCAATAATGATCAATTTCTTCTTGAGTCTCGCAATAAACAACGAGCGACATCGCTTCGTTAAATTGAAATAGTGGTCCGCCATTAAGTCCCATAAATTTGCTTCCATTCAATTCGAAACTGGCTACCATTGGATTAACAGATGTAATTTTGGAA
This sequence comes from Bacteroidota bacterium, assembly GCA_031411835.1. Taxonomy (GTDB): domain Bacteria; phylum Bacteroidota; class Bacteroidia; order AKYH767-A; family 2013-40CM-41-45; genus JADKIH01. Next base: position 2,674 of record JANOBV010000163.1, on the reverse strand, counting down.
TCTTTGAAAATGGAGCAATAGTATTCTGCAGCCTCTTTAGCTTTTCCATCGAACCAAAGACATGTGGTAATTGAGTGTGACATTTTATTTATGGTTTGGTAATTATTGTAATTTATTGCGCCTCCTTTTTATTTCAAACCAACTGCTTATTCGATTACTATTTGTTATCAATAAATAGCCAACAGTCATTTTAACGAATTGAAAAATTATCCAGTTGGCAGATGCGCTTTCTCTGAAGATTGATTTGTTCTGATAAAAGGAAAATACTTGTCTGCAAAATTCCGGAAGCGACTCCACAAAAAGTAGTCCGCCAAGAACAATTGTTGCAATTTGAAAAATCGTTGACCGATGAATATTAATTTCCAATGTTTCCTCTTTAAAATGTTTGTCGAGTGACAACTTATCAATTAACCAATCAGTTTTATAAATAAAAATCCATATACTAACTGAGTAAAAAAATATTGTAGAAAGAATAATTCCAACTGCTAAAAATGTATTCTGTTGTACACTATCACCGGAATTGACACTAGTGGCCATCATATATGCAGATCCAATAAGTTGAGGAATGATTGTGAATGCCTGGATTAAAATAGATATTCCATAAACTTTTAAAAGGATGGTCCAAAGAGATCGTGGTGTCATTGAAGGGCTTAGTAATAGTTTACACGAATATATAAAAATAATCATTCTAGTAAGACATTTCCTCTATAGTTCACTTTGCCATTTTCCAATAAAACAAAGTAATATAAACCGCTCTGCAAATTATTCCTGTGCAAATTAATTGTGACACCATTTGTGTTTTTTATACTCTTTACTAATTGCCCTTCGGAACTAAATAATTGCATTATTGAATTTGTAACCGGTTTCGAAAGCGAAATTATCGTTGATTCGTGGAACGGGTTTGGGCTCAATTTGTAATCATTTATTTTTTCTGATTCAGTAATTCCTATTCCTAAATCATAATTAAAAATGATATCATCGATTATCCACCCTTCTTTATTTGTTTGTATGTTGTCACTAGCGAATTTAAACTTTACCCATAAAGTATCGGACGGTGGGTAGTTCCAGTAAAATGAAAATTGTTCCCAACCATCTGATTTACCGGAGAAACCGATATCATTCAAACTGGTGATTGTATCGGTACTCGGAAAAGGATTATAAGGAAAGGAAACCCAAGGACTGTATCTAATATTAAACCAACTTACACCGTCTAGTGAAACATAAATTGTACATCCATCGACTAAAGAGTCTGTATCGTATTTATGTTGAAATTGCATGTTGACTCCACCCATGGTATTGATGTAAGTTGGCGTCTTAACAATAAATTCAGAAGTAATATTTATTGGGTACGAGCTTATTGTGTCAGTCACAATTACATTTGGGCTTGAGTATGCACTGTCAAAATAAAATTTTTGTGGACGACCAATTTGCCAAACATTTCCTGCTAAATTAGTGTCTATAAATATTGGCTCAATAGTGTCAAATGAAAAAACTAACGGATCAAATTGCCCGTAAGAAGAACTTGTCGTTGCCAAGAGAAAAAGGAGTAATAATAATTTTTTCATTTTATTTTGTAAAGTGAAATTATTTTATTTTAAATGAAGCTTTTACTACTCTTTTATCGCCCACCGTAATTTCGCCGATCTCGCTCTCGGATTTGTATTACACTCTTCTGCAGTTGGTCGTATTGGATCAGGAGCGATTTCACTATACACGCCGGCTCGGAATAATTCTTTAAAAGATTTTTTTACACGTCGGTCTTCTCCCGAATGAAATGAGAGAATTGCAACACGTCCACCGGGAGCAAGCACATAAGGAAGTTTTTCTAAGAACGTATCGAGCACACCGAATTCATCATTCACTTCAATTCGTAATGCTTGGAATGAGCGTTGACATGATTTTTTTGTTTCTTCTTTACGGACATCATCTGAGAGAAAATCTAATGCTTCGAAAATTATATCTTTCAATTGTGTTGTCGTCTCTATCTTAACACCCTTTTTTATTTTCGAAGTAATCACTTTAGCAATTGGAATGTAATGTGGCTCATCAGAATTTACCTGGAGAACTTCTTCAAGCTCATCACGCGAAATTGTTTTCAGTAATTCAGCTGCAGATTTTCCATTCTTAGGATTTAACCTAAGGTCAAGCGGACCTTCAATTTTAAATGTGAAACCTCTTTCGGGATTATCAATTTGCATAGAAGAAACACCAAGATCGGCTAAAACAAAATTTAAAGGGCCCGATTCAAAAATGACTTGATCAATCTGTGAGAAGTTCATGATTTTCATTTCAACAACTTCGGGGCCATATCCTAATGTTGCTAATCGCTCACGTGTTCTTGGAAGTTCAATTGGATCTGCATCGATTGCAAACAATTTTCCACCAGGAATTAATTGTTTAATAATTTCTACGCTATGTCCACCGTATCCTAGTGTGGCATCTAATCCAATTTGTCCGGGAACAATATTTAGGAACTCCATTATTTCGTCAACACAAATCGAACGATGCATTCCAGCCGGCGTGCGACCTTGCTGCATCACTTTTGCAACATCTTCAGAATATTGTTCAGGAGAAAGTTCTTTGTATTTTTCTTTGAAAGCTCTTGGGTGAGTGCCTTTATATCGTACCCGTCGTACATGCTTTGGTTGTTCATCTTCCATTGTGGTAAAGTTAG
>JANOBV010000162.1:0-12302 GCA_031411835.1 Bacteroidota bacterium | reverse complement strand
TTTTGCCGCCAATGAAATTACAGAACGATTTATTACTTCGTGCAGCTCGCGGAGAAAAAACAGAACGTACACCAATTTGGTTGATGCGTCAGGCAGGAAGAATTTTGCCGGAATATAGAATTGTAAGAGAACGATGTGGTGGGTTTAAGCAATTGGTAGAAACTCCTGAACTAGCCTCTGAAGTTTCGATTCAACCGGTTGATATTTTAGGAGTAGATGCTGCAATTATTTTTTCTGACATCTTGGTTATTCCTGAAGCTATGGGACTTCCCTATCAGATGGTAGAAAGTACAGGTCCATGGTTTGAAAGAACAATCCAATCGGCGGCTGATATAGATAAATTAAAAATCGCTGACGCAAGTGACATTCAATATACGACGGATGCAATTCGAATTACAAAGAAAGCATTGAACGGACGAGTTCCTGTGATTGGTTTTGCCGGCGCTCCTTGGACTATTCTTTCGTATATGATAGAAGGAAAAGGAAGTAAAACTTTTAGCAAAGCGAAAAAGTTTCTTTACACAGAACCTAAACTCGCTCATCGTCTTTTAGATAAGATCACACAGAGTACAATAAACTATCTTAAAGGCCAAATCAGCGCAGGTGCTGATATTGTTCAGGTCTTTGATTCATGGGCAGGGGTTCTTTCACCACAACAATACAGTGAATTTTCTTCTCGTTATATTTCAGCTATTAGCGATGCAATTACAGAAGTTCCTGTTATTGTTTTTGCTAAAGGTGCCTATTTTGCAAGAGAAGAATTTTCAAAAAGTTCTTGTTCAGTGATCGGTTTAGACTGGAATATGAATATCGAAGAATCGAGAAAAATAATTGGACAGGGTAAAACATTGCAAGGTAATATGGATCCTTGCTTGCTCTATTCCGATTTTGACACGATAAAAGCAGAAACAATAAAAATGCTAAAATCTTTTGGACCGGATCGACATATTGCAAATCTTGGTCATGGATTATACCCGGATACTGACAAAGAGAAAGTAAAGTTCTATATTGATACCGTCAAAAGCTTTAGATTTTAAAGATGGTCAAAGGAGATAAAAAAACAATAAATGCATGGGCGCTCTATGATTGGGCAAATTCATCGTATTCATTAGTTATCTCCTCTGCTCTATTTCCGATTTACTTTCATGCTATAACAACTTCAGAAAATTCTAATATTGTCAGATTTCTTGGGCATGATTGGAACAGTGAATCACTTCAGTTGTATTGTATTTCACTGGCCTTCCTATTTATTGCAGCATTAAATCCAATGCTCTCCTCTATTGCAGATGTAAGTGGAAAGAAAAAACGATTTATGTACTTCTTTAGTACATTAGGAGCGATCTCTTGTTCATCGTTATTCTTTTTTAAATCGCTCGATACACTATGGGTTGGAATTCTCGGTTCAATTCTGGCCGCTATTGGATATGCAGGGAGTATTGTTTTTTACAATGCATTTTTACCGGAGATAGCAGAAGAAAAAGACCAAGACAAAGTCAGTGCAAAAGGATTTGCATTAGGCTATTTAGGAAGTTCATTGCTTCTGATCTTTTCACTTACAATGATATTATTTCCCCAGTGGTATGGAAATATTAGTTCAGGATTAGCTACACGAATTGCATTTGTTTTAGTTGGAATCTGGTGGTTTGTATTTGCACAATTTACCTTCTCTAAATTAGAGGATAGTGTAGGTTCTCAATCTTCAAAAGGACATTACATTTTCAATGGTTATCTAGAATTAAAAAAAGTATGGCGTGAACTAAAAGATTCTTCCATACTTCTCTCCTATCTGGTATCATTTTTCTTTTTCAATATGGGTGTGCAAACAGTAATGTATGCAGCATCACTCTTTGGGCAAGTCGAATTACATCTTGATTCATCTGTATTGATCATGATCATTTTGATCATACAGTTTGTCGCAATTATTGGAGCCTATACGTTCAGTTCGCTATCGAAACGATATGGAAATATGATTGCATTATCAATTGCCATCATCATTTGGATCTTTGTCTGCATTGGAGCATTTCTATGCAATAAAGAATACGGCGTTGATGAGAAGACCATGTTCATGGGACTTGCTGCAATTGTTGGATTTGTAATGGGCGGAATTCAATCTTTAGCCCGATCAACTTACTCTAAAATGTTACCCGATACATTAGACCATGCTTCTTACTTCAGCTTTTTTGATGTATGCGATAAGATTGGAACTGTAATAGGCACATTTGCATTTGGATTGATCAATGCATTAACAGGAAGTATGCGAAGCAGTATCATTGTACTCGCACTCTTTTTCATTGTCGGTTTGATTTTGTTACTTCGCGTTAGAAGAATTCAGGCAGCAACAAAACAATTCGCTTAAACAAAACAAGAAACCTATGTTAGTTGATATATTTATTCCATGCTTCATTGACCAAATGTTTCCGCAGACAGCGTTTAACATGGTCAAGATCCTGGAGAAAGTTGGATGTACTGTAAACTACAATCCCAACCAAACTTGTTGTGGTCAACCAGCATTCAATGGCGGTTATTGGGATCAATGTAAAGATGTCGGCGAAAAATTTATTCGTGACTTTCCAAATGATCGATACATCGTTTCACCCTCAGCTTCTTGTGTTGGAATGGTGAAAAATTATTATCCGGAAATGTTTCACAATACTGTTTTGCATAATGAATACAAAACTGTTCAGAAAAACATTTTTGAATTGAGTGACTTTCTTGTCAATGTTCTGAAAGTAACAAATATTGGAGCGAGATTCGATGGCATTGCAACTTATCATGATAGCTGTAGCGGTCTTCGTGAAGTTGGAATAAAAAAAGAACCAAGAACATTGCTTGCAAATGTTCGCGGGCTAGAACTTCGTGAAATGAATGACACTGAAACTTGTTGCGGTTTTGGTGGAACTTTCTCTGTAAAATATGAATCTATTGCAGTAGGAATGGCTGAAGAAAAAGTAAAGAATGCAGAAGCAACTCATGCAGATTTTATGATCTCTACTGACGTGTCTTGTTTAATGCACATTGATGGATATATAAAGAAACAAGGAAAGAAAATAAAAGTTCTGCACTTGGCCGATGTGCTTGCTTCAGGCTGGTAAGAAAATATCTTTATAGCAATTTATAATTTTTATACTCTCCAATTCGCCAACCGGTAATTTTTTCCAATGTCAATTTGAATTTCGATTTGAAAGAAAGTCTCTTTTGAGTCGGATCAAAATCAAAATGCCAATTTGTTGACTGGATTCTTTTTTCCATTACACTTGGATGAGTTCCTGCAAAATGTGCTAATGAATCAATTTGAGTGTAATCAAATTTTTCAGCAGGAATAATATTTTTTTCAACCCATGAATCATTGTGCCATAACTTATGAAAGTACTTTTGTTTTTCCATTTGCTTTTCAGGTGGCTTAACCCAACCATAATGATAAACAAATGCATCAACAGCTTTTACTCTCAAAGGGCGGCCTTCTTTCTGAAATCCTTGAGCATCTCGAAATGAATAGATCTTCGAATCTTTTCTAATAATACGAACTTCTTTGCGATACCAATTGGTTGAGTCCCCTATAAAATCATAGCTGCCATAAAAATGAGTATAATTCAAAAGTAGTCCTTCGACTTTTACATCATACTTGTATTGTTTCATGGCATCAGTTATTGTCTGATGATATTTTTCATGAACGACTTCATCCCCTTGAATATAAAAAGCCCAAGTAGTATCGTCAGGTAAAAATTGCATTGCTTTATTGGTTTCTTCTGCAAGCACTCTTCCTCCCTCTCTTAAACTATCATCCCAAATACTATCGTAGATCTTTATTTTATCAGAGCCAATGCGTTCGATCAAATTTCTAGTATTATCATCTGAATTTCCAACTAAAACAATGAACTCATCACACATCGGCAAAACAGACGTGATCGCTTCTACAATTGGATAATCGAATCGTATTGCATTACGAATAAATGTGAATCCACAGACTTTCATTTTTATATGCCTGTATAATTTGACGGAGTTATTGAATGCAATTCCTTTTTGATTGAATCAGAAACATCTAAAGAATCAATGAATGTATGCATTGCTTTTTGATCGATGACTGCATTAGTACGAGTCAACTCTTTCAATTTCTCATAAGGGTTTGCATAATTCTCACGGCGTAAGATTGTTTGAATACCCTCTGCTACAACTGTCCAATTTGCTTCTAGATCTTTTTCCAATGCAGATTTATTCAAGATCAATTTATTTGCGCCTTTTAAAAATGATTTTAGTGCGATCAATGTATGTGAAAATGGAACACCAACATTTCGAAGAACTGTAGAGTCAGTCAGATCTCTTTGTAAGCGAGAAATTGGCAACTTAGATGACAAATGTTCAAACAGCGAATTCGCAATTCCAAGATTACCTTCAGAATTTTCGAAATCTATAGGATTCACTTTATGTGGCATGGCCGATGAACCAACTTCCCCTGCTTTGATCTGTTGCTTAAAGTAATCCATGGATATATATGTCCAGATATCTCTATTCAGATCTATTAAAATATTGTTTATTCGTTTTATCACATCAAACAAAGCACACAATTGATCATAGTGTTCGATCTGTGTAGTGAATTGTTGACGTTGTAATGATAGTTTTTCGAAACAGAATTTATTTGCAAATTTAACCCAATCGATTTCCGGATATGCAACGTGATGTGCGTTGAAATTTCCTGTTGCACCGCCAAACTTAGCAGAGAAAGGAATTACCGATAATTGCGAAAGCTGATTTGCAATTCGTTCAACAAAAACAAGAAACTCTTTTCCTAAGCGCGTTGGCGAAGCAGGTTGCCCATGCGTTCTTGACAACATTGGAACAGCACTCCACTCTTCACTAAACAAAGTTAACTTTTGAATTACCTCACGCATCTTTGGCAAATAAAATTTTGAAACTGCATCTTTAATTGCCAACGGAAATGCAGTGTTATTTATATCTTGAGAAGTAAGTCCGAAATGAACGAACTCTTTAAAATCATCATAACCAAATTCAACTAGTTTATCTTTGAGAAAATACTCAAGTGCTTTCACATCATGATTGGTAATTTTCTCTCGCACTTTTATATTTTCAGCATCTGCTGAAGAAAAATTACGATAGATATCTCTTAATTTTTCGAAATTAGAAGAAGGAGCGTCTTTCAATTGAGGCAAAGGCAATTGACATAAAGAAATAAAATACTCTACTTCTACTATAAGTCTATAGCGCATTAATGCGGCTTCCGAAAAAAACGCAGACAGTTCTTCTGTTTGTGAGTGATATCGACCATCAATAGGCGATATTGAATTTAAGGGATTGAGTTCCATTGCAGGAGTTAAAAATAAAGTGCGAATTTAAGAGGAATTTTACTAGAATTCTCTATAAAAACTTAATTCCCGAACAATTCTTTAACAATTTATTAAAGTAAGTGTCTGAATATTCAAAACAATGAAATTTGCCATTTGAATGCTAAATTATGATTCAGTTCAACTTCCATTTCCTACAATTCAACCTCCTTTTTAAGCATCTTAATAAGAATTAATAAAAAAATTGACAGGAAACTTTGGAAATGAAAATAGTTTCCATAGTTTTGCCCCGCAAATGAAACTAACAAGTACAGAAGATAGAATCCTAAATGGTGCCCGTGAACTGTTTTTTAAACAAGGGATCAGGACTATTACAATGGATGACATTGCAGAACACCTTGCAATTTCCAAAAAGACGATTTATACTCATTATAAGGACAAGGATCTTATCGTAAAGTCAATGATCCACATTTTGCTTGAGCAAGAACTTGAAAGAATGCATCAAATCAGAAAAGCAAGTGAGAATCCAATTGATGAAATTATGCGCTTGATCGAACATCTTGGTACATTTATTTCACAATTTAACCCTGCAGTCTTTTATGATCTTCAAAAATTCTATCCTGCTGTGTGGAGTGATTTTACAATTTTCAGAGAAAAAGAAGTAATGGGATTTGTTGAAGACAATCTTCGCAAAGGGATCAAATTGGAATTATATAGAAAAGAAATAAAAGTAAAGATCATTGCACGTCTAAGAATAGAGATGATCAACTTTGGATTCAACACTGAAGTATTTCCGGCTAATCAGTATAACCATGCTGAGGTTCAAGTGGCTATGCTAGACCACTTCCTTCATGGTATCGTTACATTAAAAGGAAATAAGATGATCTCTAAATATCTAATTAATTCAAAATAATATTCATTTTTCAAAAATATTAATCACCACTAAGCGTCACTACCATTATGAAAAAACCACTTATCGCATTATTATTGCTGATTTCACTGGGCGCACATTCTCAGGGACCAGACAGCGTCATGCAATTTTCAATTAAGCAAGCTGTCGACTTTTCTTTCCAGCACCAGAAGGACGTTCTCAATTCTCAATTGGATGTTCAAATTGCGGAATATCAAGTTAAAGAAACGATCGGACTAGGCCTACCCCAAATTAAAGGTGAATTTGATATCAAGGACTTCTTTGAGATTCCTACCTCTGCTATTCCTGCCGAATTTTTTGGCGGCGCACCGGGTTCATATACTACGGTTCAATTCGGAACACAATACAATGCATCTGCAGGACTTAGTGCTTCTCAATTACTATTTGAGCCATCTTATATTGTTGGAGTAAAAGCTGCTAAGACTTATAAAGATCTTTCTGTTCAAGGTTTAGCGAATACCAAAATTGAAACTGCTGTAAATGTTGAAAAAGCATATTACAGAGTTTTAGTTGTAAGAGACCGTAAAATCGTAAATGATGCAAATGTCGTTCGACTTAAAAAATATAATGATGACATTAAATCGATGTATCAAAATGGCTTTGTTGAAAAAGTAGATATGGATCGTATCCAAGTAGCATATAATAATGCTCTTTCGGAACAAGAAAAATCTGAGAGATTGATCAAGATCACTGAAGACAATTTGAAATTTCTTATGGGACTTCCTCAATCATCTCCTATTACTTTGACAGACTCACTTGATACAGAAAGAGTAAAAAACTTAGTTGTTTCTGCTGATAAAGCAACACCTGAGAAGAGAATTGAATATTCAATACTGAAAACACAAGAAAAAGTACAAGAATTTAATGTTCAAAGATACAAAGCAGGTTATCTGCCAAGCCTTGTCGCATATGGAAGTTACAGTACAAATGCATTGAGAACAGAATTCAACATTTTTGACCCTGCTTACAGATGGTATCCAACGGGAATTATTGGTGCTACATTAAGTTTGAACATTTTTGACGGAATGCAAAGAGAAAATAAAATTCGTCATGAAAAATTAGGACTGAAAAAAATTCAGAATGAAATTGACAATTTCGCGAATGGTGTGGAATTACAAGTTTCTACTGCAAACTCAGTGTTGGCCAACGCAATTTCTACATTGAAGATTCAGGAACAAAATCTTGAATTGGCAAATAGTGTTACTAAGACAAGTAAAATAAAATATGATGAAGGCATTGGATCTAATCTTGAAATATTGGATGCAGAAACGTCTCTAAAAGAAGCGCAATCGAATTACTACGGTGCATTATTCGAAGCAATCGTTGCGAAAATAGATCTAGAAAAATCTTTAGGAAATTTAAAATACTAAAATCACACACAAATAACCATTACATAACATGAAAAATATAATCACTTTATCTTTAATTGCCATTACATTTTTTGCTTGTTCAAAAGGAGACGATAAAAAATCGCAGCTTGATGCTCTTAAAAAAGAACAAGCAGCCATAAAAGCAAAAATAGTAGCACTTGAATCTGAACTAGCAGCGACAGATTCAACTGCAGACAAATCTAAACTTGTTGCCATCACTGAGATGCAACCTTCTACTTTCAAACACTTCATTGAAGTGCAAGCTAAAGTTGAAGGTGACGAAGATGTTTTACTTAGCGCAGAAAGCGCAGGAAGTATTACTTCTATTTCTGTCGAAGCCGGTGACAAAGTTTCTATCGGTCAAGTTTTAGCTACGATTGACGATAAAATTATTCGTCAAACCATATCTGAAGCAAAGTCTCAACATGACCTTGCTCTACAAGTATACAACAGGCAGAAAAATCTTTGGGATCAAAAGATTGGTAGTGAAATACAATTCTTGCAAGCGAAAGCAAATAAAGAATCTGCTGAATCAAGAATGGCAACTTTAAATGAGCAGATGGCAATGACGAAAATTAAATCGCCAATTAATGGTGTTATTGATGTTGTAAGTATAAAAGTTGGGCAATCAGTTGCCCCAGGTGTTCCTGCGATTCGTGTTATCAATTTGAGCTCGCTTAAAGTGAAAGCTGAAGTTGCAGAAAGTTATATCAGCCGCGTTTCAAAAGGCGACGAAGCAATCATTTATTTCCCTGATGCAAAGAAGGAAGTAAATGTAAAATTAGATTATTCAGGAAACAGAATTGACCCATTGAATAGAACATTCAATGTTGAAGTAAAAATCCATGATAAGACAGGAACTTTCCGTCCAAACATGATTGCTATTTTGAAAATTGTTGATTACAAAAACACATCTGCTTTCATAGTTCCTGTAACTGCAGTTCAAAAATCAGGTGATGGTCAATATGTTTTTGTAAAAGCTGAAGAAGGTGGGAAAACTATTGCAAAAAGAAAAGTCGTAGAAGTCGGTACGATCTATAATGGGATCGCAGAAATAACTAAAGGACTAGCATCAGGCGACGCAGTGATTACATCAGGATTTGCGAACATTATTGAAGGCGATGAAATCAAACTTTAATAAGCACTTTATAATCAACCATTTTTTCATCATTAAATCACCGCACAATCATGTCTGAAAAACATAAAGAATTTAAACCATCAAGCTGGGTAATAGATAATAAGATCGCTGCATTTGTAATGACGCTCATATTATTTGTTGCTGGAATCCAAGGATATCAAAGCTTACCAAAGGAAAGCTTTCCAGATATCTCCTTACCTAATATATACGTAAGTGTAGTTTACCCCGGTACTTCTCCTAAAGATATGGAGAACTTAATTGTTCGTCCAATTGAGAAGGAATGTAAAAGTATTGCCGGAGTAAAGAAAATTAAAAGTAATTCACTTCAGGACTATTGTAATGTTATTGTTGAATTCAATTCGAATGTCAACATCGACATTGCAAAACAAAAAGTGAAGGATGCGGTAGATCGCGCAAAAACTGATCTTCCAAAAGACCTTCCAAAAGATCCTGAGATCATTGATATCAACTTCTCTGATCTGCCTGTTATGCAGGTAAACATTTCCGGTGATTATGATCTGAACAAATTGAAAAAATATGCTGACGATGCTAAAGAAAAGCTAGAAAGCATGAAAGAAATCAAGAAGGTAGATATCATCGGTGCTCTTGAACGCGAGATCCAGATCAACGTTGACATGTTGAAAATGCAGTCGGCACAGATCTCAATGACTGACATCATGCGTGCTATCCAAAGTGAGAATTTAACAATTCCCGGTGGATCAGTAAACATGGATGGAATTCGTCGTTCAATCAAAGTTACCGGTGAATTCAAAAACGCAGAACAGATCAGCAACATCGTTGTTCAAAGTATCAATGGAAGTCCGATCTATCTAAAGAACATTGCTGATGTTGTCGATAGCTTCAAAGAGCAAGAAAGTTTTGCTCGTCTTGATAAGAAAAATGTAATCACCCTTAACATCATCAAAAGAAAAGGTGAGAATCTAATTGAAGCATCTGATAAGATCGTTGCATTGATGGATGATTTCCAAAAACATTCTTGGCCGAAAGATCTGAAAGTTACTTTGACCGGCGATCAAAGTGAGCAAACAAGAACAACATTGCATGATCTAATCAATACGATCATCATTGGTTTTGTGCTTGTATTACTTGTACTAATGTTCTTCATGGGACCTGTTAACGCCTTCTTTGTGGCCCTATCAGTTCCGCTCTCCATGTGTCTCGCATTCCTCGTAATGCCGGCTATTGGATTTTCATTGAACATGATCGTACTCTTCTCTTTCTTGCTCGCCCTTGGAATTGTTGTAGATGATGCAATTGTTGTAATTGAAAACACGCATCGAATTTTCGCAAACGGAAAAAGAAGTATAACAGAAGCGGCCAAGATGGCAGCCGGAGAAGTTTTTCTTCCGGTACTTTCAGGTACAATGACAACGCTTGCACCTTTCTTCCCACTACTCTTCTGGCAAGGTGTGATCGGTAAATTTATGTTCTTCTTACCGGTAACATTAATTGTAACACTTACTGCATCATTACTAGTTGCGTACTTGATCAATCCTGTTTTCGCTGTACAATTCATGAAGCCACATGTTGAAAATGCGCCGAAGAAAAGCCTGAAATCGACTTACATCATATTCGGAATTGCAATTATTATTGGATACATGAACGATTTCGGATTAGGTAATCTTGCTGTTGTTCTCTTCTTATCATGGTTGATCAATAACTTATGGTTAAAATACAAATTGAAAAAATTCCAAGAAGTTACGTGGCCTAGATTCCAAAACAAATACAGAAATCTTCTTGTTTGGTGCTTGCACCGTCCATGGAAGATGTTAGTAAGTGTTGTTCTATTATTCGTACTTTCAATCGTTATGCTTGTTGCAAGAAATGGTGGAATTAGTTTCTTCCCTGTTGCTGATCCTAATTTCGTGTATGTGTATACAAGTTTACCTGTAGGAACTGATCAGAGTATGACAGATTCAGTTACAAAAGTGATCGAAGAGAAAGTTTACAAGGCGATCAGTTGGCCGAATCCAATTGTAAAATCTGTTATCACCAACGTAACAGTTGGTGTAACTGATCCGCAGGATGAAGATCAAGGAAATTATCCTAACAAGAGTAAGATCTCAGTTGCATTCGTAGAATATGGAAAACGAAATGGTGTTTCTTCACTTTCCTATCTTGATTCTATCCGTATGGCAATTAAAGGAATTCCCGGAGCGGAAATCACAGTTGCACAAGAACAAGGTGGTCCTCCTGTAGGAAAGCCGGTCAACATTGAAATTACCGGTGATAATTACGAACAGCTTGTTATTGTAAGTAAAGAGTTGAAACGTACATTAGATTCACTGAAGATTGAAGGTGTAGAAGAATTGAGAAGTGATCTTCAGGATTCAAAACCACAGATCGTTTTTGATATCGATCGTGAACGTGCAAATCGCGAAGGCATCTCAACCTACTCTATCGGAAATGAAATTTACCTTGGAGTCTTAGGAACTGATATTTCTAAATATAGAGACATTGACGATGATTATAACATTGTAATCAAATACAAAGATGAACAACGTTATAACGTTGACATGCTACGAAATCTGAAGATCGTTTATCGTGATATGAGTATGGGCGGAATGGTTCGTAATGTTCCTCTTGCTTCTTTTGCTGATGTAAAATATTCTGATACATATGGAGTGATCAAAAGAAAGAATCAGAAACGTGTTGTGACTATCTCATCGAATGTTCTTTCAGGTTATAACGAGAATGAAGTTGTTGCTGATGTACAGAAGGCACTTAACAACTTTACATCTCCTGAAGATGTAACGGTTAAAATGACAGGCTCGCAAGAAGAGCAAGCTGAAACAGGTGCATTCTTAGGATGGGCAATGGGAACATCGCTCATGTTGATCATCATCATTCTTGTATTGCAGTTTAACTCTGTAAGTAAACCATTGATCATTATTTCTGAAATTGCATTTAGTATAATAGGAGTCTTGATAGGCTTCTCCCTCTTCAAAATGGAATTCTCCATTGTAATGAGCGGTGTTGGTATTATTGCACTCGCCGGAATTGTTGTACGAAATGGAATCTTACTCGTAGAATTTACCGATCTGTTAATTGCCAAAGGCGTACCTACTTTTGATGCGATTGTAGAAGCCGGAAAAACCAGAATGACGCCGGTAATTCTTACTGCATCTGCAACAATGCTTGGATTGATTCCACTTGCTGTCGGATTGAATATGGATTTCGTTACATTATTCAATACCGGAAATCCCCACATTTATTTCGGTGGCGACAATACTGCATTCTGGGGACCTCTTTCTTGGACGATGATCTTTGGATTGAGCTTTGCAACATTCCTTACTTTGATCCTTGTTCCTGTTATGTATTTACTTACTGCAAGAATTAAAAACAAAGTTCGCAAATACACAAAGAAACCTTTGGACACAGGTGTTGCAGCTAAACGCGTAGAAGATCTAATTGAAGCTGAAATATAATTTTACAAAACGGCTATCATTTTTTATTCTTGAAAAATGATAGCCGTTTTATTTTTGAATCGATCAAAAAAAGTACATGTTAAAAATCTCTGTTGTTTCATATTTGAATAGTAAACC
>JANOBV010000161.1:0-1007 GCA_031411835.1 Bacteroidota bacterium | reverse complement strand
ATTCGAAAACAATTCAATCCAAATTTGAACGTTTGATTTTTCCGTGGGATATATTTTCGAAGAACGAACAGGAATTGAAGTCTGATTTTGAAATGATAACGAAGGGAAGAAAATCGCAACCGATCAGTAATACAAACAGAGTACTCAAGCCTGAAAATATTTTCCTTGAAGAAGGAGCAGTTGTTGAATGCGCAAACTTGAATGCATCCGGTGGATATATTTATGTTGGAAAAGATGCAGAGATCATGGAAGGTGTAATGATTCGTGGACCATTTTCTATAGGAGAACATTCAGCAGTGAAAATGGGTGCAAAGATCTATGGCGCAACTACAGTTGGTCCTCATTGCAAAGTAGCAGGTGAGATCAGCAATTCTGTGATCTTTGGTTATTCGAATAAAGCACACGATGGATTTTTAGGAAATTCTGTTTTAGGAGAATGGTGTAACCTTGGAGCTGATACTAACAATTCAAATTTGAAGAATAATTATTCTAAAGTAAAAGTCTGGAGTTATGTAGATCACGATTATATCAATACCGGACTTCAATTTTGCGGACTGATAATGGGTGATCATTCTAAATGCAGTATCAATACAATGTTCAATACAGGAACAGTAGTAGGTGTGAGTGCAAATATTTTTGGAAATGGATTTCCGCCAAAATTTGTTCCTTCGTTTTCATGGGGCGGATCAGAAGGATTTGCATCATATCGATTAGAAGATGCAGTAGAAGTAGCAAGTCGTGTTTACGAAAGACGACATCTTGAATTTGGCAAGAAAGAAAAAGATTTGCTCAAATATTTATTTGAAGACACAACAAAATACCGTGCTTGGTAAATAATGCTTATGGAAACGACAAAGAATATGACAGATGTTTTGCTTTATTTTATTCCTGCAATACTTGTATTGATTGGGATGTTTCTTGTGATTAAAAGAACACTGGATACTCAAAGTTCGATGACAAGAAAATTTATTGAGAAAGATGTTCAGATGAGAATGATGGAAGACAAA
>JANOBV010000160.1:0-9777 GCA_031411835.1 Bacteroidota bacterium | reverse complement strand
TCCACCTGAAGTTTTAAAAATTTCTTTTTTCCTATCAGTGATCTTTAGATAATGATCTTCAATAAAACATCCGATATCACCGGTATGAAACCAACCATTCTCGTCGATCACTTCTTCAGTAAGGTCCGGACGATTGTAATAGCCTTTCATCACATTCGGTCCTTTACAAAGGATCTCACCATCTTCAGCAATCATCACTTGCACACCTTTGATAACCGGCCCAACTGTACCAAATGCACTACCACGCGGTTCAAGATTATTTACTGCAATAACAGGTGATGTTTCTGTTAATCCATATCCTTCTAATACATTTATTCCTGCTGACCAAAATACTCTTGCAAGTCGAGGTTGCAATGCAGCTCCGCCACTTACGATTACTTTTACATTTCCTCCAAGGGCTTCACGCCATTTCGAAAAAATTAATTTATTGGCAAGTTTCAGTTGCATTTCATACCAACTTCCATTCTTTCCATCTTTTTCAAATCTCAATCCTAGATCAAGAGCCCAAAAAAATAATTTATGTTTTATTCCTGTGAGTTCTTTTCCGGTGTTGACAATTCTATCGTAAACTTTTTCAAGCAAACGTGGAACAGTTGAAAACACTTGTGGTTTTATTTCTTTCAAATTAGCTCCAATCAATTCAATACTTTCCGCATAGTAAATTGAAACACCAATGTACATGTAGAGATAAGTCAACATACGCTCATAGCTGTGACAAAGCGGAAGAAAACTTAATGCACGATCTCCGGGCCCGACAGGACAAAGATGCTCGCTAGCAAGAATGTTACTTACGATATTATCATGAGTCAACATAACACCTTTTGGGGTACCAGTAGTTCCGCTAGTGTACAAGATCGTAGCGACATCAGAATTTTGCACTTCATCCATCAATTCGTTTACATTGATGGAAGATGTTCGTCCTTTCGAAATAAGATCGTTGTAATTTGGAACATTTGCAATCTGATCTATCGAGTAAATATCCACCAACGATGGAACTTTAGAACGAATTGCATTTACTTTATTGAAAATTTGTTGATCGCCGGCGAAAACTAATTTCGCTTTGCAATCATTCAGAATAAATGCGATCTCTGCTTCTGATAACGTTGTGTAGATTGGAACATTGATAATTCCGCCTTGCAACATTCCAATATCTAGAATATTCCATTCAGGACGATTTGCAGAAATCATTGCAACGGCATCACCTTTTTTAATTCCCGAGGCAAGCAAACCTTTAGTGATCAAATTGGAGTTGTCAATAAATTCGTCGGTCGACCAAGCCTTCCAATCACCATTGATTTTGCCTAATAAGGATTTACTTGTTGCGAACTTTTCTTTTTGACGTCTGGGTATGTCAAATATCCGGGTAACGTTGATCATGTGTTGTAATCAATACAAAACCGAGGAACCAATTTTAAGGACCCCGGAATATGCAAATCTATATTGTGCCAAAGTATAGTTTTTAGCCTTTCCTGAGCCAAAAATCTAATTTTTTTATCCATCGTTTGTTAACAATTTCAACTGTAAAAACCGCCTATGTTTCATAACTTTCAACAACAAATAAACTTAGGTTTGTAGATCAATTTTCAATACAAAATGAAATTCCAAAACGACCTTACAAATACACTAAACATTCGTTTTCCATTAGTAATGGCACCAATGTTTTTAGTAACTACAATACCAATGGTGAAAGAAGCTGTTTCTGCGGGAATTTTAGGTTGCTTTCCATCTTTAAACTTTAGAAATGAAGGTGAACTTGCGAGTGTTTTAGATGAGTTAAATCAGTTTATGGCTTCACGAAATGGTCAATTGGGAAATTACGGCGTCAATATCATTGTTCAAAAAGCCAATCCTTGGTCAAAAAAACATTTGGAAATTTGCCTTAGCAAGAAAGTTCCCGTTATCATCACTTCCCTCGGAAATCCAGAAGAAACCATCAAGGGAGTCCATGCTTATGGCGGGAAAGTTTTTTGCGATGTGACGAATCTTGTTCATGCAAAAAAATGTGCTGATCTAGGGTGTGATGGATTTGTAGCTGTTGGACAAGGAGCAGGTGGTCATGCGGGTCCTTACCCTGTGAGCATGTTGATTCAGGCTCTAAGAAGGGAATTTCCAAACGTACCGGTATTAGCTGCCGGCGGAATTGCAAACGGCGCGACATTACTGAGTGCCATTTCAGCAGGTGCTTCTGTAGGATATAGTGGAACTATTTTTATTGCAAGTACTGAAGCAACAGTTTCAAAGGAATATAAAAATGCAATTGTCAATTCACACATGGAAGACATCACTTTGACAGAACGAATTAGTGGTACTCCTTGCACGATCATCAATACTGAATTTGCAAAAAAAATTGGAACTCAACAAAACTGGTTTGAGAAATGGATGAGTAAAAATCCGCGCACTAAAAAATATTTCAAGATGATCATTCAACGTCGTGGATTTACTTGGTTGGAAGATGCTGTTAAGCCCGGTAATTATAACAATCTATGGTGTGCCGGTCAAACTGTTGAACTCATTGAGAAAATTCAACCCATCAAAGAAATTGTAAATGAAATTGAATTAGAATTTTTCGAAGCATATTCGAAAGTTCAGAATCAAATTTCAATTTGACAAATAGAATTCTATGAAGCACATTCACGCTCTCATGCTCCAAGCAGAAACATCTTCCTTCAAAAGAAGAATACTGCAATTCGCATTGAGTTATTCCATTCCATTTAACAGACCACATGGATTTAAAATCAGAGAAGTCTTTTCAGATGGATTCCATGTTGATTTACCGTATTGGAGAGTCAACAGAAATCACATCAATGGAATTCACGCTTGCGGATTGGCTACACTTTCAGAATTTGTTTCCGGATTAACGTTATTGAAAGTAGTTGGACGAAATGATTTGCGGATCATTATGAAAGAAATGAAAATGACTTATCATTTTCAGGCAAAGAAAGATGTTTCTGCAATTTTACATCTCACTCCTCAAATGCTTGAACAAAATGTATTCACTCCACTCAAAACACAAGACTCCGTTTTTTATCTAATGAAAGTTGAAGTTTACGATAGCGCCAAAAATCATATTTGCACAGGAGAAATTAATTGGCAATTGAAGAAATGGGATAAAGTGCGTACTTCGTAATTCAAAAATCAAAAGTCAAAATTAAATGTTCAAAGGATTAACTTATAGTTTCATTATACTCTTCTTATTACTTCTCATTAATTTGTCATTGAATGCTCGATTTGCAGCAGACGATTATTATTTCATTTCTTTAAATTTAAATTTTGGTTCAGTGGGAGGAACATTATTTCAATATAAAGACTTCAGTGGCCGTTGGCTTTGTCATTTTGTGAGTTTGCTCTTGTTGAAATTTTCGGAATTCAAATTTTTCCTGACTGCATACTTTCTATTCACATTTGGCACGCTTTATCTAATCTTGTCGTCTTTTTTTTACAAGATCTACACTTATTTTGGCATTCACGAAGACGATTTTAATAGTGATTTGCCCCCACTTTTATTTATGGCAACTTTTTTTCTTTGCTCCTTTTCAATTGGAGAAAACTGGTTTTGGTTCATAAGTGTTAGCACCTATATTTGGAGTATTATTTTTGCATTAATGCTCGTTAATTTATACATTAATAACAAAAAAAGATTTTATCGACCGGCACTTATAGTTTTCGCTTCGCTATACATAGGAAGTGCATCTGAATCATTTGCTGCAATCTTAATATTATTTTCAACGCTATTCATGGTTTTCAAGATTCGCGAAGAAGGCATAGAAAATTTTAAATCAAATCCCAAAAATAAAACGCTAATTACTTCTGTCATTCTAGTTTTCATTTCATTTTTAATATCAACACTTTCACCTGGAACATTTCATCGCAACGAATTACTCCCTTCACTTTCCCTAATTGAAAAGCTAAGCGTTTTGATTCGCTCATTTGGAAAAATATTTATACAATATCTTCCTTCAAAACTATATTTATTCATTTTACTAAGTGTTCCTTGGCTGGCTTTCGGATTTTACATTCAAGAAATAACTGCAATAACGATGAAAAACGTATTAAAAAATATCGGTATTACAATAGTATTAACAGCAATTACAATTTTAATTTGCCTACTGCCCACTGTTTTCATACTTGGAGAAATGGGCCCGGCAAGAGCACTTTCAATGATCACTCTAGTTTTAACAACATCTGCTACCATAATTTTTACACTTTTTGGGATGTTACTGAGATCTGAATCACAAATTATAAAAGTGATACACGTTGCTTTTTTTCTGATCGTCACTTATTTGTTCTACATAAATATAAAGGAATTTAGAGCCTCAAAGCAATTTGCAGAATCGTACGATGAAAGAATTCAAAAAATAAATGATCTAAAAAGTTCAAATTTCATAGGCACGCTTGAACTTTCTTCCTTACCGACTAGTGAAATGCTATACAACAGTGAATTATCTTATGACTCAACCTACTTTGTAAATCAACATTGGAAAAAGGGACTTGAATTAAAATATAATGTCGTACTTGCGCATTGATCAAAAATTAACAACCTACTAGACTAAAATGAAAAGAATACTTAAAGCACTATGGGGGATTTACGGCCTTATAATATTTGTAATTACTCTTTTACTTGCAATGATTTGTTATTTTATTATTTTCACAATTGCAGATAAAAAGAATGCAGCAAGTATTGCTCATAAATATATTTCTAGAACTTGGGCGAAAACTTTGTTCGTAATGTTCGGTATTAGACTAAAAGTACAAAATAAGCAATTACTCAAAAAAGAAGTTACCTACGTTTTTATTGCAAATCACCTTTCACAACTTGATATACCTGCCGATGCAATTGCAACTGATCATGTGTTTAAATATCTGGCAAAGGAAGAATTGACGAAAATTCCGTTAATGGGATACATCATTCGCAACTTATACATTTCAGTAAATCGCAAAGATAAATTCGCGCGTGCAAAAAGTATGGAAAATATGCAGAAGAATATTCGTGACGGAATTTCTGTCTTCATTTTTCCCGAAGGTACAAGAAATAAAACCTCTGAACCATTGCTCGAATTCAGAGACGGTGCATTCAGACTTGCAATAGAGGCACAAGTTCCAATTGCTGCTTTGACTCTCCTCAACACAAGAAAACTACTTCACCCTTCGCGCCCAATAGAACTTTCTCCCGGAACAATTGAATGCGTCTGGTCAGAACCAATTCCCACAATTGGTATGACGCAAGAAGACATTCCGGCATTGAAAGAAAAAGTGATCTCAGAAATGAAACGAATATTAAAATCCGGTGGCTGATCAGCTACAAAGCATTTAATTTTTCATTCACCCAACTGAGCATACGATTACCTTTCAATTCTATCACTTGACCAAATAAGAGTTTTATAAATTTGTCGGCTTAATAACTAATTTTATATTTGAATGGTCGCAAGAGGTCTTTTTTGCGATTAATAATTGTCCTCTCTATTCTCTATACATGTTTATGAACAAATACTATCTATTTGCATTACTAGTGCTTTCCACTACTCTTTCAAACGCACAATTCGCACCTGAATCTGATCCTCACCGTGGAATTTATCTTGATCACTTTCTGCGCTTTTGGCCGGGTACTTCAAATGTCGATACATCAAGATCAATATTAGGAGTTGATAAAGACTTTGACGGCATTTTTGAAAAAGAGGATGCTGTTTTACGTTACGCCTGCGAGAATCATATAACATATTTGACTATGTATGATATGCATCGCACCATTGGCACAACTAAAACAATTTGGAATGAAAATACACATCAATTTGAAAACCCGGAAAAACATCTGTGTCGATTTATAGAAAAAGCGAGAGCTCAATATGGTGTCACACAAATTGGTGCAGTTGGAGGTTCAGCCAATTTTTTTGATAGCTTAAGTACCTATCTCGATCGTTATCCGGTCACTGCTCCTATTCGTTTGAGTAATGAAATTAAATCTTCCCCACACTTTAATAGTCGATTGGCGTCTGTCGAAACGAATTCATTTCCCACAAGACAATCGCAACAAGCCGCTGAATATTTAAAGCAATGTATTCGTGTAATGAATTTCAATGCCACAAACGGTTGTCAAAGTGATATAGATGTACTTAATGTTGAATACGAATTTTGGGGTGCTTGTGCGGGCACTTTTTCCGACTTCACTGAAATTGCTGAATCGATGAAAGCACTTAAAGATGTATACAATGCCGCACATCCTAACAACCCAATAATCACTGAAGCATATCTGGCTTTTTTATATTACTGCGGGTCAATGCAAACACAGGTCACGCAAACGATAGATGGATGTAGCAACTGTTCACCTTGTCCGACATGTGCAAATCCGCACGAACCTTTGATCGATAGAATGCTTTATTCATTGCTTACAAGCAATCCTACCAATTTTGTATTCGGAGATCAAAATTATTTTGAACAACCCGTTACACAGGATAGCACCGATTTTCACCCAATGCTATATTCTGAGTCAATGAATCACGGGGGAGGTTTTGACTTTCTAGGAACCTGGTTTACTCAAAGACCATTGAATACAATTTTTGCTGCAGAAGAATATTATTGGTACCATTGGCTGATCCTTTCCGGTTCTGCATTAGGTCAACCAAAACAGAATGATGTACAGTGTGGCGGAGTACAATGGTTTGCTCAATCGTATATGGTAGGACATTTAGATCATCCGCAACTAATTTTATCTCCAGGACCATTTTGCAGCGCAGGAGATTCTACATTTATTCAAATTGATTATTGTGGTCCAGATGAACCGGGCACAGATTTCTCCTTTATAATTACGAATGATCTAGACAGTTCAATTGTTTATCCAAAATCAGGATTACCAATAACAGGAACTTCTTTAAGTACAATTTCAGATCCCGGAATTCGATCAATTAATTTTCGTGATACATTACTTTTTCCAAATTGTTATTTACCCGATGGTGATTATACTGCTAGATTAATATTAAACTATAACCATAGTTCAGGATGTAGTTATACTACAATAGAAAAGATCTCAGTTTCCAACCAACCAAAAATTCTTCTTATTGGAGATAGCGCATTTTGCGAAGGCAACAAATCTTTTCTCGTTGCTCCTGCCGGTGGTTCTTATGTATGGTATAGAAACGGAAAAATTATTCCCGGAGCAAGTATTAATACCCTTTCAGCAACTGAAGATGGCGATTATTACTGTTCAATAAGTGGGACGACTTGTGGTGGAAATTCAAATTCCATTCATCTAACAGTTCATCCAAATCCAACTGCATCTTTGAATGTTACATGCAACGGGAATGGAACATATACATTGAAAACAGATCTTGACGCTGCTAATTCAAGCTCGACAGACTTGACCGGAAATTCCGGAGTAACATTTTTGTGGAGTACCGGTGAAGTTACTGATCAAATCGTAATACCAATTCCATCAGAAACAGATCGGATCTATGTAACGATCACAGACCGTTATAGCGGTTGCACAAGATTAAGACATACTGCATTACTTCCCATACCGAACACATCAATTGTCCCAAGTATAACTGTAAACAGTTCACCATCTTCTCCGTGCTCATCTGATGGTTCATTGACGGCAATGGCAAACGGAGTTGTCGGAACAGTCGATTACTTTTGGTCGAATGGAGCAACATCTCAAACAATCAATAATCTTCCGCCGGGAGTTTATTCTTGTGTAATGACATTGTATGCAAATCCTTGTTCTGCATTGGCAACGGTAACCTTAGGAACAATTCCGACAACAGGCCCATCGATTATTCCCACAATTACAAATGCAAGTTGTTTGAATACTGCTGATGGAGTAATTTCACTTGCCATCTCAGGTGGAAATCCACCATTTACATTTGACTGGGATAATATTCCCAATGAAAATGGGTACAACCCATATTCGCAGAATTTGACAAGGCTCTATTCAGGAAGCTATACTTTAAATCTTACCGATAATAATGGTTGCCGATTCACATATACGTATGATGTAAATTACGATCATACAATTCCAACTGCAACGTCTTCAACAACTCCTGTTACAACTTGTGGAACAAATAATAATGGTAGTGCAACAATTACTGTTACAAGTGGTAGTGGACCGTTTCAATATCTTTGGAATGACGTAAATCAGCAAACCGGAGCAACTGCTATAAACTTACCTGCAGGAACAGTTTCTGTTGAGATCACAAATTCAAATGGTTGTTCAAATACTTATAATGTAAATGTGCCAACACAACAAATAACTATTGAAGCAAGCGTTCTTGATTCATCAGCATTAACAACAACATGCGAAGGAGCATCGGATGGAAATATTTATTTGAATGTGTCAGGAGGAATTGAACCATACAGTGTAAATAATCCGTGGAGTATCGATTCAAATTTTATTTACGTTGAAAATTTAACAGACACTACCCTATCGTTAACTATCACGGATGATAATGGTTGTACTATTCAACAAAATTTTACGGTAATTGTACCAACTTTTATATTGTCGACAACACCAACTTCAGCAACATGTATTGGTTGTCCGAACGGAAAATTTCTTCTTGAACATATCGGTGGAGTTCCACCATTTACTTTTCAATGGACACCCTCATTTGGAACAATGGACGGAGATACAATTGTTGGACTTACACCGGGAATCTATTCAATATGTATAAGTGATGCAAATAACTGTACTGTCTGCGTCGACGATACGGTTTTAGAAGATCCGACTTCGATTTCCGGCTACAACTTTTCCGATGAAATTAATATTTATCCGAATCCAACTTCAGGTAACTTTACTATCAAATCCAATTTACTTTCGAATACTTTTTATTCAATCCAAATCACGGATATTGAAGGCCGAAATACATATTTCACTTCAAATTTAAAAGGAAACACAAATCAAATCACGTCTGGTCTAGGTAAAGGAGTTTATATTGTGGCAATTACAATTAATAACAAAACTATAATTAGAAAGCGAATTGTGATCATTTAAATTAACTTCCTAAAGTACTAAACCAAACAAGCACTTTCTTGTTACCTTTGCAGTCATCAACCAAACATTATGTACCGCAATACTCAACATTGGATAAAAACGCTGGAAGAAAAAGGCGAATTAATACGTATAAAAGAATTTGTAAATCCGAAATTGGAAATTACTGAGATCACAGATCGCATCTCAAAACAATACGGCCCTGCACTTTTGTTTGAGAAAACCGGAACTGACTTTCCTCTCCTTATTAATTCAATGGGAACAGAACAACGCATGGCCTGGGCTCTTGGTGTTGAAAAGCTGGACGATGTTGCATCAGAAATTGAAACACTTATTAAACAACTTACCACTCCGAAAGACAGCATTCTTGATAAATTAAAAATGCTACCAACTCTTGGCTCAATTGCTTCTTGGATGCCAAAAGTAATTGGTGGTAAAGGTGAATGTCAAGAAGTAGTTCAAATGGATCCGGACATTACTAAATTTCCTGTCCTGAAATGTTGGCCGGAAGATGGCGGTCCGTTTTTGACTTTACCAATCATACATACAAAGGATCCATTAACAGGGTTGCGTAATGTCGGTTTATATCGCATGCAAGTTTTCGAACCAAAAATGACAGGAATGCATTGGCACAGACATAAAGTAAGCGCGCGACATTTCAATGAATATAAAAAGTTAGGACAAAAAATGCCGGTTGCAGTTGCACTTGGCGGTGATCCTGTTTATGCATACTCTGCTACCGCTCCACTTCCTGATGGAGTTGATGAATATATGTTAGCCGGATTTATTCGCAAGAAAAAAGT
>JANOBV010000159.1:0-12405 GCA_031411835.1 Bacteroidota bacterium | reverse complement strand
TGGAAATGATTTGGATAGAAGTGTTGAAAAAATCAATGTTTTGATATAAACGAGATAAAGAAGGATGCCTCCAAAATTGGCATCCTTTCTTTGTTTTTATTTGACTTCTGACGGAGAATTGTCTGTTGGCTGATCTTCGTTTTTATTTCTTTGGTTTTTCATCATTTCTTTTCGTTGAGTTTGTAACTCTTTTAGTTGAGTGTATTGCTCAGGTGTCAAGATAGACTTCATTTTCGCATCGTTCTCGTCACGCATTTTTTTCATTGCTTCACGTTGTGTGCGAATCTGTTTTTCATTACTCAGAATTTGATCATACACTTGTGAGTATTGAGCATCGGAGAGTTTTAGTTTTGCCTTCAAAGTTTCTGATCTCTTTTGAGCAATTTCTTCAGGACTCATATTTTTACCCGGACGGTCGTGCCCTTGGCCCATTGCAATAGTTGTCATCAACAATGCTATTGCTAGGAATTTTGTTTTTAGTTTCATGGGCATAGGACTTTGATTTCTATAGTAGGTTTAATGGGAGTTCAAGTGGTTTAAATAGTTTAAAGTGTTTAATGCGTTTCTCGCACATTAAACACTTTAAACTATTTAAACCATTTTTTACAATTTTTGCATCACCAACAACCCATCCCTCACAGGCAGCAAAACTTTTTCAAGTCTTGGGTCAGCTGATATTCTTTCGTTGAATTGATGAAGTGCTAATGTGTCTTTGTCCATTTGAGCAGGAGGCAAAGTGATTTTTCCGCTCCATAAAACATTGTCTGCAATTATAAATCCGCCGGGACGAATTTTATCTATTACCAGATCGAAATAATTTGAATAATTTATTTTATCGGCATCAATGAAAACAAGATCAAATGGTCCTGCAAGAGTTGGAATTATTTCTAAAGCATTTCCCGTAAGAATATTAAATTTCGATTCAAGTCCGGAAAGTGTTACGTACTTTTTTACAAGCGGAGTAAGTTCGTCGTTAATATCGATAGAGTGAATTTTTCCATTCGCAGATAAACCTTCTGCTAAACATAGGCCTGAATAACCGGTGTAGGTTCCGATCTCAAGAATACTATCGGGTCGAATCATTCTACTTAACATACTTAGCACACGTCCTTGTAGATGACCGGAAAGCATGCGAGGCATGAGCACATTTGCATGTGTCTCGCGATTTAAACTTTTTAAAATTTCTGATTCAGCGGTACTATGTAGTTCTGAATAGCTATTGATTTTTTTGTCAATAAAATCCATCAGATCAATTCCAATCTTTTGTTGATCCAATTCCGACTTGCTGCACATTTTCAATCCAATGTGTAGTAGAAGTAGTTCCGTATTTGTCAACAAAAAAGATAATGAATGAATTTCCGGCATCGATTCCGGAAAGATCAACAGTATAATTTTTAATATACTGATTTCCTCTAGTCATTATTGCTTGAGGAATTTGATCTCCAACAATGCCATTGTTAGCAATGATCTTCTTCAAAAGATACTTATGATTGTATCTATGAATTGTATCATTCATTGCATAGAATGGTAGTGTAGTGTCAGGAGAAATGCCTTCAAAACTAAAATCATTTAGTTGGTCATAAGTAGAATCGTTACTTATATAAGTACTTTGAACAATATAGCCATGCAAACGATAATCGCCAAATAGATCTTCGCTGAAACCTGTATGAACGATAATGTTTAATTTGTTAGCTGTTGTAATTTCACTTGCCTCAATTGCAAGTCCGCAAGAAGGTACTTGGCCAATTTTTGCTTGGACAGATGAAACCCAAAAATCAGAGGAAAAATCTATTGGAGCCGAAATCACTCGATTGATCGGTCCGCCAGGATAAACAGAATTTATGTTGAACATACTGTCTAAAGCATTCACACCGGTAGTTGGATTAATGAGTGCAGTTGATTCAAGTGTGTCGTTAACATGAATATTGACCGCATAAACTCTGTCCGGCCAAAGTTTGATAAGCGAGTCAACCAAATAATGTGCTTTGGGACATTGTCCGCAAGACAATTGAGTATATTCCTCTATAAGGATCTTCTGTTTGAAAACGGTAGGTACATCAGAAACATCAGGAGCATTTCCGGGATTTGGAATTTCTTGACTATTTTCTGAACAAGATGCTAAGATTGAGAATAGGGCAATAATCAGATATCTGCTTTTCATAATTGTGTTGAATTAACGCTGAAAAGTAAGCAATCTCCTCTACTTAATAAAATATTTTTGGCCTGTCTTTTTTGCTAAAAATGTGGATGAATACTTTATATTTGCGCCCTAATCGAAGAAAAATGAAAAACCTCTCACTTGCCCTTAATGCAGTTTTGATCGTTGCAGTCGGCATTTTATACTATTTGCATTTTAAAGGAAATTCAGCTACTACTGATTTAGCTGGTCCAATGCCAGTCTCTTCTCAAGGAATTGTGTTTGTTAATTCAGATTCTCTTTTGCAGGAATACGATTTTTATAAGGACCAAAAAACGAAGTTTGAAACAGAACAAGAAAAGATCAAAAGTGAATTAAAAGCGGAAAGTGATAAGCTTCAAAAAGACGCTGCCGTTTATCAGCAACAAGCTATTGGGATGACGGATACTGAACGTCAACAAAAAGAATCGGAACTTGGAATGCGTCAACAGCGATTGATGGATAAAAAAGATCAGTTGCTTTCGAGACTTGATGCAATACAATCAGGCTCTTCTGAAGAATTGTATACTCGGTTGAATGATTATTTAAAGACTTACAATAAAGATAAAAATTTACAATTCGTTTTAGGTTATCAAAAAGGCGGTGGAATTTTATTTGCAAATGATAGTTTAAACGTAACGCATCAAGTTATCCAGGGGCTTAACAAAGCATATGCGGTTGAAAAAGGTGGTAGTGAAAAATGAATCCCAATAGCTAGCAGGATGAAGAATGAAGAATAATCGGAACACATTGAAATACTTTCGCATTGCTACTCACTACTTATCACTCACTACTTACTATTGAATAAAAGTTTAAAATAAAACGAAGGCTGTTTTAGCTTTGCACGAATGTCGAGGTCTTCGAACATGCAAGTAATTGTTTCACGCAAAGTTTGATTCTTATTTGCTTTATTTACGACAAAATTAAATAACATTTCATAACGAGCTAGTTTTTGCATTTTATGACTAAGGTTTATTTCGCTGCTTAATTGTCGATATATAGTTTTGTGATAAATAGATAAAAATTCCGAATCAAATTTTTCAGCTTGAATGGCATTTACAATTGTCTCACCGGCAATGCGTCCGCTTACAATTGCATTTCCAATTCCTTCGCCGGTGAATGGATCGATGAGTGAACCTGCGTCGCCAACCAATAAAAAATTGTCGCCGGAGATTTTTCTTTTTACACTTCCTAGTGGTAATCCCCAGCCTTCAATTGGAGTAATTGCTTTTGCATTTTTAAATCGCTTAGAGATCTCTGGATGATCTTGAATTATTTTTTCCAACGATTTTCGCAAATTTACTTTTCGTTTTGAAACATACGAACTCAGCATTCCAATTCCGACATTCACTGATCCATCGTTCATAGGAAAGATCCAGAAATATCCGGGAAGTAATTCTTTCAAGAAATGTAATTCAATGAATTTATCCGGATGTGAATCACTTACATTTTCATAATACACTCTCAAACCTGCGCAATAATGTTCTTGCTGTTTTTTATCGCCTAGAAGATCTTTTGCAACAACAGATCGATCGCCTTCAGCACCTACTACCAGATCGAATTCTTCTTCAGTGATGACTCCGTTTCGATTGAGTGAAACTTGAACTTTGTTGTTAAACCGGATGATTTTCTCTATTGAAGTATTTAATGAGATCGTTGCAAATTCGGGATTAGCTTTCGAGAATAAATAATTATCAAATTTTAGTCGAGGTGAAATGAACCCGGGTGCATGTCTTAGTTTCTCCGGATTATTTGAAAAAGGAACATCAAGTTTTTTGCCATTTGGCGCAAAGAATCGTACACCATAACTGCCTGTATATTCGGTTGAATTACCGGCAATTTCTTTCATGTAATTCGGATCGATCTTGTTCAATTCACTTACGACTTTTCCACTCAGCGCATCTCCGCAGATCTTATCACGCGGAAATGTTTGTTTGTCGATCAATACATGTTCAACTTTATTTTTACTGAGAACCATTGAAGTGGCCATTCCGGCCGGACCGGCTCCTGCAATGAGTATTTTGTATTTTGATTTCAAACTATTTATTCTTTTGCTACAACTGTTTATAATCGTCTAAAGGTATATCTTTGAAATGAATTTTAAGAAAGTCTGAAGTATTATGGGGAAATTTCCTTTTATCATTAGAGTATACGGTATTTATCACGAAGCAGGGAAAGGCATTTTAGTGAGCGATGAATTTATTCATGGCATGTATGTTACAAAATTCCCCGGCGGTGGACTTGAATTCGGTGAAGGTACACGGGAATGTCTGAAACGTGAGTTGATGGAAGAGACCGGAAATGAATTTGAAGTCGGAGACCATTTTTATACAACAGACTTTTTTGTTCCATCGGCATTTGATAGTTCTTCTCAAGTGGTGAGTATTTATTATTTGATGAAGCCGGTTGGAATATTTAATCAATTTATCTCATCGAAAAAATTTGATTTTGCTTTACATGAACATGGTGCGCAATCATTTCGGTATGTGCCTGTTTCGGAAATGGTTGAAGAAGAATTCAGTCTCATTATTGATAAAAAAGTCAGTGAGATGATTTCAAAGTTATAATAGCAAGTAATTGTCGAACAATTTTCAAAGAACAATCAACATTGATGCTTTTTTTTAATTGTAATTAATTTACATTTGTAGAAAACCAAATTAATTTATTCATAATGATAAACCGAATTTCAATTCTTGCTTGCTTTATTTTAATTCAAAATCTAAATCTATTTGCTCAATCAGAAGGTGGTTTAGATTTGAAAGCTAAGGGCCTAGGTATAATTTATAATAAAAACGTTCCGGAAGGATATTATATTTATTCAGATAAAAGTGAATTGGATAAAAAAACTGAAGTGAGTGTACTTAGAATTTTAAATCTTTCCATGGAAGAGTCCAAAGCGATTCAATTAACAATGCCTAAGAAATCAGAAATTGTGAAAGTATGTTCAAATGGGGAAGTTCGATTGGTGCATTATCTTATTGGAGGTACTCAGCCATATTTTCTTACAATTGATAAGGATGGTAAAACTGTCGGCAAATTAGAGTTTGAAAAACTTAAAAGAGAAAAAGCAATGCCTTACCTTGGTGCACAGGTATATTCGCTTGGGGCGACAGGGTTCATTTTAGTTGTTGGAACAGATATGGATAGAAATTTTGAAGTTCAGGCATATTCAAATGAACTTAAGCCTTTGTATTCATTTACGGGAGAAGAAGGAAAATTTTTAGTCCAAGGTAATGTTGTTTTTGCCGATGATAATTATATTGGAATGACAGTAACCGCTATGGAATCAAGGATGAAACCCGGAGAAGCGTTTCTTGAAATGTATGACTCTAAGACAGGAAAAAAAGTATTTAAAGTTCAGAATGAAATAGGAATAATTAAGAAAATGATATTCGATCCGGAAACAAAAACTTTCGATTTAACGGGAGATTGGGTTGATGAAAAAAGCCCTGTTTTATATTATATTAAACTTGATGAGGGAGGAAAAAAGATCATTTCGAAAAAAGTTTCTTATGCAACTGACATTCCAAAGTTAAGATCATTAATTGCAGATCCAAAGAGTGGTGTTGTTCATCATGATATGTTTAAACATGATGATGGCACGTGGACGGTGATTGGAGAATGTTACTCTTATAAAGGAGTAAAAGTGACTTCAAAAGAATTAGTAATTATTCAATTAGATAGGGATTTTAAATATATTTCTTCAGATGTTTTTCAAAAAGAGGGACGTGAATATGAATTTGTTAATCCTAATTCATTACCTCAAATGTATTCGTTTTATTTGTACAATGCGAAAGGAAGTATGGATTATTCATATACAGCTTTTGATAAGCAAAGTAATTCTTATGATGTTGTGTACACATTATTAAAAAAGAACAAAAGTGATTATCTAAAAAATGATAAAACAATTTGTTCAATTCATTATGATGGCAAAGGATTTATCGAGAAGAAAACAAATTTTACAACAGAAGGAAATTCGCTTTTGTTTACTCCGTCAGAATTTGGGAAAGCAATTTTATGGGAGTATTTTGATAAAGGAAATCGTCAAACCTTTAAGCCAATTGCAATTGATTAATAACTGAATTGAAATTAGTTATTTCTTAAGAAACCTTGAATGTATAAAACCCATTTTCTTGAATTTATAGATTAGAAGATCTGCTTCTTTTTTTGTTTTCAAACCTGTAGCAATTACAATGTAATTTTTATTTTCTCGGGTACCAATTACTTGAACGCCGATTGAATCTAATTTAGTTTCCAAGGCAAGTGTTGATGCCATATAGAAAGCATGTTTCCAATATTCAGTTCGCCAAATAAAAATACTTCTATCGTGAAGTGAAATTTTATTTGCGTAACAATCCCATGTTTCGCCGGCTATAAATATTGAGTCGTTAATGTCAAGTCGATCAAGATAGGTTAGAATCTCAATCTTTACAGGCACAACACCAAAAGGTACCATGTCAATTTTAATTGCAGCAGAACGAGTCAAATCGACTACTCTGCTTTTTTTGAATGGACCACGATCGTTTACTCTAACTACAACTGATTTGTCATTTTTAGTATTGGTGACTAATAAGAATGTATTGAATGGGAAAGTTCTATGTGCAGCAGTGAAATCATTCTTGTCGTAATTCTCACCGTTACTAGTTTCTTGTCCTTGGAAACGATCGTGATAAAAGGATGCATTATTATCTATCTCCAATGTGTCATTTTCTGCCTGACAAAAAGCGCCGGCTGAAAAGATGTTCAATACTAGTATAAGGAAAAATGATCTTAACATGCTGATGTACCTAATCAAATAAAAATACTTTGCAATTAATTATTAACAATTAATAATGGCGACTTTGCAAATTTGACTTTCATTAATAATCACTATTCACTATTCATTAATTCACTACTCAACCTAGTTCAATCTCTTCGTAAACACACTTTCAACTTTTGCAAGTAAATCAATAGGAAGATAATTTCGCCAATTTAAATCGTCTAATTCTCCACCCATGATCATGTAGTAATCTAAATTGAATCGTTCCATTTCAATAGATACATGCGGACGAAAATTGATTGCTGCAATCCAACCGTCTTCAATATCCTGAAACCATTCTTCATAGTAGCAATCATCACTCCCATGAAAATTTAAGACATTTTCGCCAATAAGAATGAACTTGTTTATTCCTTCTTTTATCATAGGTTCAATGATCTCGCGTTTAAGAAACATGATGTCGTTGTAAAGTGCATCATTCCATTCGCCGATAAATTCTATGATTGCAAATTTTCTTTCGTAGTCAGTAAAGAGTATTTTTAAGTAGAGTGTAGCACTTCCAAAAAAATCCCACTGGGGATGAATGTAATAATTGTAAATCGTATTCGAATATTCAAGCTCGCTATATATATTGCCATGAAGAGGCGAAAGTACGTCTTCAGAAGCTATATATAATTCACGCCAAAGGTAAAATGGCTCGAGGTCTTGCATTTCTTATTTTGTGTTGAATACAAATATAAGAAATTTACAAAGAAATTATTTGATAGAAAGGAGAGTTATAAAAAGAGTACGTGAAAAAATAAATCGTAAATTACTATCCCTTTTTATAGTGTTCAATTGCTTTGCGAACATTGCCAAATTTGTTAAGCAATTCTCCGGCTTCAATTGCTGAAACATTTAATTCTTTCATGATCATATTTGTTCCACGAATGATCAATTTGCCATTGGTCAATTGCATGTCAACCATTTTGTTTCCTTTAATGCGACCAAGTTGAATCATTATTGCTGTTGATATCATATTCAACACAAGTTTCTGTGCAGTTCCGGCTTTCATTCTAGTACTACCAGTTACAAACTCAGGTCCTACGATCACTTCAATTGGGTAGTGAACATTTTGTGCAAGTGTTGAACCTTGATTACAAGTTAATCCAATTGCGAGAATGTTATTCTCTTTACATTTTTTTGCTGCACCAACTACATAGGGTGTACTTC
Source organism: Bacteroidota bacterium (assembly GCA_031411835.1). Lineage (GTDB taxonomy): Bacteria > Bacteroidota > Bacteroidia > AKYH767-A > 2013-40CM-41-45 > JADKIH01. The sequence goes on along the minus strand of JANOBV010000159.1, from coordinate 4,261 downwards.
CTGATGCTGCAATTCCTAATACAACATCAGACGTACTTACATTATGTGATTGTAAATCTTTCCAGCCTTGAAGATCATCGTCTTCGGCAAATTCAACGGCTTTCCGGATTGCTTGATCGCCGCCTGCAATTAATCCTATTACCTTACCATGTTCTAATCCGAATGTTGGTGGTAATTCAGAAGCATCAACAATCCCTAATCGTCCACTGGTTCCTGCTCCTAGATAAAATAATCGTCCTCCTGTTCGAAGTTTTTCTGTGATAAGAATTACAACAGTTTCAATTCGGTGTAAGACTTTTTCGACAGCCTCGGGTACAGACTTATCTTCGTTATTAATTGATGATAACAATTCATAAACGCTCATTGATTCCAATGAATTATAATTGGATTCTTTTTCCGTAACTTTTTCTGTCATGCGTGTTAGCAGTGAACTTCTTGTTCGTGTGTGAAAATTTTGAACGCGTTAAATATACAACGGATATTGTTGCGGATTGTATTCGTTAAAAATTCTATACACAGAGTTAACAACATCTTCTGCTGAAGGCTTTGAGAAGAAATCTCCATCTGATCCATAAGCAGCCCTATGCTCTTTCGCAGTAAGCGTAACTGGCGCTGAATCAAGCCATTGGAATGCATTTTGTGTCTCAAGAATTTGCTGTAATATATATGCACTAGCTCCTCCTGGAACATCCTCGTCAAGCACAAGGAGCTTGTTTGTTTTTCGGAGACTTTTTGATATAATTTGTTGATTGTCAAAAGGAAGTAACGTTTGGCAATCTATGAGTTCAACGGATATATTCATTTCCTCTAATAAATGAATCGCTTCTTGAGCAATTCTCACACAAGACCCATAAGTGACTAAAGTCATGTCAGTACCCTCTTGTAAAACTTCGGGAACACCTAATGGAACTCTAAACTCTCCAATATTCGAAGGAAGTTTTTCTTTTAATCGATAGCCATTCAAACATTCAACGATCAATCCCGGCTCGTCGCCTGCAAGTAGTGTGTTATAGAATCCTGCTGCCTGAACCATGTTTCGCGGAACCATAACATGTATACCACGAATGGCATTGATGATCATTCCCATTGGTGAACCACTATGCCAGATTCCTTCTAAGCGATGTCCTCGTGTACGAATAATTACAGGAGCTTTTTGTCCGCCTTTAGTTCTGTATTGTAAAGTTGCTAAATCATCACTTAAAATTTGTAATGCATACAACAAATAATCTAAGTATTGAATTTCTGCAATCGGACGAAGGCCACGTAATGCCAATCCAATTCCTTGTCCTGCAATAGTTGCTTCACGAATTCCAACATCGGTAATTCTGACTTCACCATATTTCGCTTGAAGTCCTGCAAATCCTTGATTCACGTCGCCAATTTTTCCAAGGTCTTCACCGAATGCAACCAATCTTGGATCTTTTGCAAAAAGAGCATCGAAGTTGGCTTGCAATACTTCGCGTCCATCCATCATTGGTGAATCATCTGAATATGTTGGCGCAATTGGTTCAACTTTTAAGACAGATTCATTTGATGTACTATATAATCCTGAATTGTATCGATCAGCATTTAGAATTAAATATTCTGAATGCCATTTTTGCAAATTTGATTTTGCATCTGAATTTTCATTTCTGAGTAATCGTAAAACTTTTTGAATGGCAATGACTATGTCTTTTCTTGCAGGATCAATGACATTGCTTAGATCTGATTTTATTTTTTGAATGAAAGCTGATTGTCCGGTCGTTTCGCTAATCGCATCAAACATTGCATTGACTTCTTTGATCTCATTTTTAATTGGAGACATGAATTCATTCCAAGCAGCTTTTTTGCAATCTTGCGCATATTTTTTTGATTCGTTTTCTATCTCATCGCATTCTTCCGCCGTAGCAATTGCAGAACTAATGATCCATTCGCGCATTTTTTTTATGCAGTCAAAATCAACTTCCCATTCAAGACGTTCTTTTGATTTGTAGCGTTCATGTGAACCTGAAGTAGAGTGACCTTGAGGTTGTGTCATTTCTGTTATATGAAACAAGACAGGAACTTGTTCTTCGCGACAGATCTTAATTCCCTTTGCATACATTTCGCAAAGTGCAGGATAGTCCCAACCTTTTGCTTTTAGGATTACATAGCCTTCGCCTTTCTCATTTCTTTCAAAGCCTTTTAAGATCTCTGAAATGTTTTGCTTCGTAGTTTGATATTTTGCTGAAACAGAAATTCCGTATCCATCATCCCAAACAGAAATTGCCATTGGCACTTGTAAAACACCGGCAGCATTTATTGTTTCCCAGAAAAGACCTTCTGATGTACTTGCATCACCAATTGTTCCAAAAGCAACTTCTGTTCCTTTATTGGAAAAAGAAGTCAAGTGATGTAGTCCCGGATTATTTCTAAATAATTTTGAAGCCCATGCTAATCCTAAGAGGCGAGGCATTTGTCCGGCAGTTGGACTTATATCTGATGAAGAATTTTTTATTTTTGATAATTCTCTCCAGCTTCCATCTTCATTAATTGTTCGAGAAGAAAAATGTCCGTTCATTGATCTTCCTGCTGAACTAGGTTCAGCATTCAAATCAGGTGTTGCATAAAGTTGTGCGAAAAATGCAGTAATATTTGATTGGCCGATTGCAAACATGAAAGTCTGATCGCGATAATAGCCTGCTCTGAAATCACCCGGCATAAATTGTTTTGCCATCGCTATTTGAGCCAATTCTTTTCCATCTCCAAAGATTCCGAATTTGGCTTTTCCGGTCAACACTTCTTTACGTCCAATTAGACTTGCTTGTCGACTTGAATTTATTAAACGAAAATCGTTAAGCACTTCATTTTTGAAGTCTTCGAAGCTTAATGGATCAGATGCTTGGCTTGGAGAGGTTTGTTTCATAAAAAGTGTTGGTAACAGAATACTGACAAATATATGAAATTTTCATTTGAAATATTTCCTCATCATTTTTCCTCAATTATTGTTTAAAGCTAGTATTCATGGGTCTTTTAGAAGATTTGTTCGTTTCTCTAGTGAAGAATCTAGGTTCAATTCTTGGTAATTTATCGCTTGTTAAATGTGTGCCCATTTGGCGAAATTATCCGTAAACTTGCACCCAAATTAATAGGATAAAAAATATGAAAAAAACAGTTTTAGCAATTGTTGTGGGACTATCTTTCAATGGTTGCTCGAGTCCTCAACCTGAGCATGCAGCTGTTCCTGATAAAGTATCAATGACTGAAGAAAGCGGAATTAAACTTTCTGAAGGATTACTTGTTTCTAACACTGACACTGTTTGTGGTATGTCAATTGGAAATGAACCGGGTGACACACTTACTTTTGACGGAAAACTATTAGGATTCTGTAGCACTGGTTGTAAAGAATCATTTCTTGCAGAACACAATGTGAAATGAGAAAACATTTGATCTTACGATGGGGTGTTGTTGCAATTGTTGTTATGATTGCAATTACATGGGCATATAATATTCTTACAACAGAAAGACATCCTGAACATACCTTACCTGTTTACGGTGAAAAAGCGGACGACAGTACTGAACATAAAATTGCAAACTGGAAATTTACTGATCAGAACGGACAATTGATTTCTCAGAAAGATCTTGATGGGAAAATTTATGTTGCTGATTTTTTCTTCACAACATGCGAAGGCATTTGTCCGAAAATGTCAAATCAGATGGAAAGGGTTGCAGCACAATTTAAAGGAACAAGTCAGATCCATTTTCTTTCACATACAGTAAAACCAAGTGAAGATTCTGTCTCTGTTTTAAAAACTTACGCTGATTTTCACAATGCTGATCCTAAGCAATGGCACTTTGTGACGGGCGATAAAAAGGATATTTATCAAATGGCTCGCGAGTCTTATCTTTCTGCTGCTTCGGAAGGCGATGGTGGTCCAAATGATTTTGTGCACACGCAATTTTTTACGCTTATAGATCAGGAGCGCCGCATCCGTGGATTTTATGATGGAACCGATTCTGTGGAGGTAAATAAATTGATCGATGATATTTATATGCTCATGAATGAGTAATTTCACTTCATGAAAATTAGTTCGGGAATTTTTAGCTGTACTTTTTTATGCATTCTGATTTGTTTTGGGTTTAGTGCCAAAGCGCAAACTAATTCTCAACAAGATTCAATAGTACAATTTGAATTTAAGTCATTCTTAAAAGCTACTCAACAATCTTCAGTAAATTATAATTACGAAAACTTGAATATTTATTATTCTCGTTGCGAATGGGAAGTTGATCCGGCTGTTGATTC
>JANOBV010000158.1:0-29066 GCA_031411835.1 Bacteroidota bacterium | reverse complement strand
TTGGAAAGGTATGAATGCAGAAGAGTTTGACTGGTGTATTGAGCAAACATTATTTTTTGGAGAAGATCGTAAGCCATTAAATATGATACTTGACGACGGAGGAGATCTTACCAATATGGTATTTGATAAATATCCAGAGTTAATTAAAGACATCAAAGGACTTTCTGAAGAAACAACAACAGGCGTTCACCGTTTGTATGAGCGCATGCAAAAAGGTACACTTCCAATTCCGGCAATCAACATCAACGATTCGGTAACTAAATCGAAGTTCGATAATAAATATGGTTGTCGTGAGTCGTTAGTAGATGCGATTCGTCGTGCTACTGATCTTATGCTTGCCGGTAAAGTTGCTGTCGTAGCAGGATTTGGTGATGTAGGTAAAGGTTCTGCAGACTCTTTGCGTGATGCAAAAGTTCGTGTGATCGTTACTGAGATCGATCCTATCTGCGCACTTCAAGCTGCTATGGAAGGATATGAAGTTAAGAAAATGTCGACTGCAGTAAAAGAGGCTGACATCATCGTAACTGCAACCGGTAATTGCAATATCATCACAGGCGAACATTTCAAAGCGATGAAGCACAATGCTATCGTTTGTAACATTGGCCATTTCGATAATGAAATTGATATGGCTTGGTTGAACAAAAATCATGGTTCATCAAAAGTTGAGATCAAACCTCAAGTTGATAAATATACAGTTGGCAATAAGGATCTGATCATTTTAGCTGAAGGCCGTTTGGTAAATCTTGGTTGTGCAATGGGTCACCCTTCATTTGTAATGTCGAACTCATTCACAAATCAAACTCTTGCTCAATTAGAGTTGTGGACAAACACAGCTGCATACACTAACAAAGTGTATACGCTTCCAAAACATTTGGATGAGAAAGTTGCTCGTTTACACCTAACGAAAGTTGGAGTTGAACTTGAAGAGTTAACAGACGAACAAGCGAACTATATTGGTGTTGATAAGAATGGTCCGTATAAGAATGACATGTACCGTTATTAACTGATCCCGATAGCTATCAGAATGAATAACGAATAATGAATAATGAAGCCGTCTCGGAAACGAGGCGGCTTTTTTTGTGGATGATATTCTTCCAGAGCTTAAACGAGCCTGTTTTTTAGTTCGAAAATGTAAGAACGGAGATGTTATATGAGAAAAAGCCGGTAACAGTTTATTACTTTAGTCGTAATTATTAAGATACTATTTCTGCTTTGAATTGCTCTGCGAAAGCAATAAAGAAATTAACCCTAAATACAGTTTATGAATAAGTTTTTATCAAGCCAAATTGAAAAAGCGTTAGGAGAAAAGTGTCCTCTACCTGACAATTTTCAGGTCCTGTTAAAAATGGTCAGTGATACCTATGATCAATTTGAATCAGAGCAAAAGAATCTTGAATTGCAATTGTCTGGGAAAGAGGAGCAGGTAAATGAAAGTAAATATAAAAGTCTCTTCGAAGAAATGGCCGATGGTGTTTATAAAAGTACCAATGAAGGAAAATTCGTTGATGTTAATCCGGCACTTGTTAAAATGCTTGGATACGACAGCAAAGAAGAACTTCTTTCAATCGATATCAAAACAAAATTATACTTCGAAGCTTCTGAGCGCGATAATGCTGTTCTTCAAAACAATATAAACGGACTTGCAGTATTTAGGTTGCGTAAAAAAGATGGCTCTGAAATTTGGTTTGAGGAAAGAGGATCATATGTTTCTGACGGAAACGGAAGTACAATTTATCACGAAGGAATCTTGCGTGATGTAACAAAGAGAATTCAAACGGAATTTGAACTTTTAAAAAGTCAGAAGGAAACTGCTGATTATAAAAAGGCTTTGAATCAATCGTTGATTGTTTCTATCACCGACAAAAATGGAGACTTTACTTTTGCTAACAGTAATTTTTGCAACATATCGAAATTCGATGTTGAAGAATTAACAGGCAAAAGCCAGGATATTATTTATTCAGAACATCATACGAATGATTTTGTAAATGCAATTCAAAATACAATTTCAACAGGTAAAGTTTGGCGTGGTGAAGTGAAGCACAAGTCGAAAGAAGGAAATTTTTATTGGGTAGATAGCGCAATCGTTCCCTTTCTTGATGATTTAGGCAAGCCATATCAATACTTGACTATAAGTATTGATGTAACAGAACGTAAATTAGCAGACGAAGCGCTGCTTGCAAATGAGTTGAAGTTCCGATCTATGATCGAACACAATGAAGATATGATAAGCATGTTCGATGCGCAGGGAAATTTTACTTATGTGAGTCCGGCTATTCTAAAGGAATTTAATTTCACATTCGAAGAGTGTCTTACTCTTAACTCCATGCAGATAATTCATCCGGAAGATCAACCAATGATGGCAAGTTTTCTTTCAGAAGTAATGCATGTCCAAGCGATACCTTTCAAGTGTCCTATTTTTAGAATTAGGAAAAAAGATGGAACAAATGTTTGGGTGGAAGGTACACTTACAAATTTGTTGAAGAATGATGGTGTGAAAGCCATTGTTGCCAACTTCAAAGACATTACGAAACGCAGAGAATACGAAGAACAACTGAAAAGTAGAAATTCGGAATTAATGAAGTCGAATATGGAGCTTGATAAATTTGTTTATAGTGTATCACATGATTTACGTGCGCCATTATCGTCAATGCTTGGGGTGATTGGAATTTCAGAAGAAGAAACAAAAGAACCAGAGACGAAAGAGCATCTAGGGATGTTAAAAGCAAGTATTAAAAAGCTTGACTTGTCAATCAGCGACATTCTTGATTATTCTCGTAATTCGAGAATGGAAGTGAATAAAGAAAAAATTGATCTGCGTGAATTGTTGTTGGAGATCACGAATAATTTAAAATATCAAAGCAAGAATAAAGTAGAGATTAAAGTGGACTTGAACGAAGCATTTCCATTCATTTCAGATAAAAATCGTGTCAATATTATTTTAAATAATCTGATCTCAAATGCAATTAACTATCAAGATCCGAAAAATACTGATCCGCTAGTCAATGTTAAGATTGATATGTCGGATACAGAGACGAATATTGTTGTAAAGGATAATGGAATAGGAATAAACAAAGACCTTCAAGAGAAAATTTTTGAAATGTTCTTCAGAGGTTCCGAGAATTCAGATGGTTCAGGACTTGGATTGTATATAGTAAAAGAATCAGTAGAGAAGTTAAATGGAAAGATTGAAGTGAAATCTGCTCCCGGAAAGGGTTCTGAATTCTGCATATTAATACCACACAAATAAAAGTGCACACACACTCAACATAATAAAAATGTTAAACTCACACTTGCAAAATCAGCTTCAAGATTATCTTGGGAAATCGAAAGATATTCCTGAAACGTTAATGAAGTTCTTAAAAGAAGTTAGTAAGACCTATGATCAATTCGATGAGATCAAAGCTGAATCAGAAGAATTAAAGAAAACAAATGTTCAGCTTGAGAATTTTGTTTATTGTGTGTCACATGATTTGCGTGCACCGCTTAGTTCAATGAAAGGAGTAATTGAAATTACAGAAGAGGAATCGAAAGAAGAATTAACTTTGAATCATATGGGACTTCTAAAAGGAAGTATTCAGAAGTTGGATCATTTTATTCTCGACGTTCTTGATTATTGTCGTAGTAAGCGTCTTGAAATGAAACCTGAAAGAATTGACTTCAAAGAATTAATAGGCGATATAGCAAATAATTTGAAACATATGAGTCAAGGTGAAACGCATGTTGAAATTAAAGTAAAAGTCGATCAAGAGAATAATTTCTGTTCCGACAAAGTAGGAGTCAGCATCGTGTTGAATAATCTTGTTTCTAATGCAATTCGTTATCGTGACCCAAATTCAAATAAGCCATATGTGAACATTGAAGTAGATGCTACAGATAACAGAGCTAATATTATTGTAAAAGATAATGGCTTTGGTATCAGCAAAGAATTGCAAGGGAAAATATTTGATATGTTCTATCGTGTTTCCGATGAAACAGATGGGACAGGACTTGGATTATTTTTAGTGAAGGAAACAATTGATAAACTTCACGGCCAAATTAAAGTTGAGTCAGAATTAGGTAAAGGTTCAGTGTTCCGAATTTTAATTCCTAATAATTATAGTGAGTAACAAATCTTAAAAAACATGACTAACGGAAACGAATTTCCAATCTACAAAAGAGTGATGATTGTCGACGATACATATGTTGATCGATATGTTGCAGAACGGAATATTTTAAAATATGGCATTTCAGAATCGGTGATCTCCAAAGAGTCTGCAAAAGCAGCTCTTCAATATCTGAGGTCGTGTGAATCTGATCCTGATCTGTTGCCACAACTAATATTTCTCGATATCCGCATGCCGGAAATGGATGGGTTTGGTTTTCTCGAGGAGTATGGAAAATTGCCTGATAGCGTAAAAGCGAATTGTGTAGTCATGATGCTTTCTACATCTCTTAATATTGAAGATCATGAAAGGGCGAAAGAAAATAAATACGTCAGCCGGTTTTTAAACAAGCCGCTTGATAAGGAGAAGATCGATCAGTTACTTGAGAAGAGTAAGTAGAGAGTGGTAATTGGTGAGCAGCAATTCGCGGCTTACTGCAAGCATTTATTCTTTGGTTGCGAATTGTAATCCGTGAATTGTAATTTATTGATTCAATCGGCAACTCGGATTGACCTTGTTGTGCCTCCATTTTTCATCCCAGTAGCTATCGGGATTCATTCTTCATTAATTCTATTTGGTCGAGAGCTTATATTCGAAATAAGTAAAATTGATAGTAAGTAAAATAGCGGTTCCGTCTCATACCTCATTCTCGCCGCCTCATTTGGATCGATTGTGCAATAGATAAAAGCAGTGATCAAAACCCAGTGGAGAATAAACTTTATTTCAAAGGAAAGTGATTTGTATTTTGAAAGTAAAAGAATGATAGTTATAGGATAGATCAGTGTATAAAGTGATAAGCGAATAAATGAATAACCGGCATTCGAGCTTTTTATTTTAATGTTTGGCAGGTCGAACCAGTCGAAAAGAAAACTATTATTCCAGAAAAAAGCTTTTGTGGATTTGTTATTATATTCATCTATGGCCGGACTTCCGAAAAAAGAGAATGTTCCATATGCAATTGTCAATGCAGAGTATTTTAAATTCAGGTTTTCCAGTGTTTCTTTTTTGTACCCTTCTGAAATAGGAATCGTTCTAACGTTATGAAGCGTTAAAGGATCGTTCAGTAATTCATTGCCGACATATTTTTTAATCAATGGACTATTTTCATTATATAAACCTGTATATTCAAATGGCAATTTATATCGACCTCTGCTATTGAAATTATCTACTTCCTTTCGGAAGTGATCAGGATAATGTGCAGAAATGTTTTGTCCGAAAAGACTAGAGCTTCCCCAGAAACCATATTGCGAATAATTTTTCGAATACCATAAAAGTGGAATGATCAGAAGTAAAAGTCCAGGCATCATCATTTTTATTGGTATTAATTTTCTGAATGAAAGTAATAATAGCAAGACCCAAATCGGGTGATATGAGGCACGAATCATACATAAAATAACAAATATTATTGCCAATCTGTTGAATTTTGACAAGGTGGGTTTGTCTGAAAACAAAATGCTTAGACTTACTATGCTAATGAAAAATAATAATGCAGGATAATAATAAAAACTAAACCAAATAAAGTGAAGAGGATTTGCAATTGTTATGATTGTGAACAATGCAGCATTTTTTGTTTTGAGTTTTATAAGCACATTGTAAAATAATATTGCGCCTACCATTTGCATCAAAGGAAAAGTGAGCATGCAAAATGTATAGAACGGTAAATGGATCTTGTAACAAAATCCTGCAATTATATTTAAGAGCGGAGGATTTGTATGCAAATGAAAAATGTTAGATAGGAAATTACTCTCAAAAGCATAATTTGGAAGCCAGTAAATGCCGGAATCGAATTCGTAATGTATAACGTTTGATAACTGAACCAATAAATGTCCGGCAAATATCCAGACAATCAGGATCCATTTAAAATTCGTTGGTTTCAGGTTCATAGTATTGGGTGAATATAAGTAAATCGTCAAACATTAACATAGATTCATGAAAACGATTGTAAGGCAGATTAAATTTCTCTTTTGTTGTTTCATAAAAGAACCGTCATTTATGGGGTAACGAATGTCACTTTAAATAATGTCATTTGTTTATTTAAAAAAGCTGTGCGCCTCGGCGCATAGTCATGCAGCAAGGGGAAAACGCGGGGACTCGCTGCATGGCGTCAGCCATTTTTATTCAACAATTGATTTTACATATTACCAAATTTAGAGGAGCAACTTAAAATTTTCGCCGCCCCGGGGATTAAATATGTGTGGACGTGAAAAACGCGCACTTTAAATCCACTATTCTGCATTTCAGTCATTTGAATTTTACCTTTTGAGACATAAATCACTATTTTTGAAGCGCAATTAGATTAACTTGTCCACATAATTAATCATTTCATCCAAATGCAAATATTCTATCGAAACGCTTTAATTCTACTTCTAACAATTAATTTTTTCGGATGTGGTAAAAAGCAAGAAAAAATTCAACCTACTGTTGAGTCCATTACAGAATCTGTTTATGCATCCGGAGTGATCAAGAGTAAAAATCAATACCAGGTTTTTTCAACGGTCAATGGATTGTTTGCAGAGATCATTGTTCAAGAAGGTGCGCTAGTGAAAAAAGGGCAGCCCATTCTTAGACTGCTCAATGAGTTATCGAAGTTGAATGCTGCCAATGCAAAACTTGCTTCTGAGTTGGCAGATAAAAATATCAACGGCGATAAGCTAAATGAACTAAAAGCGAATATGGAATACGCTGCTGCGAAAGCGAAGAATGATTCGTCGTTGTATGTACGACAGAAAAATTTGTATACACAACAGATCGGTACACTAACGGATATGGAGCAAAGACAATTGGCATACGATAATTCAATGACCAATTACAAGGCAGCAAAACTTAGGTATGAAGATGCAAAGACAACAGCAAATTATTCAGCTCAACAAGCAAAGAACAATCTTGAATTAAGTACATCGGTTCAAAATGATTTTCTGATTAGTAGCGAAACGGATGGCCGCTTGTATAGTATCCTAAAAGAAAAAGGCGAACTGGTAACGACTCAAAGTCCGGTAGCTGTTATTGGAGATGCAAATGATTTTGAAATGGAATTGCAAGTTGATGAATATGATGTGACTCGGATTAAGCCAGGACAAAAGATAGTTTTGAGTTTGGATAGTTACAAAGGAAAAGTTTTCGAAGGGGTTGTTCGGACGGTTGACGCAATAATGAACGAACGCACAAGATCATTCACTGTGAAAGCAGATTTTACAGTCAAGCCCGAAGAATTATTTCCTAATCTAACTGTAGAAGCGAATATTGTTATTCATACAAAAGAAAAAGCGTTGACGATTCCTCGAAATTATTTGATCGAAGATCAATTTGTGCAAAATGGAAAAGGGGAGAAGGTGAAAGTGGTTGTCGGATTAAAAGATTACAGCCGAGCAGAAATCATCAGCGGAATTTCTTCATCAGACTTTATTTATCTGCCTTCAAAATGAACTCTAGTCTGATCCTCGGTATTTCGAAGTCGCTATTGCTGGCAAGGTTAAAGCAGACTATTGTTGCTGCCGTCGGAGTAACATTCAGCATAACCATGTTTATTACTCTTTTGAGTTTCATGACAGGATTAAATACCATGTTGGATGGACTGATTTTAAATCGCACTCCGCATGTTCGTTTGTTCAATGACATAAAACCTGCGAAGGTTCAGCCGATTGATGCTTCTGCTGAATTCAAAGACGATCATAATTTTATCAGTTCGATAAAATCGGGCGCAGGGAGGAAAGAGATCTATAACAGTGGCGCTATCATTCAACGAATAAGTAATGACGACAGAGTTTTAGGACTTGCACCACGAATCAATGCGCCTGTGTTTTTTAATGATGGTGCAATTGAGATCACAGCTTCTATCAATGGCGTCGATGTAGTGGAGGAAATGAAGCTCTTTCACTTTAATGAATATGTTACGACGGGTAATCCGATCGATTTGAAAAATGTTTCTAATAGTATCATTCTTGGAAAAGCATTGGCGCAAAAATTATTGGCCAATATTGGTGATGTAGTTCAGTTGACAACTTCACAGGGCGAACGATTTCCGCTTAAAGTTGTAGGCTATTTTGAATCGGGCTTACTTGATTTTGACAAGACGCAAGCATATGCTTCAATTGGTACAGTTCAAAAACTACTCGGGAAGGACAAAAGTTACGTGACTGACTTACAAGTGAAGTTGAAAGATATTTTGCTTTCCCCGGCTGTTGCAAATGAATACAGAGAACTTTTTCAAACAGATGCAGAAGATATTCAAACAGCAAATTCGCAATTTGAAACGGGAAGCAGAGTGCGGTCTATTATTTCATATGCAGTTGGAATTACATTACTCATCGTTGCCGGATTTGGTATTTACAATATTCTCAACATGATGATCTTTGAAAAAATGGAGACGATTGCAATCCTTAAAGCAACCGGATTTTCAGGTAAGGATGTGAAGCGAATTTTCATGACGATAGCAATGACGATAGGAGTTTTTGGTGGAATGGCCGGATTACTTTTCGGGTATTTGCTTTCATCCGTAATCGATCAGATTCCATTCAACACAGCGGCGCTACCAACGGTTACCACTTTTCCAATTAATTATGATATTCGATATTATTTGATCGGCGGAATATTTTCTTTGGTCACAACTTATTTCGCAGGATTTTTTCCGGCACGTAAAGCCGGAAAAGTTGATCCGGTAATAATAATCAGAGGGAAATAAGATGAGCGAAATAATTTTAGAAGCCAGAGGCATCAATAAAGATTTTCGCGATCCGGTTACTGTGAAGATACTTAAGGATATTAATTTCAAAGTCAACAAAGGCGAATTCGTTTCTGTCGTTGGGAAATCGGGTTGTGGCAAATCTACATTACTGTACATTCTTTCAACGATGGATACTGACTACGAAGGTCAATTGTTGATTGATGATATTGCATTGACAGGAAAGTCAGAGCCCGAACTTGCGCATGTCCGCAATGAAAAGATCGGTTTCGTTTTTCAATTTCATTATTTGCTGAATGAATTTACGGCATTAAGAAACGTAATGCTCCCCGGATTAAAATTGTCGAAATATTCCGAACAAGAAGTAGAGCACCGTGCAATGGATTTAATGAAAAAGCTAAGCATTGACCAACTCGCATTGAAAGGTGCAAATCAATTATCAGGCGGCGAGAAGCAACGCGTAGCAATAGCAAGAGCATTGATCAACAGTCCCGACATTATCATGGGCGACGAACCCACAGGTAACCTCGACAAAAAGAACAGCGAAATCGTTTTCGATATTTTAAAACAACTCACGATCGAATTCAAACAAACCATGCTTATTGTGACTCATGATCCGGAGTTTGCTGCGAAGACGCAAAGGGTGATTGAGATGGAGGATGGGAGGATTGTGAAGCAGTGAGTTTTTAAACACGAAGAACACAAGTTCACAAAAGCCCACGGAATTTATTCACTGATTCCGATTAATTTCTATACATGTTTTCACTTTTATCATTACTCATTCATTTGGCAACTATCCAGCCCTGTTAGGGGCATCCTATTGGTAGCCCGTTGCAAATCAGGATAATTTTAAACCCCGTAGGGGTGACCTATGAATTGGTTTACCGTAATTTAAATATTGCCAACCAATTCAATCATTAAAACAGGTCGCCCCTCTGGGGCTAATGTCGAATCAATTAATCTTGGCTATTAACAGTATGCCCCTCTGGGGCAAAGTTCAGCTAAGCATAGCAGTATTAAATTGACCAATCTATTTAACTACGACCAATCTTTTACGGTCAATTATGTTTCCTGATTTATTCTTGACAATAACAATATACAATCCACATGAAAAATCAATCGTTGAAATACTTTCATTGTTTTTTACATTTTCTAATTGAGAAATCTCTTTTCCATATTGATCGAAAATATTTAATTTTAATTCTTCATTTGATACAATAAAAATTTTGAAATTATCCTTTGTAGGATTTGGGAAAATTTCGATTTGATTTGATTTTTTAAAATAGTTGCTTTCAATGTTAACAGGAGTTCCTGTGGTCCAAACACTTTTATCAGAGCTGCCGGAAAATAACCGGTTATTGCAAATTGTAATTGCTGTAGGAATAAATGGATAGAAGTCGGTTGGAAATTTCGTCCAATCGTTTCCGTCATTGTATGAGTAATAAATTCCTTTGTTTCTGCTTACTGCGTATAGGTCACTTCCGGATCCAATTATGGAACTGCCTATTATTTTTTCATTATTGTAAACCTGATACTGAATTCCATTCATTAAAGCAGAATTCCAAGTTGATCCGTTGTCGTAACTTAAGTACATAATTGTGTCCGTACTAATAATTAGCTTATCCTCTACATTTCTAATAATTGGCCTATGAGCAGATGTGGGAAAATTTGGTGTGTAACAGTTTAAGTACGTCCAGATATCATTAGGCGAAATCTTCCATATTGAACCTTCTTCTGTTGCAGCATAGATATTCCCATCTTTACTACATATGGAATAAACGCTAATTGTAGATTGCCCACATGGAGAAGTTTGAATTGGTGCTGTAAGGATAGTCCAGTTAGTTCCGAGGTCAGAAGATTTGTAAATTTTTGAAGAATTTGTATTTACAAAATAGAGATCAGCACCATTAAAGCAGATGAATTCACCTTGACCAAAACTTCCGCTATTAGTTACTTGAGTAAATGTTAATCCGCCATCAGTACTTCTTTTAATGTTGTAGGCGTCAAAATGAACAATGGTATCCCCTTTTATCGCAAGTTGATCTCCAAGGAATCCACCAGAAATTAAGTTCCAAGAATTACCTTGATCAGAACTTTTA
This sequence comes from Bacteroidota bacterium, assembly GCA_031411835.1. Taxonomy (GTDB): domain Bacteria; phylum Bacteroidota; class Bacteroidia; order AKYH767-A; family 2013-40CM-41-45; genus JADKIH01. Next base: position 18,147 of record JANOBV010000158.1, on the reverse strand, counting down.
AAAACTGCAAAGTGCTCCATTGCATAAAGTGCAGAACTGTAAGATTGAAGATTTTCAATATTCGTTCCTCTGATCCCATTCATGATTTCATAGGAAGTGTCCGGATTAATGTCACTTTTTCCAATATAACCTAGCATTGAAAAAATTTCTTTTCCATCAGTAAATGTTACCCACGAGTCATATGCTAAGTGAGGAGGTGCAGTTGTCTGAAGAAAAGTAGATCCGGAATCGGCACTTGAGAAAAAAGCACTAGAGGTTCCGTAATAAATTAAACTATCTACAATTAATAGATGAATTATACTTAAACTATCTGTTCTAGTTGTAAAATATGTTTGACCAAGATCAGTGCTTTTGTAAACAATTTTCGGAGTGTTAGAATTATTAATTGTGATTAAAACTGAATCTATCATTACAGCCTGATCTAAAAGATGAGAAATAGGCAGCTGGAAAAAATTTAGTGCTGTATCGCATAGGTATTTTGTAATTCCGAAATATGCTGAGTCGATCATTACTGTTCCATATCTGCCATACATTTTAAATTCTTTTATTCCTTCGTTAGCTGGTAAAGGTGTTGCGGTCCAGGTTTGTCCTGCATCATTTGACTTGTAAAGTGAAGAGTGATTGTTAAATAAAATTGTATTGTAAAATTTATAGATTGTTTGTCTGTTATTCGGTGGGTTTTTTTGAAAGGATACTGGAATGCTCCAATTTATTCCTCCATCAAAACTGCTGCAAAAATAACTGCTGTCTTGATCTTCATTTAGCAATGAATGGTTTTCATAAAGGACGTAAACAGTATCATTCGATGAGACAAGTGAGCGAATTACTTTTGATTGAAAAAACGTGAGATCATTCCATGTTACTCCTGTATCAAGTGTATAATAAATTCCGTTATTCGAATATGCTGCAACGCCATCGGGATAATTTGTTACATGGGTGTTGCTACAGCCATAAGGCCCATTCGTCTGCGTCCATTGCGCCTTTGCAGAAATTGTAAATAAGGATATAATTAGCAGAAAATTTTTCATTGTCTTATTTGAAACAAGATAGGATTAAAATTAGAAATTAAAATCTAACTTTTTGGTGAACGTAGGATTTCTAAAGCCGAATGTACATAAGGATACTAATTTTATCATGGAGAACACAAAGTAAAAAAGGGAGAAAGAAGAGCGCTCTCTTTCTTCTACCTTTTTTTTCTCTGTGCCCTCCGTGTTAAAAAAGAAAAGGCGACACTCACGCATCGCCTTTCCAAAAAATATTTATTCGTTTATTAAACTCCTTCTGCCAAAATAATAACTTTATTATTCAGCATCTCAACCACACCGCCTTTTACATCGAAAGTTTTTACACCTTCTTTGTCTTTCACTTTTACTTTACCGTTCAATAAAGTACTGATGATCGGTGCGTGATTGTTTAGCATTTCAAAACGACCTGACATTCCCGGAACGGAAACTGAAGTTACTTCGCCTGAAAATACTTTTTTATCGGGAGTGATGATCTCTAAATGCATGTCTTATTATTTTTGAGATTCAGCAAGGATTTTCTTTCCTTTTGCAATTGCGTCATCGATTGTACCTACTAAGTTGAAAGCTGCTTCCGGATATTCATCCACTTCACCATTCATGATCATGTTGAAACCTTTGATAGTCTCTTCGATCGGAACGATAACACCTTTCAATCCTGTGAACTGCTCAGCCACGTTGAATGGTTGAGAAAGGAAACGTTGAACACGACGTGCACGAGACACAGTCAATTTATCTTCGTCACTTAACTCGTCCATACCAAGGATGGCAATGATATCTTGAAGTTCTTTGTAACGTTGAAGAATGTTTTTCACACGTTGCGCAGTATTATAATGCTCTTCACCAACAACAGCAGGCGAAAGGATACGTGAAGTAGAATCTAATGGATCCACAGCCGGATAAATACCCAACTCAGAGATCTTACGATTCAATACCGTCGTTGCATCCAAATGGGCAAACGTAGTAGCCGGAGCCGGATCAGTTAAATCATCGGCAGGAACGTAAACGGCCTGAACCGAAGTAATAGAACCACGTTTGGTAGAAGTGATACGCTCTTGCATCAATCCCATTTCAGTTGCAAGTGTCGGTTGGTACCCTACAGCTGATGGCATACGACCAAGAAGGGCCGACACCTCAGAACCTGCCTGAGTGAAACGGAAGATATTGTCAATAAAGAAAAGAATATCACGTCCGCCTGATTTCTCATCACCGTCACGGAAGTATTCCGCTACTGTAAGACCAGAAAGGGCAACACGAGCACGAGCCCCAGGGGGTTCGTTCATCTGACCGAACACTAACGTCGCTTGCGATTTTGCAAGTTCAGCCATGTCTACTTTAGATAGATCCCATCCGCCGCTTTCCATTGAGTGCTTGAATTCATCACCGTAACGGATAACGCCTGACTCGATCATCTCACGAAGAAGGTCATTTCCTTCACGAGTACGCTCTCCAACTCCTGCAAATACAGAAAGTCCGGCATAGCTTTTCGCAATATTGTTGATCAATTCCATGATCAATACGGTCTTACCAACACCGGCACCTCCGAAAAGACCAATTTTACCACCTTTTGAGTATGGCTCGATTAGGTCAATTACTTTGATACCTGTGAAAAGTACTTCCGCTTCCGTCGAAAGGTCTTCGAAACGAGGAGCCTGACGGTGAATTGGAACTGAAATTTGTTTTGATACCGGGCCAATACCATCGATAGCATCACCTGTTACATTGAACAGACGACCTTTGATGATCTCTCCTGCCGGCATTTGGATCGGAGCTCCAAGGCTACGAACATTCATTCCGCGTGTCAAACCGTCTGTCGATTCCATAGAAATCGTACGGATACGGTCTTCTCCGATATGTTGCTGACATTCAAGGATTATGGGAGTGTTTCCCGGACGCTCGATTTCCAATGCGTCAAGGACATTCGGTAATACGCTACCTTCATCTTCGAAGCTAACGTCAATTACCGCTCCGATAATTTGGGTGATTTTTCCAATACTAGCCATGATGGTTTATATGTTTTTTATGGATTTTTAATTGAGAGCGCAAAAGTAGTTATTTTCTCCTAATCTAGAAGGAGTGTTGGTAAAATTTAGTGGGCCTTTTAGTGGTCTATATTTGATGTTATATTGCCCGATTTTTTTTGTTGTTTGGAGGATTATTGGGTCAAGGATCAATCCCGATAGCTATCAGGATCAAAGGTAAGAGCCATTTTCAAAAATTAATACATTTTCAAATCACCAACCCCAAAGAGGTCAAATGTTTGTAGAAAAAACCGAAATGTTCTCGCCCCCGACCCCGGAGGGGTCACATATTGGTAGAAAAAAATGTATTCACGTCCATAGCGACCCCGAAGGGGTAAATGTTGTATAAAAAACGAATTGTTGCCGCTCCCGACCCCAGAGGGGTCGTATGTGATTTGGTGGCACATTTAAATTGAAAAAATCCGGTCACAATTTCATTGCAAATTGATTCAAGAATTCACATTCGACCCCTCCGGGGTCGTAATTATCGCTCTCATTATTTTCTACAAACATGTGACCCCTCTGGAGTCGTGCATCGGAATTGCTAAGGCATAGTTTTATTGAACACCTTAAACCTTTCAAACCCTAAACAATTTTACCTTGAACAAATCATCCAAAACTTTGATCCCGATAATTATCGGGATTGAACCTTGAACTTTGAACAAATCAAACTATTTTCGCCCCATGTCTCAAATCGAATCTCTTTACAAGCACTACTTAATAAATCCAATTGTCTCAACTGACACTCGATCAATCACCGCAGGTTGCATTTTCTTCGCATTGAAAGGTCCATCATTCAACGGAAACGCTTTCGCAAAGCAGGCACTTGAAGCCGGAGCTTCAATGGTTGTTGTTGATGAAAAAGAATACAAGATCGATGAGCGTTGTATTCTCGTTGATGATTCATTGATAGCACTGCAGCAATTAGCAGCACATCATCGCTCACAATTGAATTTTCCTTTTCTGGCCATCACCGGATCGAATGGAAAAACGACGACGAAAGAATTGATCCGTAATGTGCTTGCAAAAAAATTCAATGTACATGCTACGAATGGAAATTTGAATAATCATATCGGTGTGCCGCTTACAATTTTGTCAATTCCTGCGAAGACAAATTTTGCAGTGATTGAAATGGGCGCGAATCATAAGAAGGAAATTGAATTTTTATGTTCGATCGCAATGCCTGATTATGGATTGATCACAAATGTTGGCAAAGCACATCTCGAAGGCTTTGGCGGATTCGAAGGTGTGAAAAAAGGGAAAGGCGAAATGTATGCACATCTGCATGGACAAGGTCGAACTGCATTTGTGAATACGGATAATGAACATCTTAATAAAATGGTTGAAGAATATCGCCCGGAAAATGTTGTATCGTATGGAACAAATTCAAATGCATTTTGCAAAGGCGAATTGATCTCCGCTGAGCCAACATTGAATCTCACATGGAAATGCGAAAGTTCATTCGGTGAAATTCAAACGCAAATGATTGGCGCATATAATTTCGAAAATATATTAAGTGCAATTTGTATTGGAAGTTATTTTAGAGTGAAACCCGAGGACATGAATGAAGCCATCGCTGCTTATGCTCCTGATAACAGTCGTTCGCAGATCATTCACCAAGGAACAAACACAATTGTACTCGATGCATATAATGCAAATCCAAGTAGCATGGAAGCAGCTCTTCGTAATTTCGAAAAGATGCAATCCGATTCGAAGGTCATTTGCATAGGCGACATGGCAGAGCTAGGAGAGGAGAGTGCAGCAGAACATAAACGCATTATTGATCAATTGAAGAAAATGGATTACAAACTTTTAATCTTAGTTGGTAAGAATTTTGGTATGTATTCAGGAGAATTAAAATGTATGCATTTCGAAAATTCAAGTCTGGCAGCGGAGTATTTCAAAAATCATTTGCCTGAAAACTCACTTGTGCTCGTTAAGGGATCCAGAAGTTCGAAAATGGAATTAATTATTAACTAAAATTATTTCCTTTTAAATAGTTTCGAAAACACACTTCTCGGTTTCGAATCCTCATCATAATACCCATAGCCATGATATCCATATCCTGAGCCATACCCATATCCATATCCATATCGCTGGTGATTGCCTGCGTCATTTAAAAGAATGCAAATATTTTTTACTTGTCCGGCAGTATAGTAAGTGTTGATCGTTTTGATGTATTCTTTCTTCGAATAATTTTCACGGAGAATAAAAATATTGATATCTGCCAAATTCATTAACATCATTGCATCACTCACAATTCCAACCGGTGGAGTGTCGATGATAATATAATCGTATATCGTACGTAATTCATTCATCAAATTCACTGTCTCTTTTTTTGCAAGCAACTCGGCAGGATTTGGCGGGACAGGCCCTGCAGGAATGATGTCAAGTCCGGGAACGTTTGTTTTGCAGATCACACTTTCCAATGAACTCTTGCCAATGAGATATGTACTTACTCCAATGTCATTACTCACACCTAGGTCTTGCACAAGTTGCGGCTTACGCAGATCCATTCCGACAATAACAACTTTGTGACTTTGCAAAGAAAGAACTGCAGCGAGATTCAACGTTGAAAAAGATTTCCCTTCACCGCCAACACTCGAAGTGATCAATACGATCTTGTGTTGATCCGATAATCCGAAGAACATCAAGTTAGCTCGAATTGAACGGAAGGCTTCTGCAATAGATGATTTTGGTTTCGTTGATACAACTAACCGTTCACCGGAATTGTGATGACCAACAACTCCTATTATAGGAGTCTTTGTTAGTTTTTCAATGTCTTCGCGATTGCTAATTGTATTTCTGATGTATCCCTGGACAAGAATAATCAGCAATGGAACAATTGCGATCAACATCAGAGTGATAATAGCAACTGCTTTGCGATTTGGAATGACAGGAATATCATTCACCGTTGCAACATCAAGAACTTTATTGTCACTCACAGCAGTTGCTTTTGCAATTCCTGTTTCTGCTTTTTTCTGGAGAAGATATACGTAAATATTTTCGTTGACCGTAAAATTTCGTTGAATGGCTAAAAGTTCACGCTCTATATTTGGAATTTTGCGAATAGAATTTTCGTATTCTGAGATCTGTCCGTTAATTCCTTGTAAACTATTTTTTGTGATATTGCGGAGGTTGTTAATACTTTCAACCAACGATTTTTTTGTCTGGTCGATCTGCTCATCAATTACTTTCAATGCAGGCGAATGTGAACTCGATCCGTATGATAAACTCTTTCTTTTATTCTGAAGTTCTTTTAGCTTGGCAATTAATTCAACCAAGGTCGGATCAGGATTTCCAAGTGTTGATGGAGCAAGTGATTCAAGGTCCAGATTTGAAGTAATGTAATTGTATAGGTAGTCGAGCGATTTCAGATCGATCTCCGCTTTCACTCTTGTTTCATCGACTGCTGTAACTCTTTCTAAATATGCTTTCGATTCTTCACTCAGATTTACTGTTCCTTTTTGTTCTTTGAATTTCTGTAGGTCGAGCTCTGTTGCATTTAGTGTTTTGCTGATCTCTTCTAATTGTTCGTCGACAAACTTCAATGTAAGAGCTGCAACTGATGACTTGTCTTTTATGTCGCGATTGATGTAAACTTTGCCAAGTGTATTTAAAAAGTCAACTGCTCGGTCTTTGATTTTATCCTGAACACTTATTGTTACAATTGTCGCATCTTTATTGATCGGTTCAATCTTCATCTTCTCGTTATAATAGGCGAGAAGTTTATTCATTGAATTAATAACAAAAGCATATTCTGTTTTGTTGGCTTTGTCAAAAGTCAAATCATTCTTCGAAACAGTGATTGTAAAATTCGGGTCACGAATTTCTTCGCCATAACTGTGATTGCCGCTGTACGTATAGTGAAATGTTCTATTATCAGCATCCAGTTCAAGATGGAACGAATTCTCGTCAATGGGAGTTAGTTTGAATTCCTCGTCATTAACACCATCGTTTACTCGGCTGATTGTAACCGTAAAAGGAGCATTTTTATATACAGGATAGCTGAAAATACTAGACTTGTCGAAATAGCTAACTCCAAGATTTAATTCATTGATCGTTTCTTCAAGTACAGAACGAGAGCGGAGGATTCCAATTTCAGTTGCAATATTTTTATTGTTTCCTAAAACGTCACCGGTTAAAATGTCTTCAATATTTTTCGAAGTATTTTTCGAGTCCTTTATTAATACGCTAGATGTTGCTTCGTAGACTGGAAGTGTAAATCGTGTATAAAGAAAAGCGCCAATAACAAATATGATAAATGAAAAAATGAAATAATGCCATTTTTTACGGATACTTCCAAAGAGCAAACGAAGATCTATTTCGTCATCATTTACTCTTTGATTTTCGGCATTCGTTCTCATTGAAAATTATTTATTATTTTGAATTATAAAAGTCATGACAACAATTCCTGTTGTTACAATTGAAGTAAATACTAGTACCGTTGGACTTATATTCGCAAAAGCTCTACGTTTAACAGGAGAAACATAAATGACATCATCAGGATGAAGGTAGTAAGTTTCTGCAGTCAATGAATTCGGATCAGTAAGATCTACGTATAGATCTTTCGTCTTACTGTTTTCAGTTCTTATGATGTGAATATTTTTTCTGTCTCCAAAAGTCGACAAGTCGCCACCCAGTCCTAAAACTTCTAAGAGAGTAGCTTTTTCATTCGCAATAGGATAGGTGCCGGGTTTATTTACTTCGCCCAAAATTGTCACTTTGAAATTGAGTTTCTTTATTGTAACAATTGGTTCATCAATATATTCTTTGAATTTTGTCTCCATCAAAGTTACGGCTTCTGCAATGGTAAGTCCGGTCAAATTAACAGTTCCAATGAGTGGAAGTTTAAGTTCGCCTTTTTCATTTACGACAAAACCTTTTTCATAAGGTGATCGATTGTCGCTTACAGATTTGTCCATTCCTGTTGACAAATATGGGTAAGCTTCAGCATTAATAGTGAAGACATTTATTCCAAGAATGTCATTCGGATAAATTTTCAATTTGCTACTTGCATCTTGCTGAAGTTGCGGCGTAGTTCCTTGAAAATAGATCGTATTCTTCTGAGAAGTGCAACCGATGAAGAAAATGATTGATAATAGTAAAAAAGTATGCGTTAGCTTCTTCATTTTCGTTTTTTGGTTTAATGTGTTTAAATTGTTTAAGGAGTTTAATGTGTAGTGTCGCACTTCAAACTCCTTAAACAATTTAAACTCTTTAAACCATTTATTTTTTTAAAACCCCTTAATCAATTTCAACAATAAGTTACTTCCCAATAATCTGACGGGCAATAACTATCTTTTGAACTTCACTTGTTCCCTCGTAGATCTGAGTAATTTTTGCATCACGCATTAAACGTTCAACATGGAATTCTTTTACATAACCATATCCGCCGTGTACTTGAACTGCTTCAATCGTTGTATCCATTGCAACTTGCGAAGCAAATAATTTTGCCATTGCAGCAGATAAAGTATAATCAAGTCCCTGGTCTTTGGTCCAAGCAGCTTTGTAACATAACAATCTCGCAGCTTCTATATTCGTTGCCATATCGGCAAGTTTAAATTGAATTGCTTGATGTTGAGAAATTGGAACGCCGAAAGCTTTCCGTTCTTTAGAATATTGTAATGCTAATTCATAAGCGCCACCTGCGATTCCAAGTGCTTGAGCAGCGATTCCAATCCGTCCGCCAGTCAATGTTTTCATAGCGAATTTAAATCCGAATCCGTCTTCACCGATACGATTTGCTTTCGGAACTTTCACATCAGTGAACATCAATGAATGTGTATCACTTCCGCGAATTCCAAGTTTATTTTCTTTTGGACCAATTGTAAAACCAGGCGCACCTTTTTCAATGATAAGTGCATTAATTCCTTTGTGGCCTTTTGCTACATCAGTTTGTGCCATTACTATATATACCGAAGCATTCGAGCCATTTGTGATCCAGTTTTTTGTTCCGTTAAGAATGTAGTGGTCGCCTGCATCAATTGCAGTTGTAGCTTGCGATGTTGCATCCGATCCTGCTTCCGGTTCTGACAAACAAAATGCTCCTATGATTTCACCTTTCGCTAAAGGCACTAAGTATTTTAATTTCTGTTCTTCGTTTCCAAAAGTTTCTAGTCCCCAACAAACAAGTGAATTGTTTACAGACATAACCACAGAAGCCGAAGCGTCAACTTTAGAAATTTCTTCCATTGCCAAAACATATGAGATTGCATCCATTCCGCCGCCGCCATATTTCGGACTAACCATCATTCCCATAAATCCGAGCTCGCCCATCTTTTTGATTTGCTCTGCAGGAAACTTTTGATGTTCGTCACGTTCAATTACGCCTGGCTTCAATTCATTCTGTGCAAAATCACGCGCAGCTTGACGGATCATTAAATGTTCTTCGCTTAGTTCGAAATTCATAATTACATGGTTGAATAATTCTGCTTTTTAAGTCAGAATTGTTGGATTTATATGATTTTATTGAGGACGACAAACCTACACGATTTGCTCGTTAATAACAAACATGGGAGTTGACCGTAAAGACTTCATTTACAGTCTATTTGGTCAATTGTTGAAATTTTGTAATCCATCTTTTCTATTGAAAATTAAACAATCTCAATATCTTCGCCACATATGTCACAGCAGAATTACAATGTAATCGGAGTGATGTCAGGTACTTCATTGGATGGAGTCGATCTGGCATTTTGCACATTTATGCACGATGAATTATGGAGTTTTAAATTCCATTTTGGTCAAACTATACCGTATAACACCAATTGGAAAGAAAGGTTAAGCACTGCACAATTTCTATCACCTGAAAAGATCGATGAACTTGATATTGAATATGGCAATTATTTAGGTCGACTTATAAAGGAATTTATCGATGAAAATAAAATTGATGTCGATTTTGTTTCATCGCATGGACATACAATTTTTCATCAGCCTAAAAAAGGAATAACGGTACAGATCGGTTCAGGTGAAGCGATAAAAAGTATAACCGGAAAAACAGTTGTTTGTGATTTCAGAAAAGGTGATGTTGCATTAGGTGGACAAGGTGCACCATTGGTTCCTATTGGCGACAAGCTACTTTTTTCGCAAATGAATTACTGTTTAAATTTAGGTGGAATTGCAAATATTTCATTCGACAAAAATAATGAACGACTTGCATTTGATATTTGTGCTTGCAATATGGTGTTGAATGATCTTGTTTCAGAAAGAGGTTTGTCATATGATGAAGATGGAAAGATTGCAAAAGCAGGTAAATTAAATAGAGAATTGCTAGAAGCTTTAAATCAAATTTCATTCTACAAACAACCTTTTCCAAAGTCATTAGGAAGAGAAGATATCGAGCGCGATGTATTTCCTCTTATAAAGAATTTTGAAATAAGTTTGGAAGATAAATTGAATACCTTCTGTAAACATATTGCAATTCAAATCAGCAACGTATTAGAGAAAGATATTTCAGATTCAAAAATGTTGATCACCGGTGGTGGCACATTAAATAAATTTTTACTTGAATGCATCGAAGACAAATGCAATTTGAAAATTATCATTCCGCAGAAAGAGATCATTGATTTTAAAGAAGCGATCATTTTTGCATTTCTTGGAGTTCTAAGAATGAGAAACGAAGTGAATTGTCTTAAAAGTGTAACAGGTGCTTCAGTTGACTCCAGTGGAGGAAACATTTTTTTAACGAAAAACTGATAACGAATAGTGAATAGTGAATAGTGAATAGTGAATAGTGAATAGTGAAGGGCTATCGCAGGAAAACAGTTGCCTACGATAGCCCTTCATTATTCACTATTCACTATTCGTTATTAACTACTAAAAGTCGTCGTCGTCATCATCAAAATCCCCAACCGGAGCATCGTCGTCTAGATCTTTGACATCGTCATCGTCGTCATCATCTTTTGCGACAACATCATCTGTTTCGTCAGAGTCATCTGTTTCATCAACATCAGCATCTTTCGGATCTATCTCTTCGATATCCACGATCAATAAATCATCATCGTCATCATCGTCAATGATAATTGCTTTTGGCTTGATTGCAGGAGCTTTTTTAGGCTCAATGTTTTTCACTAACGGGGCAACAACTTTTTTAGGAGCAGCCGGTTTTTTAGCAGGCGCAACTTTTTTAGCTGCAGGTGCAGCTTTTTTAGCAGGCGCTTTTTTCTGCGCTACAGGCGCTGCTTTTTTTGCCGGAGTTTTTTTCTTTGCAGGTGCAGCTTTTTTAGCAGCTACTTTTTTCTTCGCTACTTTTTTAGCGGGAGATTTTTTAGCAACTTTCTTAGCCGGAGCTTTTTTGGCCGGAGCTTTCTTCGCTGCTTTCTTTACTTTAGGTTTCTTGGTTACTTTCTTTTTAGTTGCCATGGCTTTGGAGTCGGGTTTTAGACAGTATGCAATATTAAAAGGTTAGTTTCAAAATTACAATATGATTGTCGTTAAATCCAAAAAAAAATCAATATTTTTTTATCTCCTAAAAGTCCCCATAATTTCCGTTACCATTTATTAGATAGCTGCATGTTTGAAGGTGAGAAGAGGTGGACAAATAAATGGAAACGACTTCTCGATTTTAACCAATTTATTTGCTCGGGATTCCTTACGTTTGCGGTTCCAAAATAGAGCATGAAAAACAATACAACAGCAGAAGTGACATCAATCAGAGAATTGATTCGCATATTCGAAGAAAAACGTCCTGAGATCGTTTTTGAGTGGAAAGACAGCGAAACGGAAGCTGAAGGTTGGATAGTAATTAACTCACTTCGTGGTGGTTCTGCAGGTGGCGGGACAAGAATGCGTAAGGGTCTAGATAAGCGAGAAGTGGAGTCTTTGGCCAAAACTATGGAGATAAAATTCTCAGTGAGCGGCCCTGCAATTGGTGGAGCCAAGTCCGGGATCAACTTTGATCCGCAAGATCCTCGGAAAAAAGGTGTGTTGGAAAGATGGTTCAAAGTAGTAGTGCCTATCCTGAAAGCCTATTATGGAACCGGTGGTGATTTAAACGTGGATGAAATCCATGATGTGATTCCGATCACAGAAAAATACGGACTGAAACACCCGCAAGAAGGAACTGTTGTCGCACATTTGAAAGTTTCCGAAGAAAAGAAAGAGCGAATCATCCGTCAACTTCAGGTAGGAGTGAAGAAACATTTGGATAGCCCAATGTTTTCTCCCGATATCAACAGAATGATTACGGTTGCTGATATGATCACAGGTTACGGCGTTGCTCAAGCGGTTTTCGCTCATTATAAGTTGAACGGAATAGACATAAAAGGTAAGCGCGCAATTGTACAAGGTTGGGGTAATGTCGGAGCTGCGGCAGGTTTTTATCTAGCTCAAAGTGGAGCAAAGGTCGTTGCAATCATTGATCGCTTATGCGGGGTTATGAATAAGGAAGGATTTTCTTTTGATGAGATCACGAATTTATACCTTGAAAGAAACGGGAATCAACTCAACTCACCGGCCTTGATACCTTTTGATGAAATGAATCAGAAAGTTTGGGAAATGGGGGCAGAGATTTTTATTCCTGCAGCGGCATCTCGTATCGTTCAGGAGTCACAAGTGAAATCAATGATCAAAGCCGGGCTTGAAGTTATCTCATGTGGTGCGAATGTTCCTTTTGCCGATAAAGAAATTTTTATGGGCCCGGGAGCAGAATTTGCAGACAGCGAAGTAAGTGTTATTCCGGATTTTATAGCTAACTGTGGAATGGCAAGAGTGTTTCAATATTTGATGAATGACAATATACCAATTACAGATGAAGCTATTTTTAGAGATGTTGCAACTTGTATTTCTGATGCTTTAGCAGAAGTCCATGCTGAAAATCCTTCCAAAGTGAACATCAGTCGTACTGCACTTGAAATTGCAATCAAAAAACTTTTGAAATAATTGATCATGATTCATTTGAACTTTTTAAAATATACCTTTCTTGGTAATACAATAGAAAGTTACTTGTGGGTTCTTGGAATTCTGTTGATTGGATTAATACTGAAGAGGTTTATCTCAAAAGTTTTATCTCAAATCTTATTTGCTCTCTTCAAACGCTTTAGTAAAACGGTAGGTGTAGAGTCTTTTTTGCAATTGATGAACAGACCAATTCAGCTTTTCATCATGGTGATCATTGTATATTTTGCTTTCAATCAATTAAGTTTTCCCGCTGAATGGCACATCGGCCCAAGTCATAGATTTGGAGTTCGTTTGATCATCTTCCGCATTTTCGAAGGGATTCTAATTTTTTCAATCATCTGGATTATAGTTCGCGCTATTGATTTTGGTGGAATGATCTTAATTGCTCGTGCGCGAAGGTCAGAATCAAGAATGGATGACCAATTGGTTCCATTTGCAAAAGAAGCAATCAAAGTATTAGTTGCCGGTATAGGTTTTTTTATTCTTGTTGGTGTTGTCTTTAATTTGGATGTCGTTAGTCTGGTAACGGGATTAGGAATTGGTGGTCTTGCATTTGCTTTAGCAGCAAAAGAAACGTTGGAAAATCTGATCGGATCGTTTTTGATTTTTCTCGATAAGCCATTTGTTGTTGGCGACATAGTTAAAGTAGGCAATGTGGAGGGTAGAGTAGATTCAATTGGATTTCGTTCAACAAGAATTCGTGGGCTAGATAGAATAATCGTCATTGTTCCAAATAAAAAAATGACGGATGCTGAATTAATGAATGATTCAGAAAGAGTTTCGCGTCGTGCGAATTTTTCGATCAAATTGTCGAATGACACTTCACCTGAACAAATGAAAACAATTCTTAGTGCAATTCGAAAAATGTTTTCGGAGTTCGATCAGATCGAAGTAGATCCAATTGTTCGATTCACTCAATTTGACAGTAATTCATTTGATATTTTGATAATCTATTTTGCTATGATTCCTTTACGTGAAGATTTTTACGCAATTCAAGAACATGTAAATTTTGAGTTATTAAGAATTCTGAACGAGAACAAAGCTGTGTTCGCTATGCCGAGCTCAACCGTCTATACCAAAACAGAAGGAGCGGTTAATAATGAAGTGAAATGAAAAATGAAAAATGAAGAATGAAAAATGAAAAATGGTGCGGAGCGCTTATTTTTCATTTTTCATTATTTTTCAATTGTAAATGTATAAAGATTGCGAAGTCGCATCATAATCCACTCTGTATTGTTTCATAGGAGTTGTTGCAGGATTGGAAATTACAGAGCCATCGACCAGATTAAATTTTGAACCACAGTGTGTATCTTCTACGGTGAGTCCACCTGTAATTACTGTTAGAATAGCATCTGCATTTGCTGGGTCATAAGTGCATCCTCTGTCAAATGCCACCCATTCATCAATTGAACGATGATAGACAATTAGTCCTTTGTAGCCTGCGTCGCTTACATACATGAAGTTGCCGACAGTTTGTAAATAATTATATGGAGGTAAATTCATATAAACATATTTATTTACTGTTACTACAGGAAAATTTGTATTGATGGTTGATTTTTTACATGAGAATGAAAAAGCGGCAAGCAGAAAAATAAGAGTGATTGGTTTTCGGATGTGAGAAATCATTTTGTGGAGTAATCAGGGACTAAATATATCTTTGCAAGATAGCTATTCTAAAAAAATAAAACGAATGAAACGGTTAACTATTCTAATCTTGATAAGTATAGTAATTTTTTCCTGTAAAAATGGAGAAAATAAGGAAGGAGCTGTGAAATCAGATTCGCTCTCAACACAGGTAAAAGCAGCGAATGAAACAGAATATACCTGCCCAATGCATCCGCAAGTGATCCGCAAAGAACCCGGCAATTGCCCGGAGTGCGGTATGGCCCTTCAGATTCGAAGCTGAATAAAATGAAGATTGAAGAATGAAGAATGAAGAATGAAAAATGGGCGTTATTTAACCAGATAATTTTCCTACGATAGCCTTTCATTTTTCATTTTTCATTTTTCATTTTTCATTTTTTTATATGGGTTCATCTGTAATCAGAAATTCAGTTCTATTTATTTTAAGTAAAAAATATCCATTTTGAAGAAATCTTCATATAAAAAACTGAGTTGTTGATAAAAAAATAATATCGAAAAAACGCTAAATTTTTTAATTAATTGAATAAAACACCCCGAACTACCTGTTAATAAAGGCTTTTGGGAAAATGGGTGAATTAATTTGCGAAGTTAATTACTATATTTGCCCAATAATTATTTCCGCTTACCAAATATTAATTCAATGCCACACCATGAGAGTTATATTTGTTGTAACAATTTGACTTAGAGTAAACACACACACACACAATTAAACATGAGACCTTCTTTTTTAGTAGAGGCCTTTTTTTTGAACTGTTTTAATTTTTTTCGAAAGCGGTTCAGAATGAATCTAAGTCGCAAATTTGTTTTGCTTGCTTTGGCGTCTTTAATTAATTTCTCTGCTTTTTCCCAATGTGTTACGGCTATCCAAGGCAATTCATTTATCATTAATATGGGTTTCTCTCCGCAGAGTAATTCAACCGGTTTAAAGCCTTATGGAATGATCTACGATTTATTGTCGAATTATGATGTTCCTATTCTTTGGTGCATTAGACCAACTAAGGCAAAGGATGGTGCAGATTTCAGTTACAATTTTTCCGGATATTCAGGTGGAACTTTTGTTGTTCCGGCACAATATATTGATCCAACTGTAGCAGGAAGAATTACCTATTGGCTTTCACAAGGCGTTCAAGGTACTTATGCAATTGCAGGCTCATTCACACCTATCGTTTATGATACCATTACTTCATTCCCAAAAGTGATGATCGACAATGGATCAGGAAATCAAAACATCATTACAGGTTATTATACTAATGCAGGAATACCGGCATCT
The DNA here is from genome assembly GCA_031411835.1 of Bacteroidota bacterium. Lineage (GTDB taxonomy): Bacteria > Bacteroidota > Bacteroidia > AKYH767-A > 2013-40CM-41-45 > JADKIH01. Next base: position 2,293 of record JANOBV010000158.1, on the reverse strand, counting down.
GCATATATTTTAGGGATACCATCAAATCTATCCGGTTGTTATGACATTTGGACAAATCCACATGATGATCCAACATGGGCATCACATGGTTATCTTTATAATTTCGTGACAGCATTAAAAGGGAATATTTGGTCTCAGTGTCACGAAGTGAGTGTAATGGAAAGTGTACAAAATCCGGCATTCCCATTTCAGAAGCTGAATTTTTTGACAACGACAGGATTGCAGTGTTATAGTGCGACAAAATGCGGAGCCTCTCCTGCGCATGCAAATAATCCAACTCTGCCGGTAACTTACCAATATCCGGCCGATCCAATTATGCAATTTATTGGTAACATGGATGGCGCCACACAAAACGGTTCCGAGCAATGGTATATACCTAATTCAGGTGGCCAATGGTATGCTACAACCAAGCGCGGTGTAAAAACTTCGAATGGAGTATCACCTTCAGAAGGGACTTTGTTGGTTTATGGTCCGGCATACGGTAATGCGGCCAATGGTACTGTAATGTATGAAGCGGGTCATAATTTAAATGGTTCGGGTACTGCTGCAGAAAGAGTGCAAGCACAAAGAGCATATTTTAATTTTTTGTTGTATACAGGAAAACAAAAAAGACTTTCTTGTTCTACAACAGTTCCATCACCAATGGGTTCTACGTATCCTTATTCTGTTTCAGCAACGGTTTCTTCGGGTACTGCGCCATATACTTATCAGTGGTCGAGTTCAATTGGTGGAACATTTACAAATGGGAATACTGCGAATGCTGTATACACACCTCCATTTAGAACGACAGATACATTAGATAATATTAAGTTGAAAATTACGGATGCTTGTGGACGAGTGAATCTAAAAATCATTTGCGCAACCATCACTGCGTCACCGCTTCCAATTGAATTATTGTCATTTACTGCAGCGCCAAAAGAAAATTCAGTAAAGACACAATGGTGCACAGCCAGCGAAATCAACAATGATTTTTTTACTTTGGAAAGAAGTGTAGATGCCACAAGTTTCGAAGGTATAGCGATCATTGATGGCGCAGGAAACTCTACTTACAGACGAGAGTATTCTTATATGGATAGATCTCCACTTTCAGGACTTTCATACTATAGATTGAAGCAAACAGATTTCGATGGTCAATATTCGTATTCAGATATTGTTCCTGTAAAATTCAATGGTAGAGGATTTGTAGTTTTTCCTAATCCGGCAAACAATAAAATTACAATTCTTGGTGAGCAAAATCGCGAACGTAGGATCAAAGTTCAAATTTTGGATCTTTCAGGTAGAATAGTTCTTGAACAAGAAATAGAATTTGATGAAAACAATTCGAATAAATTTGAACTTGATGTTTCACCTTTTGCAAGAGGCGTTTATACATTAATTTGTACTTCTCAGAGCGAAAATTTTGTAGAGCCTTTGATTCTACGTTAAAAAGCTAATCTTATTGCGACAACAATTTTGATGATGTTACGTTAAAAGTAATTCATTGCCGAATTAATAATTTTTGTAAGCAAATAGATTTACCGTATGTTGAAGTATAAAAAACAAATTTTTAAAGGGCTATTTCTAATGGCACTATTTATTATGCCATCCATCGCTTTTGCGCAAGATGTAGATGCGCGTTCTCCTAAGCCCAATAGTGGGACGAGTCAACAAGTAAAGGCCGATAAGAAAAAGGAAAAGCAACGGAAAGAAACGGCGAAAGGAATTGAGAAAGGGAAGAAGCGCCACGAAAAGCTCCAGGCGAAGAATACGAAAAAGATGATGAAAAAAAGCAAGAGGAAAGCGAAGCGTTACAATGAAAATAGGGGGGAGCCTTTTTTTAAGAGGTTGTTTACGAAGAAGCACCACTAGAGAGAATGAATCCCGATAGCTATCGGGATGAAAAATGATTTCGGAATTCGGATTTTGGATTTCGCTGTGCGCACAGTGGAATGTTGTGGTGCTTAGGATGGCACTGATTGAACATTATTGCGAAGGATGCTACAAAGCAAATTCGAATTACGTTTCACGAATTTCGATTCGCGATTTTCCGGAATTTCTTACAAGTGAAAGGAGTCGAAAGTAATTACGAAATACCTTGCGTTTAATTTTTTATTTTTGGATTGGATGAAGTGTGTTTTTTTCTATGATTTTATTTTCAGTTTTTTGTATTGTATTTCAAGTTAACTGTGAATATTTTTTATTTGAAGTAATTGTTAAAATTAAATGATAAATAAATTTAATTAAACAGTGGATTTCTTGAAATAAGCCACAGATGGGGCTTTTAGGGCATATAATAATTTATATTTAATTAAAA
>JANOBV010000157.1:0-4394 GCA_031411835.1 Bacteroidota bacterium | reverse complement strand
AAGATCACATTTTCAAAATCCAAGACACGTGTTTCCAAGAAGCCCATTACTTGAAGTCCTTTCAATGGCTCACCGGAAAATGGAATTCTGATCGACTGCGTTACTTCTTTGAAGATCTTCCAGAATGTCGAAATTGTTGGTTTCGCATGTTGCTTTAGTAAGATGTCTTCCAACCTTTTCAACTGAGTAAAAAATGTATAAATGAATTCGGATTCTAATCGATGAAATCTGAATTCCTGTGCGCTCATTGTTTCTAAAATTATTCGTAAGATTTTCTGCGACCAACTGAAAACTTCCTCAATTGTTGCTGGAATAGTAAACAAGATCTTAAAAAGTTCACTATTTGAGTCAGCAAATATTTTCTTCGAGGAGATTCGAATATAATTTTCCTTCAATTTTTCGAGCCAAATTGTAATAGACTTTCCTCCTACTAATCTGATATAAGTATGGTCAAGTACATTTTTTACGTCACGAAAGTAGAATGAATAATTACCATCATTTTCCAAGCGCGCATTTTTCTGAAGAGCAATCAGTGTTTCGAATAAATTATACAGCGGCGTTTGCTTAAGCGGATAACCCATTGTTACGTTAATATCTTCGACAGATTCAGGAATTGAATATAGAACAGGGAACAAAAGTTTTTCATCCGGTAAAACAACAGCTGTTTTTTCAGGAATGAAATTTCCTTTATCGATCATCTCTTGCAAGATCTGTCCGGCGTAGCGAGTCTGTCCAACCATAAGTGGTATTCCGGCAAACTCGATTTCTTTACGGATGTCATTGAAATGTTCAGACTTCCATTTGTAATTATCTTTCACCAGCCGATTTTCACGAATGAATTTCCCTGCTTCTTGCCCGTGATCGTTTGTATAGTATGCATCCGTATCCCAATATGAACTTGCTTTGCCTTCACCAATCAGGAATGACATTATTTTTTCTTCAGCAGGCGACAAAGCATAGAAACCTGCGAAGATCGTATGAGAAAATTCGCTCATGGATTTGAAAGTTTCCATACTTACATTTTCAGCAAGATGGCGATAGGCCATTCCTTCATAGGCCCAATCTTTTTCTTTCAAACGGTTTCTAAATTCAGAATAAATATCATTTAGATTTTTCCATGTATTAACAAACTCTGTTTTTAATTTAGAAAGATCATGTTCGAAAAAATTTCTCCAGAAATGTTTCAGCCGCTCCATGTCCTCTTCCGGCAAACCGAAATCGGCATCGATCTGATGAAGATCGTTTACAGTAGCAAACACTTTTGATGCAGGTGCGAGGTATTTATCCAGGTCATCAAAATCTTTGATCAACAATTCTCCCCACGGATAAAATGCATCAAACTCTTCATTAGGAAAATAACGATGATACACTTCATACAGTTCAAAGAGCAATGTTAGTTGATCAGGAATATTTGCATCGGCAAGTTTCAATAAGTAATCTTGTATGGAGAATATTTTTGGTGACCAAATCGGCCCATCGTAAAGTTGTGCAAGTTCCTTTTGAAAAAACAAACCGGCTCTTCGTGTTGGAAATACTAAGCATAACTCGCCGGTCTTTTCATTGAAATTGTTTTTTATTTCTAAAGCAAGATCCTGTAAAAAAGTTTTCATAAAGTTGGCGCACGCTTTCTTTTAGAAAGGAGCAAATCATTATTTTGGAATTACAAATAAAGTCATAAATTTACTTCAAAATCATTTAAAATGAAGAAAAGACTCGTCAGAAAAGACAAAAAATTCTTAGGTGTTTGCGGAGGACTTGGAGATTATTTTGATCAGGATCCAACCTTCATCAGAATCTTATTCGTTGCAGGAGTTCTACTATTTGGAAGTGGAGTTTTACTTTATATTATTATGGCCATTGTTATGCCAGACGAAACGAAATAACCTTATTCAGACACCTGTTCATTCAAAGTATTTGGCTACCTTCGAGGCCGTAAAAAAGGTCTAAATGCGTCTGAAAAAGGCTTTCACTCTTCTTGTTTTCATCCTTTTGCAAATCAATGTATTTGCTTCAAATTCCGATAGCGCTTCAGTCACTGTTCCAACTTCTATACGCTTTATTCACGAACTAGATTTCAGAGATGGAAACCCCAATTTTCAACGACCTGATACTTCACTTTATTCGGTAGATAGAGTCAATAGTGCGGCTGATAATAATTTTAATTATTTGGGCGTTCCCGGAAGTGCTGCACAATCACAATGGTTCATAAACATGAGTGAACTCTATACCAGAACAATGTCTAGAAGTTATGACCTTTACACTACATCTCTTGAGAGTGTAAAATATTTCAATGTCAATAAAAAGTTTACAGAGTTGAAATACAATAATGGAACGTTCAAAGATCAAGCGATAAGTATTTTGCATTCGCAGAATATTTTCAAGATCTGGAACATCGGATTTTCATTCAGTCGGTCGAGTGTAAAAGATTACATGGCCAATAGCGACACTTACAAAGGTGATTTTTTACTTTTCACTACACTCCGCTCTAACAATGGCAAGTACAATTTATTTGCTCATGCTTATTGGAAAGATATTGAGAATCAAATGAACGGCGGATTGTCAAATGACTCAGCATATCTTTATGGTAATGTCGACAATGTTGCAATCCGAAGTCTTGCTTGGCGAATTACAGATGCTTATCAAAATCATCGAACAAAGCGATTTCATTTGAACCAGTTTTATGATTTTGGAGGAAGTAAATTAGATTCAGTAGGCAAGGTAATTTCAATTCCGGCAATACGATTTAATTATCAGGTTACTTTTGAGAGATCATCTCTTGCATACGTAGATCCGACAACAGACAGTACATTTTACGACAATTACTTTTCCGGTATATCAACTTATGATTCATCGAATGCAGATGTATTGACAAATGAATTCGCCGTAATTCTTCCTGCAGATCAACTGCGGAAATCTGCTTTCTTCAGAAATTGGTCGATGTCAATTGCAGCTGAACACCAGTCAACAAAATATGAGCAGACGGAAAAACACTCATGGGATAATTTAGCATTGTCAGGAAAAATAATTTCTAAATATGATTCTTCAGATTTCAATGCAATTGTTTTAGCTAAATATGTTTTAAGTGGGCGCGACAATGGCAACTATATTGGCGAAATACAAATTAACACGAAGCAATATTCTTTCGGTTCATTTGGAGGAAAGTTCACGACAAATCAACAATCGCCTGATTATTATTTGTTGAGTTATAAAAGCAATAACTTCATTTGGGAAAATGATCTGACAAAAACAAAATCTACTTCCATTCAATTTAATTATTCATTAAGCAAATACAAATTGACAATCTCAGCAATTCGCCAGCAGATTGAAAATGCCACCTATATAAACGAGTCTGCTATTCCTGCTCAGCTTGGAAATAAACTGACGATTGATCAATTGAAAATAGAAAAGAATTTCAGGTATAAATCGATTTACTTCCTGAATTCAGTTTCAATTCAGAAAAACGACAATGAAAATAGAATTCATTTATCACCATTGTTTTCGCAACATGCGTTGTACTATGAAAGAGCAATTTTAAAGAATAAACTTTTAAGTAGCACAGGATTGAATTTTACGTTTAGTTCAAGTTATTTTTCCGATGACTTTATGCCGTCAACTGCATTATTCTATTTACAGAATGAAATTAAAACGGGCGGTTATCTGAGAGCTGATCTTTTCTTTCGAGCAAAGATCAAGTCAGCGCAATTATTTATAAAACTGGAAAATGTTGGCGACAATATTGGAAAGAAAAGTTATTTTTTAGTTCCACATTATCCGCAGCCGGGAATGGTTTTGAGGTTTGGGATTGCGTGGCGTTTCTTTGATCAGTCGTAGATCCTAATATTTAATTTGAAATATATTACTTAAAATCGTTTAAATGGTTTAAGGCGTTTAAATGGTTTAAAGTGTACTCACACCTTAAACCATTTAAACGCCTTAAACCATTTTCATTTCACTAATATATTACGTTTTTTGCTTCTTCTTCTTCGCTGCCGGAAAAAGAATGTTATTTAAGATCAAACGATAGCCGGGAGAATTTGGATGTAGAGCAAGATCTGTTTGCGGATCTCCAACTTGATGTTGGTAATCTTCAGGATCATGTCCACCGTAAAAAGTCCAAGTACCTTTTCCATATTCGCCATGGATGTACCGAGCTTCGTTTTCAACTTTTGTTTCGCCTAATACAAGAACATCTGATTTAATAAATTTCTTTCTGAATGCAGTTGTTTGTCCCATAAAACCTTTGATCACTTGTTCGTGATTCTGACAAAGCATAGTTGGAATAGGATCCCACTTTGCAGAAAATTCGAATAGTGTAAAGAAATCTTCCGTACGAGGGAGACGACGATACAAAGGTTGATTATCGATTTCACTGAATTCATATTCTCTTGGATCTG
>JANOBV010000156.1:0-13865 GCA_031411835.1 Bacteroidota bacterium | reverse complement strand
ATTTGCCTTTCCTTCTATCGGACGACAAATATCTTCTGTCATCTGATGGTAGGTTTTCTTTCCGAGAATTAAGGGGTCCCGAACAACCGCTTCATGATTACCGCTCATGATCTTATATTAGTCAAGCTAAAACTGTTACTACTTATGAATGTTTTTCTTCACCCTTTGTGTGTACCTCTGCCACTTCTTCTACATTACGAACTTTCGTTTGATAGAATACATTTGGCTGAACGTTCAACTCACCAAGTAAATGGTAGCTGCGTTCTTCCGGTTTCCACATTGTGTTGATTTCACTTTCTTTACTGTTGTAATCTCCGAATGTGATCGCATTCGTAGGACAAGTTTGGGCACATGCCATTTTCACTTCTCCTTCTTTCACTGTACGACCTTCTTTCTTTGCATTCAATTTACCTTCCTGAATACGTTGAACACACATTGAGCATTTTTCCATTACTCCACGTGAACGAACAACTACATCCGGATTCAATACCATTTTACCTAAGTCGTTGTTAGTATTGAAATCGAATTTCGCATTGTCAGAATATTGGAACCAGTTAAAGCGACGAACTTTGTATGGACAGTTGTTCGCGCAGTAACGTGTACCAACACAACGGTTGTACGTCATCTGATTTAATCCTTCCGAGCTATGGCTTGTCGCGATTACCGGACAAACTGTTTCGCATGGAGCGTGATTACAATGCTGACACATTACAGGCTGATAAACAACCTTAGGCATGTCACTTGGAATTTCCATCAGCTTATTGTCACCCGACTCATGTTCTTTCGGATCAGCATCGCTGCTGTAATAACGATCGATTCGCATCCAGTGCATTTCACGGCTACGTCTTACTTCGTCTTTACCAACAACTGATACGTTATTTTCTGCTGTACACGCTACAACGCAAGCGCCGCAACCGATACAACTATTCAAATCGATTGATAATCCCCAGTGGTGATTTCCGAATTCATGCTCATTCCAAAGAGTAACTTTTTCTGTTCTCTCTTTCTTGATATCATTGCCGGCTTTCACTTCCTGCAATTCAGGTTCATTACCTGCATTCGGATTTTTGATGAACTCTTCAAGAGTAGTTTCTTTTACAATTGCACGTCCCATCATAGTGTGATGAGTTTGTGTCGCTGCAAAAAGATAATCATCATCAACAGTTTTCGAAATTTCTACCGGAGCAGAATAACGAAGAGCATTTGCTGACATCGTAACAAACGGATACGCATTCACACCGATCTTATCTGCTGTTTTACCTGCTGAAGTTCTTCCATAACCTACGGCTAGAGAAACTGTACCCGGTGTTTGTCCCGGTTGAATAACAACTGGAACTTTTGCACTCACATTTCCACTCTTTATAGAAACGATATTTCCTTGTGACCAACCTTTTTCACGAGCATCTTTTGGAGATACTGCTAAATAATTGTCCCAAGTTATTTTAGAGATTGGATCCGGTAATTCTTGCAACCAAGGATTGTTTGCTTGAAGCCCATTTCCTAATCCAACTTTTTCATATACTACTAATTCAAATGCTGCTTTCTCTCCTGCTGAAGGTGCAGTAAGAGTTGCTTTCGATGTGAACTTACCTGCAGTTGCTCCTGTATTTTCAAGAACTCCATCTTGTAAGAATTTTTCCCATGACATACCCATTGGCAATATAGAAGACCAAGAAGCTTTCATGTAATCATGGAAAACTGCAGGAGCACCTGTCCATGCCAATAATGTTTCCTGGAATTGGCGAGTATTGAACAACGGTGCAATTGTAGGCTGACAAACTGAGTAGAAACCTTTTTTAGGTTCAGCATCGTTCCAGCTTTCTAATGCATGGTGATCAGGACAAACAAATTGACAAAGGACAGAAGTTTCATCAGGACGATCAGAGAAAGAAACTGTAAGTTCTGCTCTCTTCATACCTTCAGCAAATGCTTTTCCATCAGGCAGTGTGTAAATAGGATTACAGTTGTAAACTAATAAACCTGCTACTTCTCCTTTATTCATTTCGTCAACTAATGTTGCAAGTTCTGCATCATTACCTTGACGTAAATTACATGTAGTTGTAAGATCAATTGTGTTGCCGTAGTTATCTAGCATCACATTAATTGAATTTACTATATTTTGAACTGCAACATCGTTAATACCGCAAACAACAAGAGACTTTCCTTTGTTCGCCAATAATTCTTCTGCTACTTTTTCAATTCTTCCTGCTAATTCACCATCAATACCTCCGCCAATTGCAGCAGCACCTGATTTCGATGCAATAGCATTGTGTAATGAAACAACAGCAGCTCCATGTTCAGATGGTTTTACACCGATACGAACATCAGCATTACTTCCTGTAACAGACATAGCCGCTTCTAATTGGAAGTGACGTGACATTGCTTTCTTTCCACCATCCAATTTACGTGTCTCAGCATATTGAGCAGCGTATTCGATTGGTGAAATTCCGTTTACTAAGAAATCAGATTCAATGCCGACAATTACATTTGCTTTATTGAACATGTATGATGGAATTCCATTCACTCCAAAGCTGTCCATATTTGACTGGCGAATGGCTGATGATGAAATGGCATCGTACTGAATATGTTTTGTGGTAGGATATTTTGTGGTAAAATCTCCGATCACACGAAGTGTCGAAGGACTGATCACTGTAGACGAAAGAATTCTGATCTTTCCGCCTTTAGCAGCAATTGAATTTAATTTTTCACGAACTGCTTTATCTGCATCAAACCAGCTAGCAGTATTTCCATTCATTAATGGTCCGCGTAAACGAACGTTATCGTATAAAGAAAGTACAGATGCTTGAATACGAGCATTGACTTTTCCTTTTGTGATTGAACTAAGTGTATTTCCTTCAACCTTGATTGGACGACCTTCGCGAGTTTTTACAACAAGACTTGCATAATCATATCCGTCGAAATAAGTAGACGCATAATAATTAGAAATTCCGGGAGTGATCTCATCCGGACGAATCAAATAAGGAATCGTTTTACGAACAGGAGCTTCACAAGCCGCTAAAGAAGCTGCTGCAACACTGAAGCCTAAAAACTTTAGGAAGTCACGACGAGGCGTAACTGTAATGTCTTCTGCTCTCTTATTTATAGCTTCATCGATAGGAATAGGTTCGTAAAACTCGTCGTTTTTTAAACGCACGAACTCTGCATCATTGCGAAGTTCTTCTACACCTTTCCAGTATTTCTTTTCCATTGTTGGATATTAATGGTAATTCTTTTTTAACCGCTTAATTATATATTCTTAATAGTGACAACGTGCGCATTCTGTTCCACCAATTTGTGCAACTGTGAATGTAGAATCGCCCGGATTTTTCGCCGCTAAATCTTTATGCAAACTATCGTAATAATGATTACCTGCCATTTTCACTTCTGTCTTTCTGTGACAGTCGATACACCATCCCATAGTAAGAGGAGAGTATTGACTTGCTACAGTCATGCTATCTTGAATTGGACCGTGACAAGTTTGACAAGCAATTTTACCTACTACGTAATGTTGTGCGTGATTGAAGTAAGCAAGATCGGGAAGGTTGTGAACACGTACCCATTGAATCGGTTTCTGATTCGGTCCATATGTTCCCTTGTCAGCATCATAATCCAATGCTTTGTAGATTTTTGCGATCTCTTCTGTTCCTGTTTCAGGACCTTTCTTCACGTATTTGTGACAGTTCATACAAACATTTGCTGAAGGTACACCTGCAACTTTACCGCGCTCGGCACTGCCATGACAATACACACATGCGATCTGTAATTTACCTGCGTGAAGTTTGTGAGAATATTTGATTGGTTGGTCAGGAGTATAACCTTGAGAAATACCAATCGATTGAAGAGTGTACCAACCTTTAACACTACCGATTAATGTAAGTGCTAAAATTGCTACAGCAATTAATTTTTTGTTTTGACGAATCCACTCACGGTTACGAACTTTTGTTGGTACAGGAACAGGAGTTGGCTCATTGTTTTTTATACGAACAGCTTGCTTAAGTGACCCTTGTACTTTACCAAGTACTCCGCCTATCAAATAAAGTAAAACGATTGCAATAAGTAAGTATGGCCAAATTGGTTTTTCTTCAACCGGTTGATTCGGATCAACTACAGGTCCGGCAATTTTATCAGGAGTTTCAGCAACTTTTTTCGTGTATGCTAAGATTGCTTTGATCTCATCATCTTTCAAATTGAAAGATGTCATGGCCACTTTGTTGTAGTCGTTGTATAATTTTACAGCAGCTTCATCACCGCTTTTGATCATTGCCTGTGAATTCTTGATCCACTTTAACAACCATTCTTCTGTGTGACGGGTTTCAACACCGGCCAATGCAGGACCGATTACTTTATCTTTAACGGCATGACAAGAAGTACAATTTGCTTTAAAAAGAGCTTCTCCATCTTGAGCTGACGCTGAATTGACATTGAATAATGTCAAGAAGAATATCGAAATTAGAAACGCAAAGTACCGGGTGATGTAAGGGTAATTCATGTTGTTTTTGTTAGTCCGTTGCACAAACGGAGGAATACTGTTCAGAAAATGAGGGTTTCGACCGGAAGCAGTCATAAAATTGTCAGTTTTTTCGAACGGGTGCAAATTTATCACAATCGACAACTCTAAAAAGTTTTTCGGAAAAAAAATTTAAAAACTAATACGTGTGGTTATCAACACAATAAATATTTTATTAACTTTTTATTTCAAACGATTTCACTATTAAGCAGTTTGAAAGCGCATTTGAAAAGTTCGCTTTCTTGATAAAAATCGCTATTAAGAACGATTCTAAATAATAACGTGAATCGTAAATCGTAAAAAGTCTGAACCTGGATTTATCTGATGTTAGGATTTTCTGGATCTAGATCCACAATCCCCAACGCCAAGATCTGACTAATCCACAAATCAGATAAATCCAGGTTCAGACTTTTTTACTCTGCAATCTTATAAAGAATCGGCCGCGAAGGGCTCGCATCATTATCAAAAGCCGCATACTGAAGTTCCAAAAGATAAACACCATCTTTAACTTCATCATCAACATAGATCAATTCTGTAATCGTGCAATCAACTCTCGGACTCGCCGGATAATTCCAGAACGCATGATGCGCTGATAATTTTCCGCCGTCATCTTCTTTGTCGATACTCGGAACATCGAGCAATAAATGTTGAATACCTTCTTCTCTTAAATACAATGCTGCCTCTGCTGTCATGTAAGGCGGATTTGTTCCTAAATAGTGTCTTGTCCTTTTATCCGGAGAATTTGGAAGTGTACGAATGATCAATGCCTCCGCTCTTTTTATTTCAAACGTTTTTAATAATTCTAGAGTTAGAACAGAATCACCGTCAATTTTTTCAGGAATTATTGTGACCACTTTTGCAAAGAAGAAAAATTTACTCAAACTGTTTCGGATCGGAAATTTCTCTTTTGAAATATGTCCAACCGTTTCTGTATGTGTACCGTTTCCGTGAGGATTAATTGTAATCGTATTCACATTGCATGCTCCGCCTCGATTCACATCGCCAACAAAACCTCCCATTTCAAAAGGAACATACGTTACAGGAGAAATGTAAAATGCATTCACATTTCCTATTCCACTCATGATGGGAATTGAAAGATCTATCGGTGAAGAAAAGTCTACATCGTATTCTTTATCATGAATAGTGATAACTGCCCGCATTTATAAATTCGTAAATAAATGTGCGAAGAAATATGCTGCTGCTGCTGCCAATACACCGATCATCGTAGTTCTGAAACTTCCTTTTATAGGATCTTGTCCGGTTGCTTTGCTTTTGAAATAGCCGAAGAACATTAGACAAACCACTGTAATGATTGATGAATAAAGTAATCCTTCGCTTGGTGTTGCAGTAAACAAATAGGCCGTCAATGGAACAATCCCCCCTACTATATAAGCTACACCAATATTCCGTGCGCTCAATCGGGCTCTGTTGATATCCGGCTTCTCTAATCCTAATTCAAATTTCATCATGAAATCCACCCACTTATCTTGATCCTTTTCCATTTCGCACATGATCAACTCTTGTGATTCAGGAGAAAGTCCGTAACCGGCAAAGATCTCTTTCACTTCTCTGCGTTCAGTATCGTAATGAGTAGTCAATTCAGAATATTCTCTTTTCAATTCAGCATCGTAATGTTCGATCTCTGTTTTACCTGCCAGATATCCGCCCAATCCCATTGCAATTGAACCCGCAACAATTTCTGCGAAACCTGCGGTAATAATTATTCCATTAGTCGAAACTGCAGTGCTTAGTCCGGCAGCTAAGGCAAATGGCACTGTAAGTCCATCGGCCATTCCAATTACAATATCACGAACAGTTGCCGACTGCTCAAAATGTTCTTCTTTGTGATTGTGGTGATGATGAGATGATGTTGTACTTTGCATTGATTTTGGGTTGAAAATATGCCCAAAGTAAAGAAATTTGTTCCATTCAAATGAAGGATTCTATCGTTTATCTCGACAATAATTCAACAACGCAAGTTGACCCGAAGGTTTTGGAAGCTATGTTGCCGTATTTCACGCAACAATTCGGAAATGCTGCCAGTCGATCACATGCTTTTGGATGGATTGCCGATGAAGCTGTGAAACGATCACGTGCAACTATTGCAAAATTTATTAGTGCTGAAGACAATGAAATAATTTTTACATCCGGTTCAACAGAAGCAATCAATCTTGCGATCAAAGGCGTTGCAGAAGCTTATTATTCGAAAGGGAAACATATTGTAACAATTGCAACGGAACATAAAGCAGTTTTAGATACATGCAAACATCTCGAATCTCTTGGACATGAAATTACCATACTTCCTGTTTTGGAAGATGGCATGATCGATCTGGATGTTTTGGACAAAGCAATTCGTAACGATACTATTCTTGTTTGCGCAATGCTTGCTAATAATGAGACCGGCGTAATCTTACCAATTGATCAAATCGCTGATATCGTTCATGCAAAAAACTCACTACTGTTTTGCGATGCTACACAAGCAGGCGGAAAGATAAGAACAGATGTATACGATTTAAAAGCGGATCTGCTTTGTTTGTCTGCTCATAAAATGTACGGACCAAAAGGTGTTGGGATCTTATATGTGAGGAGGAAAAATCCGCGTGTAACATTGATCGCACAAATCGATGGCGGCGGACATGAACGCAATTTGCGTAGTGGCACATTAAACGTTCCAGGAATAGTAGGCTTTGCAAAAGCTTGTGAACTTGCCTACGAAGAGTTAATGGAAATGAATGGAACCATTTCAATTCTACGCACTCGATTAGAACAAGCAATGTGTGACCTTGGTGCATCAATTAATGGAAACATCAAACATCGTTTACCGAATACTTCTAATCTTACTTTTCATGGGAAGAAAGCTGATGAGATCATGAAAGCAATACCAACTGTTGCAATGGCTACAGGCAGTGCATGCTCCTCTGCTTTACCCGAACCTTCGCATGTATTGACTGCAATGGGTTTGAAAGAGAAGGATGCGTATGCATCGATACGGTTTTCTTTAGGAAGGTTTAATACAGGAGAGGAAATTGAAAAAGCGATACTTTTAATCTCTTATTTTTTTCAAGTGTATTGAAAAAATAATAGTTCGATTTATTTTCTACAAACAAAATACTATCCTGTATTTAAAAAACTTTAATTTTTTTAAAACACTGAGATCACAAGTTCACAAAAGTCCACGGAATGGAAGTGTCGATAGTTCCGTGGACTTTTGTGATCTTGTGATCTTGTGCTTTAATGGTTAAAAACTCAACTACTAAAAACAATACCCAATAGAAATACCTCCATACCGATGATTCATTCCCAAATTGAATTCCTTTGTTACGAATGATTGAAAATACTCCAAAGCTATTTTCCGAAGTTTAATATTGATACCAATGGTGTGCTGAACCGTGAAACGATTTATTTCATCTGGCGACAAAACATACTCGTTACTGTTGTTGAATACTCCACCATTCAAGGTTGCGTCATAAAAATTAGAATAGACCTGACTTCTTCCATAAATATAAAAGGCTGATTTTTTATCGGACGATTCGTAGAACTTACCAACCCTAAATTGCAGTCCTGCGGAAATATCATCCAGCAATGTTCCCGCATTAAGAGTAGCTATTCCTGCTAAATGAAAAGTACCGGGAGCCCTGACAAACATTTTCTCATAGCTAAATTGATAATTCAAGATCAGATCATTTTGGATCTGATGATCCCAGCCAAGTGGCAATAAATTTTTCAACCATCTATGTATCGAAGTTTGCATTTCTTTTCCATATGCTGCCGGACCAATGAAACCAATTGAAAACGCAGATGAAAGAACATCACCTGTATTTTCATTTTTACTTCTAACAAATGACTTCAAGAGCATGAAGGCTGAGAACGGATGATCATTTAGTAATACTTCTTCGTGACGAATAGATGACGGAGTAAAAACATTATGTTCAATTGATAATCCATAAATTTTATTGCCATTTCCCGATTTAATTAATAAAAAATTGATTGGGTTATCTTTAAGAATCGGATGTACATATTGTAGATTAATTCCTTGAGTGTAATAATAATCCTGTGCAGAAAAAAAATCGTTGTCATAAAAAAACCTTATCTCCTTTTCAGAGACATGACTTCGCAAAGAACTAACATTGTCTATGTTTTGGGCAAAAACATCAGACTGACTTAATATAAGGGCTATATAAATACAAAGAATTGAGATTTTCATAGAACAGTATCTACGAAAAATCAAATCATGCGGATCCCCTAAGTGGAAAAGAAATTTACACTATGAGTAATGGTTTGTCTTACACGATTGGCAGTGATGAAAATTTTGCCTTTTGAATTAGCTAAAACAAATTTTTCAATTTGCCCATCACATCTCCACCTGACAAAGAACCAAGCACTCCATTCAACTCAAAACTTTTATCGTTTGGATCATTTGTTTTACTTACTAAAGAACCCATAACTTTTGGGATTAATGATTGAACAATTCCATTTGCTTGTTCGCTACTGATTCCGAATTTGCTCATCAGCGATTTTGCAACTCCATCACCAATATTTTTTACCATTGGATTGCTAGCAGTATTTCCTCCGCTGAACATTTCCTTAAGCTGGCCAACTCCGCCACTTGATACGACAGACTTTAATTGATCCATAATTCCTGTTGTTGCAGTTGATATTGCTGCATCGTTGTGTTCATTTGGAATTGCGGGATTGTCTACAATTGCAGAGCCTGCATTTTCTTTTACTAGTTTGAGAAGTTCGTCGAACATGGTTTTGTTGTTTAGCTAGGGAAGTTAGTAATTTTTACAATAAGGTCTCTTGAGCTGTGAAACATTAATCTTTTAAACACTAATATTTTAGCCACGAATTCACAAATAAATTATTTTTTTATTCGTGAATTCGTGGCTGAAATTTAAATCCCCATGTTATCAATCAACCTCACAGCACCACAAAACACAGCAGCAAAAACTCTTGCTTGCACTTTGTCGTCTGAATTCAAAATGGGTTGAAGATCTTTTGCATCGGCGATCTCGAGATACTCTACTTTTAATGGCGGATGAGAATTGATCGTGTCAATCGCTTTCTTAAGTGCTTCTTGCTGTCCGATTATTTTCCAATTGTCACGGACATATTGCATTCCTTTGTAAATATGTGTAGCTGTTTCTCTTTCTTCATTCGCCAATCGCATGTTACGCGAGCTCATAGCTAAACCACTTTTTTCGCGTATCGTTTCGCAGCCGATAATTTCAATTTCATAACCTAACTCAGTTGTCATTTTTCGAATGACTGCCAATTGCTGAAAATCTTTTTCCCCGAAATATGCTTTGTCTGGAAGTACGATGTCAAACAACCGAGCAACAACTTGTACAACCCCTTTAAAATGTCCCGGACGATGAGCGCCTTCCATCACTTTTTCAAGTTTTCCCAGATCAACTTCTTTTCCTGATTTCAAACCATGTGTATAGATCTCCTCTACCGATGGCTCTAAAAGTATGTCAGCACCGGCAGCCTCAAGCATTTTATGATCCTCTGTCGGCGTTTTTGGGTAATTCTTTAGGTCCTCCGGATTATTAAATTGAGTAGGATTAACAAAAATGCTCACAATTACCAGATCGTTTTCCCGTTTAGCCTTTTCTACCAAAGCAATATGTCCCTTGTGAAGTGCGCCCATCGTGGGCACAAAACCTAGTTTCAGTCCTGATTTGCGTTGTATTGCCAAATAATCGGCGATTTCAAGGGCTTTTGTGTATATCAGCATCTTTTTATTATCAAATATTATTTTAAATAATCATTTCAGTTAAAATGATAAGAATTCCTCCTTAATAATCAGCTACTTAGAGCACCTATTGTTGTTTTAACTGTCACCAATTGCTTGAATGTCCGTTAAAACCACTTGCAGATTTGAAGAACTGCTCTATATTCACTATCTTCGCCTCAAATTTATAAATCCAATCTCAAGAATGAAGAAAGCGAAAGTTTTATTTATTTCACAGGAAATGTCACCGTTCCTTGAGTTGACTGAAATTTCGAAAATTGCCAGATTCCTTCCACAAGGAATCCAGGAAAAAGGAAAAGAGATCAGAACATTCATGCCACGTTTTGGGATGATCAATGAAAGAAGAAATCAGTTACATGAAGTAATTCGTCTTTCAGGAATGAACCTTATCATCGACGATTCAGATCATCCATTAATCATTAAAGTAGCTTCTATTCAGAGTGCGCGGATGCAAGTTTACTTTATTGACAACGACGAGTATTTCCAGCGAAAATCAATCTTCCGCGACGCGAAGAAAAAATTCCACAAAGACAATGAAGACCGTATGGTATTCTTCTGTCGTGGAGTATTAGAAACAGTAAAAAAGTTAGGTTGGGCTCCCGATGTTATCCACTGTCATGGTTGGATGACTTCTCTGATTCCTTTCTTTATCAAGACCGGCTACAAAGACGATCCGATGTTTAAAAACAGTCATGTTGTTTATTCTTCTTACTATCAGGATCTGGACGATACAATGAGCCCGAATCTTGTGAAAAAGTTGAAAATGGACGGTGTTTCTCTTGAAGACACTAAACTTTACAAAGAGCCTTCAATGGTCAACGTAAATCTAGCAGCGATGAAGTTGTCAGATGGAGTTATCAAAGGAGATGATGGTAAAAATGCAGTTTTAGATGCATATCTGAAGAAAGCCGGAAAACCAATTTTGGATTTCCAAAACTTTGAAGACGAAAGTGCTTTTGTTGCTGCGTGCTCAGATTTTTATGACGAACTTTTAGAACAAGAACCAGTTCTTGCAGAATAAACCATGAATCAAAAATTTCCGGATGTCTCCCCATCTAAAGGAAATCTTGTAAAAACAATTTTACAGAACCTTACGAAATCAACTATAAAGACTTCCTCTACCATCCGGTGGGGGAAATCTTTTTTAATAGTTCAGCCACTTCTTGCAGGAATATTACTTTTTGCAAGTTGCAACGATCCTGAAACACTTCCTGTTGATGTATTACCATCAGGAGATGAACTTCTAACGGTATTTTCCGATACAAGCACGATCATCAATAAAATTGTGATCGAAGATTCTTTGCAAACCGATGAACTTTCTGAGTCTTTATTTGGGAATATGAACAATGCAAATTTCGGTGTTTCTACGGCATCGATCTATACGCAAGTGAATTTAGCTGGAACACCGGCATTCGGAACTACGCCTGTGATAGATTCATTGGTTCTGATCTTAGGATATGATGGTTATTATGGCGACACAACTCAGTCACAGACCGTAAATGTTTATCATTTGACTTCTGATATGTCGATTGATAGCACTTACTATGCGTATTCATCATTTGCACATGATGCAACTCCGATTGGCACAAAAACATTTTTGCCAGAACCGACGAAAAAAGTAGTCTTAGATTCTGATACATCAAACCAGTTAGCGCCTCACTTAAGAATTCGTCTAGACAATAGCATAGGCGATTCGATACTTGCGCAAAATGGGACCACTAATTTAACGACGAATGCACTTTGGCTTGCTTACTTTAAAGGCTTAAAAATTGAAGCGACTCCAACATCTCCTGTTGGAAGAGGTGCAATTTCCTACTTCAATGTCTTCAATTCTGCACTCGCTCTTTATTTTCACAACGATACAGTTCCTAAAAAATACAATTTCTCGCTAGCCAATGCTAGATGCAATAATTTTATTCATGATTACACCGGAACACCCGTTGAAACCTCGTTAAATTCAGGGACTACCGATTCGCTTTGTTACGTATCAGCAAATGGAGGCGTTAAAACCATGATTTCATTACCTTATTTGAAACATTTTACCGATGAAGGTAGTATTGTAGTTAATAAAGCGGAGATTGTTGTTACTCCCCAAGGAAATGTTCCACTAAATTATCCAGTGCCGGCAAAATTACTTTTGACGACAAGGGCAGATAATGGGACAGTCATTTTCCCGATTGATTATTACGAATCATCAGGATACTTTGGCGGTTCTTACAACACCACTAATAACACTTATACATTCAATATCGCACGACAAATTCAGGGAATCCTGGATGGCACTTATACCAATTCTGATTTTTACATAGTGGTATCAGGCGCAGGAGTGTTATCGAATCAAGTGGTTTTTGGTAGTAGCACACATCCGAATTATAAAATGAAATTGAATCTTTACTACACAAAAATAAATTAATTACACACCATGTGCGGAATCGTAGCATACATAGGCCAACGCGAGGCTTATCCAATTATCATAAAAGGATTGCAAAGACTTGAATATCGTGGATACGATAGTGCAGGTGTTGCTATTTTAAATGGAGATCTGAAAGTATATAAGAAAGCAGGAAAAGTTAGCGATCTTAACGACTTCGTGAAAGGAAAAGATGTTGCCGGTAAAATCGGTATGGGTCATACTCGTTGGGCAACTCACGGTGAACCGAATGACAGAAATGCCCATCCGCATAATTCTCAATCAGGAAAATTTTCAATCATCCATAATGGTATCATCGAAAATTATTCTTCCATCAAGGCAGAATTAATTAAACGTGGCCATACATTCAATAGCGATACAGATACAGAAGTTTTGATCCACTTGATTGAAGACATCCATGAGAATGGAAATGTTAGTCTTGATGAAGCAGTACGTCTAGCGTTGGGCGAAGTAATCGGAGCCTATGCAATCGTTGTTCTTTCGAAAGAAAACCCAAATGAATTGATCTGTGCTCGTAAAGGTAGTCCGATCGTTCTTGGAGTTGGAAAAGAAGCCGGTGAATATTTTGTTGCTTCCGATGCAACACCAATTATCGAATACACAAACAATGTAATTTATTTGAACGACGGCGAAGTTGCTTACATCAAAGATGGCAAGTTAACTGTTAAGACGATTGAGAATCAGGTAAAGACTCCATACATCCATGAACTTGAATTGAAATTAGAGCAGCTTGAAAAAGGCGGCTACGAGCATTTCATGTTGAAAGAGATCTACGAACAACCACGTTCTATCTGGGATAGTATGCGTGGACGTATTGATGCCAAAAAAGGCTTCTTACGTATGGGCGGAATTGCAGAATACGAAAACAAATTTGTGAATGCAAAACGGATCGTAATTATTGGATGCGGAACGTCATGGCATGCAGGGTTGGTTGCAGAATATCTGATCGAAGATCTTGCACGCATTCCGGTAGAGGTAGAATATGCATCTGAATTCCGTTACAGAAATCCTGTGATCTATGAAGATGATATTGTTATTCCGATTTCTCAGTCAGGAGAGACTGCAGATACACTTGCAGCAATTGAATTAGCAAAATCAAAAGGTGCAACTATATTCGGTGTATGTAATGTTGTAGGATCATCGATCCCTCGTGCTACACATGCCGGAGC
>JANOBV010000155.1:0-10932 GCA_031411835.1 Bacteroidota bacterium | reverse complement strand
GGAGATCGTTTCTCCATTCACATTCTGGTTCACTTCAATCGTTATTCTTGTTGCAGGAACTATCTTCGTAATGTGGTTAGGTGAGCGTATCACCGATAAAGGATTAGGAAACGGTATTTCACTTATTATCATGGTGGGTATCATTGCCCGTCTGCCACAGTCTTTCCGTGATGAAGTTCTTTCTCGCGCAAACTCTAACGGTGGAATGGTAGTTCTACTTCTTGAACTTGTCGCCCTCGGTGCAGTGATTGCATTTACGATCTTGCTCGTCCAAGGGACCAGACGAATTCCGGTCAACTTTGCAAAGAAGATCGTTGGTAACAAACAATACGGTGGAGTACGTCAGTACATTCCTCTAAAAGTAAACGCTGCAGGTGTAATGCCGATCATCTTCGCTCAAGCGATCATGTTCATACCGGCAACGATAGCACAGTTTTTCCCTGATGCAGCTGCTTCTCAAGGCATCCTTGCTACATTCGGAAACTTCACATCATTCTGGTATAATTTCGTATTCGCTACTTTGATCATCCTCTTCACTTATTTCTATACTGCAATTGCAGTAAATGCAAATCAGATGGCTGATGATATGAAACGTAACAACGGATTTATTCCGGGTATCAAACCGGGTAGAAGCACATCAGAATTTATTGATGATGTCATTTCACGCATCACGCTTCCGGGATCGATCTTCCTTGCGATCATCGCCATCCTTCCTACGTTTGCCCTTCTTATGAATATCAATAACAACTTCGCTCACTTCTATGGTGGTACTTCCTTACTAATCTTAGTGGGTGTAGTTTTAGATACATTACAACAGATCGAAAGTCATTTATTAATGCGTCACTACGACGGACTAATGAAGACCGGAAGAATTAAAGGAAGAAGTACACAAGCCGCTTCGGCTGTCTAATATTATAACATCAATCGAGATGCTATTTTATAAAACGAAAGAAGAGATTGAATTAGTAAGAGAGAGTTCTTTGCTTGTTGCCAAAACCCTTGCTGAAGTAGCGAAAGCTATCAGACCGGGCATTACCACGCTGGAGTTGGATCGTATTGCGGAAGAGTTTATTCGCGACAATCAAGCTTCACCGGCATTCTTGAATTATAATGGATTTCCAAATTCACTTTGTATTTCATTAAATGCACAAGTCGTTCATGGCATTCCAAATAAGGACGTGTTGAAAGACGGTGATGTTTGTTCAGTGGATTGTGGTGTACTTAAAAATGGTTTCTACGGCGATTCTGCATATACATTTGCAGTCGGTGAAGTATCAGATGAAAGTGCAAAGTTACTTCAAGTAACACGCGAGTCATTGTTGAAAGGAATTGAAAATGCTATTGTCGGAAATCGACTTGGCGATATCAGTTCAGCAGTTCAGGAATATGCAGAATCAAACGGCTTCTCAGTGGTTCGTGAATTAGTCGGTCATGGAATTGGTCGTCACCTTCACGAAAAACCGGAAGTTCCAAATTACGGAAAACGTGGAAGTGGTTTAGTTCTGAAAGAAGGGTTAATTATTGCCATCGAACCAATGATCAACATGGGAACGAAAGCAGTAGTTCATGAGAAAGACGGTTGGACAGTTCGCACTGCAGACAGAAAACCATCGGCACATTTTGAACATACAGTGGCAATAGGAAAAGGCGAAGCGGATATACTTAGTTCATTCAAGTTTATTGAAGAAGCATTAAAGAATAATATAAATACAAAAGTTACCAACTGAGAGTGGCAAAACAAGCAAACATAGAGCAAGACGGAACGATCACTGAAGCATTGTCAAATGCAATGTTCAGAGTAGAACTGGAAAATGGTCACGAGATCATCGCTCACATCTCGGGGAAAATGAGAATGAATTATATCAAAATTCTTCCCGGTGATAAAGTAAAAGTGGAGTTGTCGCCATATGATTTAACAAAAGGGCGGATTACTTACAGATATAAGTAAGTAGTGAGTGGTAAGTAGTAAGTAACACTACATACAAATATTGAAACGAATACTAAAAAGGAATAGTCAAAAACGAATAGTGAATAGAAAATAGTGAATAAGAGTGAGGAATCCACTTACTACTTACCACTTACTACTCACCAAAAATAATAGAGATGAAAGTAAAACCTGCTATTAAAAAAAGAAGCGTCGACTGTAAGATCGTTCGCAGAAAAGGAAGATTGTATGTTATCAACAAAAAGAATCCACGCTTTAAGCAACGTCAAGGGTAATCCTGACAGATTTTAGATAACATCTGATATAATAATAAAACAAACAAACCAAGAATAAATGGCTCGTATTGCTGGTATTGATTTACCAAAACACAAAAGAGGCGTCATTGGCCTAACGTACATTTTCGGAATCGGTCGCTCAACGGCTGAACGGATCCTGAATGAAGCGGGTATCGACCAAAGCGTTAAAGTTGACGCATGGGATGATGATCAACTTACAAAGATCCGTACAATCATCAACGAATTAAAAGTTGAAGGTGCTCTACGTTCTGAGACTCAGTTGAACATCAAACGTCTGATTGATATTAACTGCTACCGTGGCATGCGTCACCGTAATGGCCTTCCTGTTCGCGGCCAACGTACAAAAACGAACACCCGTACAAGAAAAGGGAAACGTAAAACTGTTGCCAACAAGAAGAAGGCAACTAAAATGTAATTGATCAACCATCATGGCAACTCAACAAACAACAAACAAAAGTACTAAAGCCGCTAAGAAAAAAGTGGTGAAAGTAGAAGCGTTCGGTAAAGCATTTATCAGCGCCACTTTTAACAATATCATCATCTCGCTTACGAATGATTCAGGACAAGTTATTTCCTGGGCGTCGGCTGGAAAAATGGGATTCAAAGGTTCGAAAAAGAACACTCCGTATGCTGCTCAGTTAGCAGCTGCTGATTGCGCGAAAGCGGCTTTCGACCTAGGACTTCGTAAAGTGAAAGTTTTCGTAAGAGGACCGGGTGGCGGACGTGAGTCAGCAATTCGTACACTTCACCAATCAGGTATCGAAGTTACTGAGATCATGGACTTAACTCCAATCCCTCACAACGGATGCCGTCCTAAAGGAAAGCGTAGAGTATAATTTTATTTAGTTTTATTAAAGATCAGAAATAATTTACCATGGCAAGATATATAGGCCCTACTTCAAAGATCGCACGTAAATTTCGTGAGCCAATCTTCGGACCGGATAAAGTACTTGAAAAAAAGAACTATCCTCCCGGACAACACGGACAAACTAA
This sequence comes from Bacteroidota bacterium, assembly GCA_031411835.1. GTDB lineage: Bacteria > Bacteroidota > Bacteroidia > AKYH767-A > 2013-40CM-41-45 > JADKIH01. The sequence goes on along the minus strand of JANOBV010000155.1, from coordinate 7,698 downwards.
GAAACGTGCAAAACAAAGCGAGTACGCTGTCCAGTTAATGGAAAAGCAGAAAGTGAAATACATGTACGGAATTTTAGAGCGTCAGTTCGCGAAAATTTTCGATCGTGCTTCCCGTAAAGGTGGTGTAACAGGTGAAAACTTATTACAATTGATCGAGCTTCGCCTTGATAACGTTACTTTCCGTCTTGGTCTAGCACCAACACGTATGGCATCTCGTCAACTTGTATCTCACCGTCACATCACTGTGAATGGTAAAGTGGTAAACATTCCATCTTATACTTGTCGCCCGGGTGATGTAGTAGCAGTTCGTGAGCAATCAAAAGCTCTTGAAGTGATCGTAGCACATGCTCCTTCACATGCTAGTCGTCACGCTTGGTTAGAGTGGGACAGAGCATCAATGACAGGCAAAGTTCTTAGCGGTCCATCAAGGGATATGATTCCTGAGTCGATCAAAGAACAGTTGATTGTCGAACTTTATAGCAAGTAGTAATTAGTAAGTGGTAAGTAGCAAAGCATATCTCTGCTACTCACCACTTACTACTCACCACTTACCAATTTCAAGAGACCGGAAAGACTCTCCCAGTTTATCTCTTTCCATTTTTAATTAATCAAACCTAAAAGACAAACGATACAATGGCCATCTTAGCATTTCAGAGACCGGATAAAGTGATCATGATTAACTCTGACGACCGTCACGGTGTGTTCGAGTTCCGTCCACTAGAACCGGGATATGGAATTACCGTCGGTAATGCATTGAGAAGAATTTTGCTTTCTTCATTAGAAGGACATGCAATTACTTCAATAAAAATTTCAGGCGTGGATCATGAGTTCTCTACCATCAAAGGTGTTGTAGAGGATGTTACTGAAATAATCCTGAACTTAAAGCAAGTGCGTTTCAAACAACAAATTCAGGGAACAGATACTGAAAAAGTAACGATCAGTGTTAGCGGTAAAACACAATTTACTGCAGGCGATATCAGCAAATTCACTACTGCATTCCAGGTGTTGAATCCGGAATTAGTATTGTGTAATATGGAGCCAAGCGTGAAACTTACTATCGATCTTAACATCGATAAAGGTCGCGGTTATGTTCCATCAGAAGAAAACAAAAACAGCAGTGCTCCAATCGGAACGATCGCAGTAGATTCTATCTACACACCGATCCGTAACGTGAAATACTCTATCGAAAATTATCGTGTTGAACAAAAGACCGATTACGAAAAGTTGATCATGGAGATCACAACCGATGGTTCTATTCACCCGAAAGAAGCATTGAAAGAAGCAGCTGAAATTCTGATTCATCACTTCATGCTTTTCTCTGATGAGAAAATCACTCTTGAGACAAAAGAGAAAACACCTACTGAAGAATTAGACGAGAACACACTTCACATGCGTCAGCTGTTAAGTACTAAACTTGTTGACATGGATCTTTCAGTTCGTGCATTGAATTGTCTTAAAGCTGCAGACGTTGAAACTTTGGGCGACCTAGTTTCTTACAATAAAGCAGACCTATTGAAGTTCCGTAATTTCGGTAAGAAATCTCTTACAGAATTAGAAGAACTAGTTCGTTCAAAAAATCTAACATTCGGAATGAATGTCGGTAAATACCTCGATCGCAAATAATCCGGAGGAAAAATAATTTAGTATGATCTCCGGACAGAACGGCGATCGCAACAAGAGAATAGAAAAATGAGACACGGTAAAAAAATCAATCATCTCGGCAGAACGCACAGTCACAGAAAGGCTTTACTTTCTAACATGGCTGCTTCGCTAATCATGAACAAACGTATCAACACAACTCTTGCAAAGGCGAAAGCACTTCGCAAATATGTTGAGCCGATCTTAACACGCGGAAAAGATGACTCTACGCATTCACGTCGTACTGTCTTCTCTTATCTGCAAGACAAAGACGCTGTTACGGAATTGTTCCGTGAGATCGCTCCTAAAATTGCTGATCGTCCGGGTGGATACACTCGTATCATCAAGCTTGAAAATCGCCTTGGTGACAACGCAGAAATGTGTATGATGGAACTGGTAGATTTCAACACGATCTATGGTGGTGATGGAAAAGCATCTGCAGCTCCTGCAAAGAAAACGACTCGTCGTAGTGGTGGTGCTAAGAAAAAAGCAACTGAAGGTACTGATGAAGCAGCTGAACCAAAAGCAGCAAAGAAACCGGCAGCAGCAAAGAAACCAAAAGCTGATGCAGGCGAAGAGGCTCCTAAAAAAGCAGCGAAGAAAAAGAAGTCGGACGAATAGTCGGTTACTTATAAAATTTGAAAAGAGGATAGAGCGGAAGTTCTGTCCTCTTTTTTTTGTTTGAAGGTTTGCAGATTTCAGGTTTGCAAGTTTTATGTTTGCCTCAATTCTAATTCGCATTACTAATTTTTCAAACGCTGACCCCTCCGGGCAATGTCAATAAGTTGATCACAAGAATTCGTAATAAGTAAATGCATTTAAAAGTGACAAGCCCTTTAGGGCAGTACTTTTGGTAATACTATACAACGCGAACAAGTCAAGCCCCTTTAGGGGCGCACTCTTTAAATTCAACACTTGTGTCCTTTAATTCACCAGTAAAAAGTTCCTGCAAACTTTGGTTGCATTCGACTTATTCCCATTTACAATTGTGAAAAAAGCTGTGTGTATAAAGAGTGCGCCTCTAAAGGGGCTTAGCGCTCATGCATAGTCTAGGGGTTACCAAGAGGCTGGCCCTAACGGGCCTAATAATTAAATTACAACGAATACATCGGGGTCGAATGGGAATTGGCATGGAATCGTAAATTAATTTTCGTGGAAACATTTATATCGGAAAACCTACAACATATCACATACTACCCCTCCTGGCTCGGTATTGCATTTACCACGTTTTTTTTCTACAAACATTCGACCCCTCTGGTGTCGGTAATGAAAAAGCGTTCGTTTTTGTTTTCGAAACATTTGAAAATTCTCGAAAAGGTTTTTGAAAACCTAATCAACTTACCTTCGAAGCAAAATCTGAAACCTGCAACCCTTCTAGACAAACTTCCTAATCCCCATCATCACCCCTGTATGTATCCCTTCGTGAAAATTATTAAACGTGATCGCTTCTTTTGCATTGTGAATTGTGTAGCCTGTGAGGGTTGTGAATTCATTGAAGTTTTGGAAGAGTCCGTTCTTTAGATCTTCTTGTGCTTTGTCGATTGGATGATGAAGTAGTGCTTTGATCGCATCCACTTCTTCTTGCGAAACATTGCCTTCGGGTTTTGTGTCGCGCTTGTATGCATTGACCATGTCGCGTGAAACGATCATTGGTAATCCGGAAAGTCCGTAGATCAGCATTTGCTGCACAACAACAATGTGACCTATATTCCAGATCAAATTATTGTTAAATCCTGGCGGAATTTTATTCAACTGTTCAAGCGAATATTTATTAAGAAATTTTTCAAGGGTCCCGCGACTGATGCGGGCTATGTCGAAGGAAATGTCCATGGTTTTTTATTTGGTTGGCAAAATACGGATTTCTAAATAACTTGTTGGTTTGGCTAAGGTGTCTATTTTTTCTACTTTTTTGTTCAAAGTTCCCAAGTTATTGGAAAACACATGCAACTTATAAACACCCCGCCCCTCGAAAGAAGAAAATAAGTACCTTCGCCAAACTTCTCTCATCATGAAATACCAACACAAATCTCCGGCTATTTTACTTTTAGAAGATGGGACCGTTTTTCACGGTTCTGCAGCGGGGGCAATTGGGACATCGACAGGTGAGATCTGTTTCAATACCGGCATGACCGGCTACCAGGAAATTTTCACAGACCCTTCTTACTTCGGACAAATGTTGCTTGCAACGCATGTTCACATTGGGAATTATGGAATCAGTACCAATGAGGTTGAAAGCGACAAGATCAGCATCTCCGGATTGATCTGCCGAAGCTTCAGTTTGCAATACAGTCGGAAGTCGGCTGTAGAATCGATAGAGGAGTACTTTAAACGCAACAATGTAGTAGCCATAGAAGATGTGGATACACGTGCTATCGTTCGTCACATCCGTTCTAAAGGCGCGATGAACTGCATTGTGTCTTCAGAGATCAGCGACATTGATGTATTGAAAAGCAAGTTGAAAGAAGTACCATCGATGAACGGATTGGAGTTGTCGTCGAAAGTGAGTACGAAGAAACCATATTTCGTAGGTAATCCGAATGCAAAACGCAGAGTAGCGCTGATGGATTTCGGAGTAAAGAAAAATATCATCCGCAATTTAGTGGATCGCGATTGTTACGTTCAGGTTTTTCCTTCGAATGCAGAATACAAAGACATTCACAGTTGGAGTCCTGATGGAATTATGCTTAGTAATGGTCCCGGTGATCCTGCAGCAATGCCTGAAGTGATCAGTCACATCAAAGAAATTCTCCAACACAACATTCCACTTTTCGGAATTTGTTTGGGACAACAATTACTTGCACAAGCATGCGGTATTGGAACTTATAAAATGTTCAACGGTCACAGAGGAATAAATCATCCTGTAAAAAATATCATCACCGGTCGTTGCGAGATCACATCACAAAATCACGGCTTCTCGGTGATCGAAGAAGAAGTTCGCAAATCAAAAAATGTAGAAGTCACGCATGTGAATTTGAATGACAATACGATCGAAGGCATTCGAGTTAAAGACAGAGTTGCTTTTAGTGTGCAGTATCATCCGGAATCGGCTCCTGGGCCACATGACAGTGTTTATTTGTTTGATGATTTTGTGGGGGTGATGAGTGGGGTGGTGGTGTGATAAATCAACTGGACGAATTTTGACCATTTACATGCAAAATGAATTATTTATTGTATTTTTAAATTTAAAATGTTGGAATTGTGCTGAAAAATATTAGAATATTGTTTTAATAAAAAAATTTTGATCGTTTTATTTTAATTAAAGTTTATAATGGATTATGAAAAGTTAGGCAAAAGATTAATAATTGTTGGAATTTGTTTCACTTGTTTTTTTGGAATTGAATTTATCTTCAATTCTAATGAAATTACTTTAGGTCCAATAGACCCAGCAATTTGGGGCCAATATGGTGACATAATTGGCGGGTTTGTAGGAACAATTGTTGCTCTGATTGGAGTATACTTACTTTTTGAAACTTTAAAAGTGCAAAGATTGTCGAATATTAAACAACAAGTTGAAACTAGGTTTTTCGAATTAATAAAACTACATAGAGACAATGTAAGTGAAATGCACTCTAAGGATATTCATGGAAGGAATTTGTTTATTGATATTAAAGATGAATTTCATGAATTATACGGTTGGGTTATAAAATGGTATCAATTCGAAAATTCGGGATTGAACCTGTTGGAGTGGAAAAAGAACTCTGTACAAATAACATACATAATTATTTTTTTTGGAGTTGATAATTCATCCACTGAATTTCTAAAAAAGAGAATTGCTGATATTATTTCTAATCCTAATTCTTACAGTAAATTTGAATCCCGTTGTTTGAATGGCTTGATAAGCGCACATGAATCAACTAAACATGGCAACCGCTTTAGAGAAAAAAAGGATAAAAAATTTTTAAAGCTTGATGGTCATCAATCTAGACTTGGACATTATTATAGACATTTATTTCAATCTGTTAATTATATAAATAATCAGCCCTCAAACTTATTTAGTTATAAAGAAAAGTATGATTACATTAAAACTCTTAGGGCGCAACTCGGAACACATGAACAGGCATTGCTGCTTTATAATTGTATTTCACCGTTGGGAGAACCGTGGAAACTTTCTAAATTAATAACAGATGAAAATAGAAAATTGATTACTAAGTATAATCTTCTGAAAAATATTCCATTTGGTTTTACGAAGGAGATAGACCCCAAGGACTATTTCCCTGACATTCACTATGAATCAGATAATATTTTAACAAATAGAAGGAAGGAATTACTGTTAATTTACACTTAATTTTTTACATTTATTCTCTAAATTGCTTTAGAGATCATTTCTAAACTAAAATTGTCCTATCCATGTTGACCAAAAGTAAAAAAATAAAATTGTATGGAACACTTAAAACATACAATAAGAAATTCTTACATGGTAAGATGACAGAACTTGATGAGTCTGGAACTAGGCTTATGATAAATTCTTTTCTAACCGATGTGTTGGGTTTTACTGCAATCGATGAAGTGAAAACAGAATATATGATCAGAGGAACATATGCTGATTATGTAATTCAAACAAAAGGGGTAAGACATTTTTTAGTTGAAGTGAAAGCGCTTTCACTATCACTTTCGGATAAGCATTTACGTCAAGCAATAAATTATGGCGCCAATGAAGGAATAGAATGGGCGTTGCTTACCAATGGAAAGCAATTTGATTTCTATAAAATATTATTTCAAAAGCCAATTGAATCCAGATTGATTTTCTCTGTCGATCTTTGCGATCCGAAAAGTTTAAAGAATTGTATGGAAATTATTCAGTTTCTTCATAGAGATTCCGTCCTACTAAAAGGATTGGATAAACTTTGGCAAAAAACTATTGCATTGGATCCAAAAAATGTATCTGGATTACTTTTTGCGAAACCAGTTATGAATTTTATTAAAAGAACATTGAATAAAAAATACCGGTCGAAATTTTCAGATGAAGAAATAGAAATTGCTTTGAATAGACTGATTGCTGAAGAAATTGAACTTGAAGAAATAAAGCATGTAAAAATTCGTAAATCGAAAGCTGGAATAAAAAAAGTCAGCACAAAAGTTAAACCTACAAGTTCTATTCCAACTTCAATTACAAATCCTAATTGATAAATGACAAATTCGGAAACTGGTAATAAAATATCAGAGTTTAGTTATTTAAATATGCTGGTAATTGTTCTTTCTATTTATGTTCTATTAGCATTAGTCCTCAGTGCTATTTTTAAATTTCAACCTGAAGTTAATAGAGTATTAAATTATATTGATAACGGAGTGTGTATTTTCTTTTTATTTGAATTCAGTGTACGTTTTTATAAGGCAGAAAATAAATTGAAGTTTATGCGTTGGGGTTGGATCGATTTAGTTTCAAGCATTCCAACAGTAGACATATTTAGAATTGGAAGAACACTTCGACTTATTCGTTTAATGAGAGTTCTTAGAGCGTTTCGGTCAGTTAAACATCTGACAAATCATGTATTCCGAAAAAAAACGCAAGGTGCTTTTACAACAGTTTCATTAATTGCTGTTCTTATGGTTATATTTTCTGCAATTGCTATTTTGCAAGTTGAAGATGATCCTAATAGTAATATAAAGACTGCGGAGGATGCAATTTGGTGGTCGTATGTTACGATAACAACAGTCGGTTATGGGGACAAATATCCTGTGACAACAGAAGGTAGAATAATAGCAGCATTTCTTATGACAGCAGGAGTGGGTTTATTTGGAACTTTTACAGGGTTCTTAGCTTCGTGGTTTGTAGCAGAGAAAAGTCAAGAGAATGAAAAGTAGATTTTTAGAGTACTAAAAATTAAATTATATTAATTTCTATAGTTATTGATTACTTTCCGTAGATATACTCAAACGAAGGTGTAGATAAAATTGAAGATTTAGTGTACCTAGTTTGATGGAGAGATTCAATCGATAAAGGGTGGCGTTTATATATTGTTAGGAGTTGACTTCATAACCTAAAAGTTCCCTCCTGGATGACAGCCGTTCTTTGTATAAAGTGTCGAAAAGTAAAAAATAAAAAAAGTGTTTTGGCCTAGG
>JANOBV010000154.1:0-3213 GCA_031411835.1 Bacteroidota bacterium | reverse complement strand
ATTAGTTGTGCCATCAAGCGTCATTCCGTCCGGGAATTAGTAATGCTCTAATCAATCAATATTAGTGCGGACGGAATGACGCTTGATGGGTTACGTAATCGAAAGAGTGTCGGTAAATCCGCTTAACATTCCACCGAGCAGGCGTTGATTGATAGCGGAAGTTTTACAGCTTCAAATTTTAATATAAGTGCAGCTAGTTTCGGTAAGTTGGCAAGTTGGAGGGCTTGGAGAAACTAGTTTATGAAATGGAATTGTTACGCGTCATTCTTGGCCACACAGCCAACTTGATACATTTGAACAATGAATGAACAATATTAAACGCAACCTGTATGAAAAAAATTAGCTTCATCCTAATTATTATTTCAAACATTTTTTTCCTGCAAATAGGAAAATGTCAAACTCCTTGTCCTCCTAGAATTACAGTAGTGAATAATACCATAGCCGGATGCTCCGGTAATAATGGTCAGCTTCATATTGAAGGGCGCTTATTGTCGCGGGAAGAATGTTCTGAGTCCGGAGGCATTGGTCGTGCAGCTATTGTTTTTCATTGTTATGAACTTAATTCCAATAATAGCGCAATCGGTATTGACCTATGTGATATGTTTGGTGTATCAGGTCTGTTAGAACCCGGTCAAACTTTTGATTTTAATTGTGATGCTCTTCAGGAGGGGCATCGTTATTTGCTTACAGCAACTATTTCAGGTGATCAACAGCCTTTCTATAGTAAAAATATTGGTGGAGATTGTAACTTAACTATCAATGCTCACTCAACACCAGCAACGTGTGAAGATGACTTTGGAACAATTCAAGGTTCAGTTACAGGAAATAGCTGCGATGGAATTACAGTAAAGTTAAGTTACACTGAAGCTAATGGTGGTACTGAGTATGTTGTAGCAGTCACTGATAAACTTCCTTCTGGAGGTTCTTTTACATTTCCAAATTTGGCGCCTCGAACCTACACCGTTCGTGCATTTGTTAACCCATTTTGTATCCGCACCAATTCTGTTACTGTTGAATCACCTCGGCTGAAGACATTTTATTTAGATAGTGATCGGGATGGATGGGGAACAAAATACGCTCAACCATGTCATTCGAGGAGGATAAGAAATAATTTTTCCAGCTTAGATATTAAAACCGAAACTACTCGTATACCAACCACCATTGAAGGATGTACAGAGCCTTCTGGATATTCAAGCAGAGTTGGAGATTGTAATGATTGTAATCCAAAGATTAACCCCGAAGCCAAGGAAAGTTGTGATGACGAGGATAATAACTGCATTCTGGGAAATAATGAAGGCATGAGTACTTCATGGTATCCAGATATTGATGAAGACGGCAAAGGAAATGCACATAGTCCACCAAGAATTGTAAGTTGCAATGAAGATGCTCCAGAATACTATGTCAGTAACAATACTGATTGTGACGATCATTGCAAAAATTGTTTAAGTGATAGAAGTCCCTGCTCACCAGTTCGTCCAATTCCAGATGACAAACCAGTGCCATCTAATGGTGCAACAAAAAATCTCTACGATAAAGATAAAATTATTTTGAATAATAACACCGGCAATGATAAAGCTATCATTGTGCTCGATGCAGAATTTGAATCCTCTGGCTGCAAAAATGACGTCAAGTTTGAGACAACAGATGAAATCGAAATCGAAAATGTCTTATTAAATACTTCGTGCAATGATGAAATTATTGTCTTTTCAAAAGATAATGCCATGTATGTTTCATCAAATTCTCCATGGACAGATGAACCAGGTGATAATCTTAGAATTCAACTGAAACCTCCGATAATTGTTCCACTGAAATTTTGGTTTATAAAATACAATATCCAGGATACCGAACCAACTCAGATGTTGCCGGCTATCAATTCGATTTTCATCGACAATTTAACCGGAATTCAATTTACAGCCATTTCGGTAAGGATATTATTAGAACATTTTGAAGAGTCAATACCCCATGTAGTTGGCGAGCCAGATTTTGACTTTAAACTTAGAGAAAGTAATTACTATGACCCTAACAGGCTCAATATTTACTTTTTACCTTATAAAAATATTTTTAAGAAAGATGGAAAAAATTTCCATGATTTAGGTTTGACCATGAGTAAAAATACTATATTTATTTTTCATGATGCAATACCATCTGCTATATGTCATGAGATTGGTCATGCTTTTGATGTAGAACATTTTGATGAGCCGATTGAGTCAAATGTTCTGCAGCCATCTACTACTGATTTTGAACAACCCAATCGATTTTCCTTATTCACATTAGGGCAAATATTTCGAATGAATACTAATGAAGAATCATGGATAAATCGACATCAGTTACGTGCACATGAAGTCACCCGAATATGACCTGAAAATGTAACGAGTGATGAATGTCCATCCATTTTATTGAGATGATGACCCGCTCGGCGAATCTTCATCGTAAATCACTTAATGCAAGAAATTAACTTTGACAAACTAAATATAAACGGGGATGCCAAAAAGCGAATAGAGTAGGCAAAAATTAAAAACTAAATAAAATGAAACAAGTTTCAATTTATTTTCTGGCAATCATATGTGCTGGATTAACTACTGGTTGTGTTAACAATAACAATGCTCCCAAAGACACTAATAAAAATAGTGGAGGTATATTTGATTCAATAGCAATGAAAAAAATTATTGATGAAAAAACTAACAAGTTTACACAAGCACATATTACAAAAGACACCACGTATCTGAATCACATCTTCACACAGGATGCAAAAGCGTATCCACCAAATTCCGATGTTGTGACTGGACGTGTTGCTATTTCAACGATTAATTCAGAATGGGTTAATTACGGAATAAAAGAATTTAGCGAAGAATCTACTTCTTTTTATGGTAATGAAGATTACCTCATCGATGAAGGCAAATATTATTTACGATATGGCGTAAATGATATAATTGACAAAGGGAAATACATAAATATTTGGAAAAAGGAAAATGGCGATTGGAAAATTTATAGCAATATATGGAATACCAGTTTGCCTGCAGCTCCTACAAAGTAAATATTTTTGTTGGATATTATTGTCAACCCCTGCTCGGCGAATGTTAAGCGGAAATTAGCTTTACACTCTGAAATTAGTCGTGCCATCAAGCGTCAATCCGTCCTGGAATTAATAATGCTCTAATCAATCAATGTTAGTGCGGACGGAATGACGCTTGATGGGTTACGTAATTGAATGTG
>JANOBV010000153.1:0-8660 GCA_031411835.1 Bacteroidota bacterium | reverse complement strand
AGCATTCAATGGTTGTGGTGTATCAGGTACACGTACATTAGTTGCAAATATTACTTGTCGTACTGCAGCTGAACAATCAATGACTGATAAATTAGTTGTTGAAGCTTATCCGAATCCAAATCATGGTAAGTTCAATGTAAGTATCGATAGTAAAAAAGATGCAAAATATACTCTTCAAATTGTGGATCAGACGGGCCGAATTCTTAAGGTTTCAATTCTGAATGCATCAGAAGGCATGAACGTTCAGGAATTTGATCTGGAAGGAATTGCAGCAGGTATGTACATGGTCAGAATAGTAACAGAAGATAGCGAAGTGATAAATAAATCAATCATTATCCAATAAGTTTTAAACTTACGGGGTGTTAAATTAAGAGGAGTCCGACTTTGGGCTCCTCTTTTTTTTTGGTCAATTTGGGCCATAAATCAGGTTTATGTCGAAACCTTTTCCGCTTATGGTAGTAGATATCTCTGTGAGACCAATATCTCGCATTGTGTTGAAAATGATGAAATTTACAAGAATCTCTTTCTTTTTTATTGTCATGGCGCTTGCTATGGCTTCATGTACACCGTATAAAAAAATTATTCAGTTTCAACCAAGTGCTGCGGATTCGATTCCTAGCTTAAGTATTGATTCTTATCGACCAATTATAAGCCGAAATGATATCCTCGACATCTATGTAACGAGTACAAGCCCGGAAGCGAGTAAGTATTTTAATTATTCAACTAATCCGGAAACGGGAACCGGTTTGTTGAGCGGATATCTGGTCGATGAAAGAGGTGAAATCCAAATACCTTTTATTGGTTCTGTGAAAATAGTAGGACTAAGCACTGCAGCAGCGCGTGATACAGTTGCCGGCAAACTTGCGAAATATTTAGTAAGTCCATCCGTTAAGTTAAGCATAAGAAATTTCAAAGTAACAGTGTTAGGTGAAGTAGGGCGCCCGGGAATTTATACTGTGCAAAATGAAAAAATGACATTGCCGGAAGCAATGGCGCTAGCCGGAGATTTTACAATTTTTAGCATGCGCGATCGTCTAACAGTAATACGAGATAGCTCCGGATATAAAACTTACAATTTGGTTGATTTAACTTCGCGAGAAGTTTTTACTTCGGAATTTTATACACTTCACACAAATGATATCGTATATATTGAGCCATCTAAAAAGAAAAGAATTCAAGGAGAGAATTTTTATAAGACAGTTCCACTAATAATGAGTTCCATCACCTTTTTTCTGTCTATTTTTGCAATTATTAAAACTAGTAATTAGAATCATTCAATGTCAACGGAAGAAAATTACGCCAATTCAGAATTGAATGCTGAATCTGAAAAGGTCAACATAAAGCAAGTCTTCCACGATTATGTCGTTCGTTTTTGGTATTTATATGTTCTTGCACTTATTTTTTCATTGATGGTTGGATACTACTACGCATGGTATTCTACACCTGTCTATAGTGCAAAAGCAACAGTCTTAATTAAGCTTGCAAATCCGGGCGGACAAAAAGGCGACATCCTCAATGCGATGAATGAATTTGAAGATGACAGAAATCTTCAAAACGAAATAGAGGTGATCAAATCGCGTACGATGGTTTCTCGAACCGTAAGAGCATTGAATTTTGACATCTCATATTATTATGTTGGGAATGTAAAGACCAGAGAAGTATATCTGGAGTGCCCTTTTAAAGTGATCAACGATTCGATCAAACTAAAAGCGCTCAATGACCCAATTGAAATACATATTATTTCGGATAAAAAATTCCGTCTTTCAATTTCAAATTCAAAAACAAAAGAAACATTCAGTAGCATATATACTTTTGATGAACAGATCAACAACGATCTTGGAAGTTTTAGAATTGTAAAGCGTGGATTTTTTAATTCGAGAGCTTATAATAATCCGAAGTACGACAAAAGAAATTATTTGATCAGAGTTCAAAATCTTGAGAGTGTAGTTGAAAGATATCAATCACTACTTAATGTTTCTGTCCTAACAAAATCGTCTTCCATTTTAAATATTTATATTGAAGACAGAGTTCCGACAAAAGCAGTTGATTTTATAGATAAACTTGTTGAGAATTGGATGCAAAGTAGCATCGATCAGAAAAACGAACTTGCCACGAACTCGTTGAAGTTTATTGACGAGCAGATCTTATTGATCTCTCAAGATCTCAATAGTGTTGAAAAAGAATTTGAAGACTTCCGTTCGCAGAAAGGTATTACCGATCTGAATATAGAAGCTCAGGGATTTGTAAATAGTGCTCGTGAATATGATATTCGTTTATCGGAAATTGATCTAAAGCTTAGCTTCCTTCAATATCTTCAGACGTATGTTGAAGATGATAAGAATATAAGTGGGATGTCTCCGGCATCTATTGGTATCGACGATGCCTTGCTTTTGAAGTTGATCTCTCGACTTAACGATCTTGAAAGTCAACGTGAGATCATGCGTGCCGGTGCAACAGAAGAAAATCCGAGAATTCAAGAATTGACTCTTGCCATTCAAAATACAAAGAATGATTTGATCGAGAATATTAAAAGTATTACTGCCGGATTAACAGCTTCGAAAGCTGAAGCAGCATCTCAATTGAATCGTGTCGAAGGACATATTGCAACCTTGCCGGGAACTGATCGTGTGATCGTAAATATCAAACGACAAATGGAGGTGAAGGCGAATTTGTATACGTACTTAATGCAGAAACGAGCAGAGACTGCCATCGTTCTTGCCGGAACAACTTCTGATAATCGACCTATTGATCGTGCTGCCGCTTCCTTTAATCCGATTCGCCCTGTTAAGTCGCAGATCTATTTGATCGCAGCGTTCATGGGTCTAATTCTTCCTGCAGCTTTTGTGTATTTTAGAAACATGTTGAACGATAAAATAATGGATCGTTCGGATATTGAAAAGCTCACCAAATTTCCTGTAATCGGAATGGTTGGAATGAGCGAATCTTCAAATGAATTTGTAATTCAAGAAAATTCAAAATCATTTATTGCTGAAGCCTTCCGTTCTATTAGGACAAATCTACAGTTCTTTGTCCGTCAACAAAATAAAGCAAAGACATTCCTTGTTACCAGTTCAATTTCCGGTGAAGGAAAAAGTTTTTGTTCATTAAACCTGGCAGCTATTTTCGCTCTCAGCGGAAAGAAAACAGTCATGGTCGGTTTCGATCTACGTAAACCGAAATCAATGAGTCACCTTGGATTAAAAGGTGAGTATGGTGTAACGAACTTCCTGATTGGCTCAAGTACAGAAAAACAAATAATTCAAGCGTCAGGGATATCCAATTTGGATATTATTTTAACGGGACCAAAGCCTCCTAATCCGTCAGAACTTTTACTAACTGAAAAGATGGATGAGTTGTTCACTTATTTGAAGGCGAATTATGAATACATTATTTTGGATTCGCCACCACTAGGATTAATTTCGGATCCACTCATCTTGGAAAAATATGCTGACTCAATAATCTATATTGTTCGACAAAATTTTACCCGGAGAATGCACTTAGATGCATTGCATAAGTTGCATGCAGAAGGAAAGATAAAGAATGTTGGAGTTATTCTGAATGCTGTTGCAAAGAAATCTGTTGCTTATGGCTATGGATATGGTTACGGCTATGGATATGGTTATGGCTATGGATCAAAAGCGAATGCCGGCTACTATGAAGATGTTGTTGAAGATGAAAAGTCAGTTACAAGAAAACTTTTCGATTTAACGAAAAAGAAAAAGAAGGAATAGTGAAGAAGATTGCCATCCTTCAGTCTAATTATATTCCCTGGAAAGGTTATTTTGATATCATCAATCAAGTCGACGAATTCATTTTTTATGATGATGTTCAGTACACAAAAAATGATTGGCGAAATCGCAATAAAATTAAATCGGCAAGTGGTCCGATTTGGTTGACGATTCCTGTCCGACAAGAAACCTTGTCGCAGAAAATCAGTGAGACGAAAATTTCTCAAGACAATTGGGCAGAAAAACATTGGAAGTCGATCTCATTAAATTATTCTAAAGCTCCATTTTATTCTATTTATAAGGATACGCTAGAGAAATTTTTTTCGGAAATTAAGACTCCATTTCTAAGTGAAATTAATCGTTCTGCTATCGAACTTATCAATTCATATTTAGGTATAAATACTATTCTGACTTCTTCAGTCGATTATAAATTGATTGAAGGTAAGAATGAAAGATTGATCGATTTGATCTTGCAAGCAGGTGGTACACATTATTTGAGTGGTCCGTCAGCCAAAGATTACATAAGAGAAGATCTATTCAAAGAAGCAGGAATTGAAGTTAGTTGGATGGATTATTCTGGTTATCCGGAATATTCTCAACTCTTCCCTCCATTTGTACATGCTGTAAGCGTCCTTGATCTAATTCTAAATCAAGGCCCGGAAGCAAAGAAGTTTATGAAATGAAAACAGTTAATATTGTTACAACGATGTATCACTCGGCAAAATATCTGCCCGAGTTTTATGCTCGCATCCGAAAGTCTGCTGAGCAAATCGAGGTGAAATACGATTTCATTTTTGTGAATGATGGTTCGCCGGATAATTCACTTTCTGTAGCATTGCAATTACGCGATGAGTTTCCAAATGTTTCTGTTGTAGAATTGTCTCGTAATTTTGGTCATCATAAGGCTATTATGGCAGGACTACGAGAAGCAAAGGGCGAACTTGTTTTTCTTATCGATTGCGATTTGGAAGAACAACCGGAATTGCTTGAAGAGTTCTTTAAAAAAATGGAATCGGATCCATGCGATGTCGTCTATGGAATTCAGAATGTCAGAAAAGGTAAATGGAGTGAGCAGATCTTTGGTAAAGTGTTCTATAAAGTGTTCAATCATTTTGCTGAACGACCAATTCCTGAAAATATAATTATGGCTCGTTTGATGACAAATAAATACGTCACAGAACTTGTTAAATATGACGAAAAAGAATTTTTTCTTGGTGCAACATTCATGGAAGTGGGGTTTAAGCAAACTCCGGTTTTCGTCGATAAAAAAGATAAAGGGTCGTCAACATATAGCTTGAGTAAAAAAGTTGCATTGATGGTCAATGCAATTACAAGTACTAGCAACAAACCGTTGATCTATGTATTTTATTTTGGAGCACTAATCAGTTTTGTTTCCTTTGTTTTCATCGTCGTGCTTTTGTTCAGACATTTCTTTGTCGAAAAGTTGCTCACCGGGTGGCCTTCATTGATCGTTTCTATCTGGTTTCTGAGCGGTTTGATCATACTTTGTATCGGACTAATAGGTATTTATCTCTCTAAAATCTACATGGAAACGAAACACCGACCTACTGTAGTCGTAAGAAAGAGATACGATGCCCGCTAATGGACAAAAATTTTCTTTCTGAATCAATCAACTATTATCGTGATAAGATCAAACAATTCGGCAGTACTGCAGAAGGAATGGATTGGAAAAATATCGATACGCAATATTTGCGTTTTGATATCATTTCACGGTATATAGATTTTTCTTCTCATCCAAGTGTTTTAGATGTTGGCTGCGGAAATGGTGAGTTTTTAAATTACACAAAAGATCATTCTCGTTCAATTCAATATACTGGTCTCGATGCTGTTTCTGAAATGGTGCAATTGACCAATGAGCGTTTTGGTAACGATTCTGCAATTGAAGCGGATCTTCTCTCATGGAATACAGATAAGAAATTTGATTACGTAATTGCTTCGGGAACATTTAATGCGAAATTAAGTTCGACTGATGAAGAATGGAAATCATACTTTTATGGAAATCTGAAAAAAATGTACGACCTGGCGAACGTTGCAATTATTTTTAATTGTATGACATCGCATGTTGATTATAAATACGACAGATTGTATTATCCAACACCCGATGAGTTGACGGATTTTGCAGTGAAAAATTTGTCGCGAAATTTTATACTGGACCATTCGTATCCTCTCTACGAAGTTACTATGGTTGTCTTTAAATAAGCGAATGAAAGATCTTATTATAGTAGGTACCGGCGATTATGCATTGGTTGCATTTCACTTCTTGAAGGAGTCGAAGCAATACAATGTAATTGCATTTTCTGAAGAAAGAGATTTTATTCGTAATTCAGAAATTGAAGGTTTACCAAATTTCGCATTTGAAGAATTGGAAGGTAAGGCACCTGCAAATCAAACAATGCTTCTCATCGCAATTGGTCCAAACAAAGTTAATTCAGTTCGTGAGCGGCTTTATTTGAATGCTAAATTACGCGGCTATTCATTCATAAAATATATTAGTCCAAAAGCAAACGTTTGGGATGAAAATTCCATAGGCGAAAACAGTTTCATTTTTCCAAATTGTGTAGTGGAACCATTTGCAAGTATTGGAAATAATTGCGTGATGTGGTCAGGAGCAATTGTTGCCCATCATTCGCTAGTAAATGATCATTGTTTTCTCGCACCGGGAGTTTGTATTTCCGGTCGATCTGTTATTGGCTCAAATTCATTTATTGGAATCAATTCAACGATCAGAGATAATGTAAAAATAGGAGAGAAGTGCATCGTAGGAGCAGGAGCGCTAATTAAAAAAGATCTGCCAAGCGGTGGTGTATATTCTGAAAAAGGAACTGGTCTTTACAATAATGATAGTTTAAACACAAAAGTATAGAACTATTATGTTGAGTAAAATATCATCTAAAATTTCTAGTCTATATGACAAACAAATTGATGCAAGAGGTTTTGCTATCTTCCGTATCGTTTATTTTATAAATTTATTTTTGGAATTGCTAAGGGTGTATAATTTCAGGCACCTAATTTTCGACAAGGTTCCTTTTGTAGATGAAAATGAAATTGCTGTTGGTTTAGGATTAATTCTGTGGCTGGCAATTATTGTGATGCTTTGTTTTGGGATGTTTACAAGAATAAATACTATTCTTAATTATGTACTTTCGGTCGTATTTTTTGGAATGTCAGGGTATTTCGCATACCATATGTATTATGTCTATACTACAATGGCATTCCTATTCATTTTCTTACCTATCAGCAGAGCGATTTCAATAGATCGGTTATTTGAAAAATTGAAATACTCCTCGTCTCGATATAGATATGAGCCACCGAATACTGTAAGCGCATTTTTTTATTTATTACCATTATTTATATGCAATGCATTAATATATAGTGATTCCATTTTATATAAATTTGTTTCTACGTATTGGATGTCAGGTCTTGGAATGTGGCTTCCTTCATCTTTGCCAATGATCACTCACGTTGATACATCTGTATTTTTGAATCTGAAATGGTTGATGAAGTTCATTGGTTATTTGACAGTTGCATTCGAATTTATTTATTTATTTTTATTTTGGAACAAAAAATGGCGGGTTCCATTATTAATAATAGGCGTCGGACTACATTTGGGAATTTTACTTGAGTTTCCAATTCCTTATTTCGCCATAGGAGTAGTTGGCCTATATATTTTGATGGTTCCGGTTTCGTTTTGGAAATCAATAGAACTAAATAGGAAAAATAAGAAGACATTGTTTTTTTATTATGATGCAGAATGCCCATTGTGTAATAGAACAGTAATTGTTTTGTCGCATTTTGACATCTTTAAAAGATTGGAATTTGTTTCCGTTCAATCATCGTTTGGAAAGGTTGCGGCACTTAAGTCATTTTCTGAGGCCGATTTACTAAATGATATTCATAGTGTAGACAATGCAGGAAATGTTCGAAAAGGGTATGAAACATATCGCTCTGCTTTTTCCTCAATGGTCTATTTATGGCCTTTATCGCTTCTTTTGTATTTGCCGGGAATTTCACATTTAGGAAAGGCCGTTTATCGTTACATTGCTGTCAATAGAACCAATGAAAGATGCACGGATGAAACATGTGGATATGAACCTCCGATAATTCCGAAGCAAGACTCTGATGTTAAGTTGCTTCACAATTTAACAAAACGAGAATTGAAATTGTTTTTCTTTAAATCATTACTAGTGCTCCTGGTACTTGTGCAGT
Source organism: Bacteroidota bacterium (assembly GCA_031411835.1). Taxonomy (GTDB): domain Bacteria; phylum Bacteroidota; class Bacteroidia; order AKYH767-A; family 2013-40CM-41-45; genus JADKIH01. The sequence goes on along the minus strand of JANOBV010000153.1, from coordinate 705 downwards.
TTACGATTTCATTGAATTCTTTATTGTTTAAAAAAATCAGAGAGAAAAGTTTTTTAAAGGAAACTATTTTAAATAAAGAGTTGACTGCTTTTTCATTCTTTGTCAGAGATGTTGCCAGACCGACTCTAGGACTGGCAAATCATCCTGTGTTCATGGATTTTCATTTCAAGCATTACAACCATATTGTTGCAGTTGTTTATCGTGATGGAGACAAAGTTGAATTTCTGCCTATGATTAATGAGAATGGTCAGCCGGGCTCTTATTTAGAGGATGCTACCTTTGTAAATTGGACATTTAAAGTAGTTTCTGCCCAGGTTGAAGCTTCAAAACTAAGTGAGGGTATTTCTCGTTACACAGCATTCTGGGCTGGTCAAAGAGGGCTTCAATTGAACAACTTGAAGTTTGAGATTATGGTAAAAAGAATTGATGACTATAAAGATTGGGAAGAGAATTTTTTAAGGAATCAGATAAAGAAGCCTTGGCAAGTTGCCGGTCAGGCGTACTGGGTCAATGGAGAATTCAAAGTGGATTTGAAGGATATTGAGAAAATGTAAAATGTAAAAAGTAAAATGATGATTCCATTCAACAAACCTTTTCTAACAGGGAAAGAAACAACATATATAAAAGAAGCGGTTGAGTCAGGTAAGATTTCAGGAGATGGAATTTTTACTAAGCGATGTCACGAATTTTTTGAATCGAAGTATG
>JANOBV010000152.1:0-20848 GCA_031411835.1 Bacteroidota bacterium | reverse complement strand
TCTATTCTGAAAAAAATATTTACTAAATGGCCATTATGGGTCAGCGGTGCTATTACACTTTTGTTTATTGCACACCCTATACACACTGAAGTGGTCTGCAGTATAAAAAGTAGAGATGAATTGCTTAGTTGTTTCTTTGGTTTAATGTTTCTGAGATCGATTCTGAAAACTAAAGAAAGTAGTTCCATTAAATCGGTATTATTTTCTTGCACGTGGTTAATGCTTGCTCTTCTCTCCAAAGAAAGTAGCGTGACTTTTATTGGTATTGCTGCTCTCATATATTATTTCACAGAAGATATTACACTAAAAAAAATCGCAATAAAACTTTTTCCTTTTGCAATATGTGTTGGTATTTTACTTTTAATACGGAGCTTTATTCTTACGGGCGACACTTCTTACTCAAGAGGACTTGTAATTTATAATTCATTGAATGCCGCAACCAATTTCTCCGATCTGTATGGAACTCGTTTTAAAATACTTTTTCTTTTTCTTCAACAGCTTATTTTCCCTGTTTTTCTAAAATGGGATTATTCTTTTAATCAAATCCCCATCGTTTCTTTAGCAAACCCAATTGCAATTTTCTCTATGATCTTGCATTTAGGATTAATCACTTTAACGATTTATTTATTTCGAAAAAAAGATCCAATGGCATTTGGATTGCTATTCTACTTCATCACTTCTGTAATCACTAATAACTTCTTTATAAAGATTGGCGCCACATTCGCAGAGCGATTTTTATTTGTCCCTAGTTTAGGCTATCTTATTTTCCTTGCAGGACTTCTTGCCTATTTATTTAAAGCTCCTCTGGAGCAGGCTGTCACAAATTCAAAATTTAAAATTACTTTCAGCATACTTTTTATTTCATTCTGTGCTCTCACGATTGCGAGAACACCAATATGGAAAAACAATTTCACTCTCTTTACTTCCGGTATTGAAACTTCCCCCAATAGCGCGCGCACAAACGAATCTCTTGCAACTGAATATCGTATTAAAGCTGAGTTAGCTACTAATGCTCAAGACAAATTCAATTTCTACAAAAGTGCTCGACAATATTCTCTTCGCAGCGTAGAGATTCTTCCGACTTTTACAGAAGCATATTACAATCTCGCTGTAATAGCAATTGCACAATCGGATACTTCTGAAGCAATCAATTGGTATAAAAAAACATTGAATATTAATCCTAAATACAAAAATGCAATTCATAGTGTTGCCGTCATCTATATGTTCAAAGGGCAATTAGATTCTGCTCTTACATATTTGAATGATGTCCGCAAATATTATCCGGACGACTATTCCGAACATCCAAATTTTTCATTCATTTATTTGACTAAAAAGGAATACAGCGAAGCCAAAAAGTATGCTGAAATTGGAATTGAAAACGATCCAATGAATCCGGCAAACTATCGTAATATGGCAGCTGCAATTTATCAACTTGGCGATACTTCAAAAGCAGGCGTATATTGGCAGAAATATTTGGACTTGGGTGGAAAGTAAGATTGACAAGTCCAAAGCGAGACCAATCCCCAACATTTTCTTCTAGAGTTATTCTTTTCTACTCCGCATACACCTTTTTATTTCCTAAATTTTCTATATTCGTCAACCAAAACGAATTCTATGCGGAACATCTTGTCGCTCACGACACTTATCTTCATTTTCACACTTTCTTCGACATTTGCTCAAACAATGCGTGTCACCGGTACGGTGAAAAATACCAATGGTGAAGCAATGCCTTTTCTTACGGTTTCTGTACTTGGAACAACGAAAGCTACTTTAACAGATATTGATGGAAACTACATACTTGAAAATCTCTCTGCATCGGATACTCTAAACTTTAGCTTTATAGGCTATTTCTCACAATCGATAAAAGTTGGCGATCAAACTAACATTAATGTAAAGCTTGCAATTAAAACAAAAGAATTAAATGAAGTCGTTGTAACAGCTCTTGGTGTTAATAGGCAAAAACGAGAACTTGGATACTCTACCGAAAAAGTTGGCGGTGATGAAATATTAAAATCGAATGCTCCAAATGTGCTCAATGCACTAACCGGAAAAACTTCCGGCGTTCAAGTTTCAAATCCTGATGGAGTTGATGGTGGGACAACTCGTATAACCATTCGAGGAAACAATAATATTTCAGGAAACAATCAACCACTAATTGTTGTTGACGGAATTCCAATGAATAACGATCCGGGACTTACTGATGTTGGAAGAGGAAAAGATTGGGGCTCTGCAATCAACAATATTAATGCAGCCGATATTGAATCGATGAATATTTTGAAAGGTGGTGCTGCTTCTGCTCTCTATGGAGCAAGAGGTGCAAATGGTGTTATTCTCATCACAACAAAAAAAGGAAGTAAACAAAAAGGAATTGGTGTCTCCTATAATTTTTCTTATAAAACAACAACTCCTTATCGTTACCGTGATGTGCAAAATAAATATGGTGGTGGCGCTCCTTCTACAACATACTCTGCACCTGCTTTTGAGCTAGGTGCCGATGGCATTCCTCTCTTTCCATCATTGGCAACTGATCCACAATTTGGTTATCCCGGCTCTTCTGTTTCTTGGGGACCTGAAATGGCCGGACAAACCATTCGTTGGTGGGATGGAAGTCTTCGTTCATGGTCACCACAACCTGATAATATTAAACTGCCTTTTCAAAATGGCCACACTACTACTCATAATATTTCTGCTGAAGGTGGTGGAGAAGCGGGAACAATGCGTGTTTCAATTTCAAAAAGTAGCACTACACCAATTGTCGACAACAGTAATTTTGATCAGACAACGATTAACACTAATTCAACATTAAAAGTTTCTGAAAAAGTTAACATCAATCTCTCAGCTTCTTATGTTGACTATCATCGTTTAAATAGTCCTATACTAGGTGAGGATCCACAATCGTTCAACAAAGGATCACTCTATTCTTGGCCGCGAAGCTATCAGGGTGAAGACCTACAAAGTTATACACTTGCTGATGGTACACGAAATCCACAAACAGGTTTCCCTTATCTCTACATAAATAATTATTTGTGGTGGAACAATTATAATAACAATACAACTCTTGATCGTTCAAAATTTCTTGGTGGATTAACATTGAATTATAAAATACTTCCGTGGTTAAGTGCAATGGGACGAACAGGAATTGATTATACGCTTGATGATTTTCAACAGAAAAATAAACCAGCAGACTTGATCGGATTGCTTGATGGTTACTATTCAGAATCGCAGCAAAACGATAAGAGTTTCAATAGCGAATTTTTATTTACAGCTACAAAGAAAAAAATATTCCATTCTGCAATTGACGCTGACATCAATATCGGCGGTTCGAGTTGGAATCGTGACATGCATAGTCTTAGCGCACATTCAGGAACTTGGTATTATCCGAATTGGCATAGTTTATCAAATTATACACCTACAGTTTATGGTCAAGATGCAAACGGAAATGTAATTATCGTTAAACAAGGCGATGATCCGAGTACGCTAATTCCTGTAAATTCATTCTACAAGAAAAACATCAATTCTATTTATTCATTTGTTCATCTCTCTTATAAAAATTATTTATTTGTCGAATTGACCGGAAGAAATGACTGGTCATCAACGCTTCCTTCAAATGCTAATTCATATTTCTATCCCGGAATATCTGTAAGCTATGTTGCTTCTGAAGCATTGAAACTAAAAAACAAATGGCTTAGCTATTGCAAGATCAGAGGCGGCGCAGCACAAACTGCAACAGATACAGAACCATATCAGACCGAATTTTATTATTCAACTTCGCTTTTTGGTGGAGATCAATCATCTTCATTTCCCACAGTTATTCCTCCTATTGCTTTGAAGCCACAACGAGTGAACACTTATGAAATCGGAACTAATCTTGGATTCTTTGAAGATCGAATCGTCGTTGACTTCACTTATTACTACAAATATTCTTTCGATCAAATAATAAAAACACCACTCCCATTTTCTGCAGGATCTTCAGCTGCTATGATCAACGATGGCGCCGTTTCTAATCGTGGATTTGAATTGCTTATCAATGCAACTGTTTACAATGGAAAAAAATTGTTGATTAAAAGCGGAATCAATGTTACAAGAAACAGAAACACAGTTGAAAGTTTAGGCGATTACGCAAGCACATATATTCTTGCGGACATCTGGGCCGAAAATGGTCCACAGATGGCATTGCATGAAGGAGACGATTTCGGAACAATCGTTGGCTGGGATTATGTTTACAAAGATGGACAACCGGTAGTAAATGCCGATGGTACAAAATATTTAATCTCTGACGAAAGAGTTCCAATTGGAAATTCATCGCCACACTTTTTAGCAGGATGGACTACAGAATTTCGTTACAAGAATTTTACATTGCATACTTTGGTCGACACGAAATGGGGTGGCGACATGTATTCGGGAACTTATGTAACTGGACTACAATCAGGACAAAGTCCGGAAACATTATTTGAACGCGATGGCGGTGGATTGCCATATACAGATCCATCGGGGGTGACTTCAAATTCAGGCGTAATTTTGCCCGGTGTACATGAAGATGGTTCTCAAAATACAACTGTTGTTCATTACTACAATAAATATTTGCCGAATGCCGGTGGCTGGGGCCATTTCTTATCGAAGCCCGGAATTGTAGAAGACACCTGGGTGAAAATGCGTGAAATAAATCTGACATACAATTTACCACAGAATGCTTTAGGTAAATTAAAAATCTTTCAAGAACTCTCTTTCTCATTCACAGCAAGAGATTTGTTCTACATCTACAGCAGCGTTCCCAATCATATTAATCCGGAAGGATTAATGGGAGCAGGCGACGCACAAGGATTTGAATGGGCATCGCTTCCGGGTGTTCGCTCGTTCGCATTTGGTATCAATGCTAAATTTTAAATTGAGAACACAGATGAAAAAAATAAATATACTCCTTGCAATTATTACTTGCTCTATTTGCATCACATCTTGTAAAAAAGATTTTGATGAAATTAATAAAAATCCAAATGGCTTTACTTCGGCAAGTGATGGCTCATTGTTCAATGCTGTGATCTCTTCAATGAAATCAGGGTGGAACGAACAACTGTACGTAAACAATTCTGTCCTCCTTAAAGAAACACAACAAGCTTCTTTGTCGCAAGTACGTTGGAATAATTATACTATTGGTACAGAAGAAATTTGGTCTAACTATTATACAGCTCTCCCTAACTTACGCGAATTAGAAAACAGATGGAAATCGCTTGATACATCTTCTCATGCAATTCAGAATATGATTGCTATGGAAAAAATTGTTTTGGCATATAAAACTTTCAAGGTTACAGATCTCTTTGGAGACATTCCATTTTCTGAAGCAGGTTATGGTTATCTCGATGCAAGTAAACTTCACCCTTCATTTGACTCACAAGAAAGTATCTACAAGCATTTACTTGAGGAGTTAGAATGGGCAGCAAACCATATTGATCCCGCTGCAAATAACCAAGAACCATATTTAACATTTAAAAGTTTTGATAATTTATTTTTTGGCGACCTTCTGAAATGGCAAAAATTTGCAAACTCACTTCGTTTACGTTATGCAATAAGAATGGCAGATAAAGAACCACAACTAGCAGGAACAATTGTTCAAGACATTCTCTTGAACTTCAAACCATGTTTTGGTGTAACTGAATTTGGACAACTTAACGACGATCCAAACGAAAGCGCATTGCTCTATCCATATCAACTTGGATATAGAAATGAAAGTAAGGGTTGGTCTTACAATCAATCTAAAGATCTGCGTCTTGGTACTACGATCTGGAATTTAATTTCTGCGAATGATAGTACTGATGGAAGTGGCATTTTCGATCCGAGAGCATTTTATTTTTTCGAGACAAATAATGTCAATCAATGGGTTGCTTACCCAAATGATCCTGCCTCCGGATTGCAACCTGATGGCGGTATTCCCTATGAGTACCAACGTGATGTTGCATATGCTATAAAAGGCGCAGGATGTTTATACTCACCGGTGAATTACTATCTCGCACGTGATATGGATTATGTTCCTGATGTTCTTTTTTCAGGCGCTGAAGTTTTATTTCTCAGAGCAGAAGCATATATGCGAGGCATTGGTGTAGCTGCCGATCCCGGACAAGCGGGAACTGAGTTTCTTGGTGCTGTACAATTTTCGCTCGACTTCTGGAATCACATCATGAGTAATTCTAAATTGCCAACGGGAATTCCTTTTGCGACAAATATATCTGTTCCTTCCAATGTAAATTATATTTCATTGCAATCGAACTTAAATTATTTTTCACTTGGACAAGCAGAACAATTAAATATGATTTATGCTCAAAGCTGGCTCGACTTCTTCATGCAACCACAACAAGCATTTGCTCTTGCTAGAAGAACCTATTCAACACCTCACGAAGGAGCAGCTTTACAAGTCTTTCGCTTCCCGATTCCCCCTTCTGAAGTTTCGTATAATACAGGCAATTGGCAAAGTTTCTATGGAACTTCAGGCGATAATTTGATGAGTAAGGTTTGGTGGATGAATTGAACTAAAACGCTTGCTTTCAAAATTATTCAGAATTAAATATTTGGCTATCTTAGCCAAGCATTTCTGCTATCTATAAAATTGTAATAATTCCACAAAAAATAAATCCCAACCACCATGAAGCACTTCTACATGACATTCCGATTGCTCTTTGTTTTTTTTCTGACTATACAAGCAGGAAAAACAAGAGCACAATCTAACCAGTATCTCGATTTTGATGGCGTTGATGATTACGTCAATATCGCAAATGCTTCAACTCATATTGCAGGTTCAACTGCAATCTCGATCACAGGTTGGTTTTACGATAATCAACTTTCATACGGACAAGGTATGATGGGCTTCCGCGCAACTGCCGGTGGTTTCTATATGATTGAATTAAACAATGGTTCAATAGAATGTCGTTTGTTAAATTCTGCCGGAACACTTTATACTTTCAATGCACCAAACTTTACAATCGTTCCGCAAACATGGCAACATTATGCATGGGTTTATAATGGTTCTACAATTGCTTTATACTTGAATGGTAATTTAGTTGGTAGCAGTGCTGCAGCAGGATCTATCACAAGTACTGCCGTTCCATTTGCAATTGGAAAAAGTTTGCTTAGCGGTTTCAACTTTGTCTATAATGGAAGAGTCGATGAAGTTTCTGTTTGGAACAAAGCTTTAACGTCAACAGAAATTCAAGATATGATGACGAATGAATTATTGGGAACAGAGCCAAATCTAAAATTGTATTACAAATGCAATCAAGGAATTCCTGCCGGTAACAATACAAGTATAACAAATCTAATCTCTTCATTAAATTCACCAACATACGATGGTACGCTTTTGAATTTTGCATTAAACGGCGCAACTTCAAATTTTAATGGCACGTTGAATACAAGCTTTCAAGCGATTTCATTTCCGCAGATCACACCTCAATTAACAACAACATCTTCATTTCAATTGATCGCTTCTGCTTCTTCAGGATTACCGGTAACTTTTTCTGTAGAATCAGGGCCAGCTACTGTAGCAGGCGACATCGTTTCACTTACAGGTGCAGGAGCTGTGAGCATTAGAGCAAGTCAACTTGGAAATGGAACATTCGATTCCGCAACATCTGTTGTAAATACATTTATGGTTGTCGACTCGGCATTGAATACTCCAAACATCGAAGCAAGAAATCCTGTTGATGGCGCAGATGTTTATATGCCTACACTTTCTACTATGCAACTTGCTGCGCTAGTTGATATCAATTACCCGGGATTATTTTCAGTGCAAACAGTAGCATTCATGATCAACGGTTCAAATGTTCCAATTGATAGTTATGGGAACGGACACTATACTGCTTTATGGACACCTCCTGCTTATGGTGCTTATACAATTCAAATTATTTCTACCAGTAATTTTGGTGCAACAAATACTGTTGATGTAAATATTAATGTTGTTCAAACTGTAAATGACATAAACAATTTATCTGCATTCAGCGGAATCTGGTTGAACACAGATACATCGTCAACTACACGTGACGGAATTCTTCCGTCTTATGTTGGCGCCTTTGATACAATCATTGCAACATTAGTTGTTACATGTCCGAGCGGTGGTTGTGGTCCATACGACAGAGTTGCAAGTATTGATGCAAAAGGTCACGATGGACAGTGGTTTGAAATCATTCGTTACATCACACCTTTTGGTGTTGCATGTACTCATCAAATAAATGTTGCTGATTACATGTCGCTTTTACAAGGCAAAGTTACATTCAGAGCAAATTGTACTACACTTGATAATGGATTTGTATTTCAATTAAAATTTGATTTTAAAGCAGGTGCTCCACAATATAAATATAGCAGCGTACAAAGAGTTTGGAAAGATGTTTACCCTTTTGGTGATTATGCAAACTTACAACCTGTTCCCGTTTTCAATTATACTTTCCCTACTCATGCAATAGCTTCAAAATTAAAATTAGTTAGTACCGGACATGGATGGGGATCTTTGAATACAAGTAATGCTGCCGAATTTTATCACGCAACACACGACATATTTGTGAATGGTGTAAATACTTTTTCACAAGACAATTGGAAAACGTGTAATCCAAATCCGGATGGTTGCTCTCCGCAAAGTGGAACATGGACATATGCGCGTGCAGGATGGTGTCCGGGATCTATCGCTCCTTCTTTTGATTATGATATGACTTCGTATGTTTCAAATCAAAACCTAAGCCTGCAATATCAATTCTTCACCGGTTATACCGATCAATGCCATCCGAATAATCCCGGTTGTGTAACAGGAACAACTTGCACCGATTGTAGCGATGGTTATAATCCTATTCTTGATGTAAATAGCAACTTGATCATTTTTTATGACTCTGCAATTTCATTAACTATAAATGAAATGGATTATATCGGATTTGCAATTTACCCAAATCCAACGGCTGGTTTTGTAACAATCAATTCAAATGGAAAATTAAATCAAAACCTGATTGTTTCTGTTTACAATATGATTGGCGTTTCGGAAAAGCAATTCACTTGGACAGGCGATCGCAGAACAATTGATGTGTCATCTCTTGCAAAAGGAATCTACACGGTTCGAGTAACAAACGGAAAATCGAGCGAGGTGAAAAAACTGGTAATCGAATAAATCGAATAATTTTACTAGAATAAAAAAGCCCGGCCAATCGACCGGGCTTTTTCATTTAATTATTTTAATTAAATTTATTGCTTATTGATCGTGAATGTATTTGTTTTATTCTCCACGATAACTTTTACAAAATAAATACCGTTCGATAATTTAGACAAATCTATTTGCGAATTCAATCCATTCAAATTTTCAACGATCATTTTCTGACCCAATATATCATAAATAGAAACTGATTTAATTTTTTCAGTATTGCTAATGTTTAAAATTCCGGAAACAGGATTTGGATAAAGTCTAATGTTCGTAGAGTTAATTTGATCTATACCAGTTGGATTACTTGTTACATTCAATTTATAATCTTCTACTTGGCCATAACCCGAACTAATGAAACATGGCGAAACCGAATATTCGAAATAGTTTTTAATAACTCTCATTGTTGTTTGACCAACAAGCGCATTCGAAGGAACACTCAATGTTCCTGTTGTTTGAATTGTATCTATTCCGCTAGAATTTGTTATATACCCCATTTCATAACGTTCATCGTTATCATTAAAAAATCCATCTTGATTCCAGTCAACATAAACACTGAAATAATTATCGTAGTTTCCATTCGTTAGCCCTTTGAAAGTCGTAGTGTAACTAGAATCAATTTCTACGTTTCCAATTACACTTGTGAAATCTTCGTAATCTGCTATTGAACTTTCAGAAGAAGCATTATTGATGTCTGCAACATTGACCAGTGTTATTGGTTCTCCTGTGTTGTTTACGCTTGAAGGATCGCAATATGAATCTGTCAACACGACATTAAAACTACAACTATTCAATATCGTCCCATTTGTATCTACTAAATTATGAACTACCAATGTTGTTCCAATTGGAAACACTGACCCGGATGCCAAACCTGAAGCTAAAACAATTGTAGCAGCCGGATGACTACCACAAGAGATAATCGGATCGGGATAATTTACTACTGTTGCTCCGGTTAAACTAACATCGACTATATCTTGTGGACATGTTGCATAACAATCGCTGATCAATGAGTCGCTGAAGTTAATTATCCAGCCCGAAGCAAATGCTACAAATGCATTCTCCCATCCACAAATAAAATTTCCGTCCGGAGAAATTGCAATTGCTGTTCCCAATAATCCATCGAAAGTAGAAACTGTATCGATTCCGTGAGCCGCAAGAACAGTTCTCAATAGAACAGGCTGACTTCCTAAAGAAGGATGATAGACAATTGCATCGCGTACAATATTTGGAAATGTATTCTGCGCATAGCCAACCGCAACTCCATTATCAGAAACACTTGTGAATGTTGCATTCTCATAGCCTGTAGGAACTTGAAATGTTGTAAAAGTATTTGTCGCCAAATCATAAATGAATGGAACACCATCACGATCGCCTACCATTATATTTGAATTATTGATGGCACTGATTTGATTTGTACTTGACAAAACAGGAAGTGTACTTGGAACAGATGTGATCACAGAACCTGTGCGCATATAAGCAGGCACTCTCAATGTTCCTGATGGTTGTGGGTCGTACCATCCGCCAAGAATTCCTGAATCGTTTACACAATACCCGGCACTATATTCATTCGCAGGATCATAAATTTCTTCTAACACTCCTGTATCGACATTATATAAGTATGCTTGACTATTACAACAATCAATTGACATTTGTCCGGTGATGTAATTTCCATTTTCAGAAATTTGTCCTTGATATGCGCTTGCATCAGCAGTTACTCCGGGGAAATATCCCATTGGATACCATGTTCCATTTTTCTTGTAAGCAGGTTGATTGATTGTTGTAGCACTTACAAGCAACGGCATAGTTCCAATAAGGTCTCCATTATTATTTATTCCAACTAACGATGTAGCCTGTGTATCCATGGGTGTTGAAGAATTCAACAGAAAAGAATACACCGCGCCTCCTTGAATTGCATAACCGGAATCGTTGATGTCATACAATGCCGTTCCAAATCCGGAGAGATAACGGAACTCTACTTGTGCATTCGCTGCTTGGAATGAAAGCAAAAGTATTGCAAGTTGAAATAATTGCTTCTTGTAATTTTTTTTCATGGTGATATATTTCTTGTTTGTTTGATTTCAGAATGACTGAAGTAAGATAGGAATTATTTATTATTGCTTAAAAGATTCGTTGATTAATTGAGGTTAAATTTTAAAATGCTCAAAATAATTCGTGACACTTTTTATTACCGTCAGATTTATCTGACGGATTGTCGCATTCGCAACTATGACTAAAATTATTTTCCGCAGATCGTGCAGAAAAAAAATTACAATATGCTTCAACCCGGTTTCAATACAGTGCTTTCAATAAAGTAAAATTAATTCCAATTAAAAAATCTTCAAATAGGTCTGAGTTCAGTGTTTGCATTCTTATTATTGGTTCAATCTTTAAAAATAAGTCATCCGCAACTTCTTTCTCAACTCCTAAACTTAATTGAGGTAAAATATCAAATCGATTATATTTTGAAGTTTCCAAGAATGTTCCACTTTCAACATGTCCATCTTTATAAACATCTGTATAACTATATTTACTATTGATTTTGCACGATAACGAAAACCCTGTATTGACAGTATATTTAATTTTCTTCCCACCCAAGTTATAATTAAAAATAAATGGCATCTCTAGATTTCGGTTTGACGAACTCCATTTCTCTTTTGAGATTAATGTGTCAAGAAAATAATACCTTACATCTCGTTCGATTATATATGGGTGCTCTTTCCCTCGATGTATAATGTTTGTAAACTGCAACCCTATTGTAAAATCAGTTTTTCGATTCGTTTTAAATTGCATTACCAGTCCGGCAGAATAACTCAATTGGAAATAATTGTATTTATAATAATCAGGCTTGATAATTATCTGCGGCATCACATCAATTCCAGCTCTAACTTGTTTAATATAAAATGGTCGACCTTTAGCATTACCACTCTGAGAAACTATGGTGAATAACAAACAAAAAATGGTAGTTTCGATGCGCTGCTTCATACAAATCTTTTGACAAGCTCTTTTAACGAATTTTTTGATTTTAATATTTTATGCAAGCTTCATTAAATGACAATAATGCAATTTTATATCGGAATTTTGTAAGACAAAATTTGCCTATTTTGTTACAAACCCACTACTTGGTATTCAGTTCACTTTTAGCACTTTCAGATGGTAAAAATTTACTCCAAACTGAATATATTTGAGTATTTTCGCAAGACTTAAATTATTCAGTCCCGATTTCAATCAAATTTGATTCTGTGAAAGAAACATCCTCGAGAAAATTCGTTTTATCCAAAAGGCTCGACAACTATTTTTATGGTGTCAATAATGCCTACAGGTTTGTGCAGGATTTCTTCAAACAAGCATTTAAAAGGCCCTTTCATTTTACAGAATTAACGAATCAATGTTTTGAAATTGGGTTGCGTGCTTTGCCACTTATTACTCTTACCGGATTTATTATTGGTATCGTTTTCACAAAACAATCAAGACCATCACTCGAAGATTTCGGCGCGACTTCCTGGTTGCCTTCACTTCTCGGAATTGCAATCGTAAAAGCTCTTGGTCCATTAGTAACAGCATTAATTTGCGCGGGAAAAGTTGGCTCCGGAATTGGTGCCGAACTCGGATCAATGAAAGTTACTGAACAGATCGATGCAATGGAAGTATCGGCTATCAATCCATTCAAGTATCTTGTCGTTACGAGAGTTCTTGCAACTACTATCACTATTCCTATTCTTTCTTTCTATTGTAGCGTGGTTGCATTACTTGGATCATACATCAATGTTCACTCTGAAGAAAGCACAAGTTTTGTGATCTTCTTTAAGAATGCATTCTCAACAATTAATTTCCTAGACCTATGGACTGCCGTTGCTAAAGCTGTCGTCTTCGGATTTACGATTGGAATAATCGGATGTTACAAAGGATTTAATTCAACGCAGGGAACAAGTGGTGTTGGAAAAGCAGCAAACGAAGCAGTCGTAATGTCTATGTTTATTATTTTCATTGAAGAAATTGTTATTGTACAAATTTCCAATTGGATCAGAACTTTCTAAGAAATCATGGGCACAACACACGTCATAGACTATACCGAAAAAGTGATCTCCATAAAAGATCTATATAAATCATTCGGCGATCTTCATGTATTAAAAGGTGTTTCCCTCGATCTTCATAAAGGCGAAAACATTGTTGTCTTAGGAAAATCCGGAACAGGAAAATCTGTATTGATAAAAATTATTTCCGGCTTACTAAAACCTGATAGAGGTGAAGCAATCGTGCTTGGAAAAAATGTCGACAAATTAAAATTAAAAGAATTAAATGAATTGCGACTTCACATCGGATTCTCTTTTCAGAACAGCGCACTGTATGATAGTATGAACGTCAGACGAAATCTAGAATTTCCATTGATGATGAATTATCCGAATCTCACGAAAAAAGAAGTTGATGCATCTGTAGAAGAAGTAATTGAAGCTGTTGGATTGAAAAGCAAATTGAAAGAAATGCCGGCAAGTCTTTCAGGCGGACAAAGAAAAAGAATTGGGATTGCTCGCACATTAATTTTGAAACCAAAAATAATGCTGTATGATGAACCTACTGCAGGACTTGACCCCATAACATGTACAGAGATTAATCAATTGATCAATGAAGTACAAGAAAAATACAATACAAGTTCTATCATCATCACTCACGATCTTACTTGTGCAAAAGCGACCGGCGACAGAGTTGCAGTACTTATCGATGGGCAATTTGCAAGAGAAGGGAAATTTGAAGATGTATTCAATTCAGATAATGCCTTAATAAAAGAATTTTATAATTATAATTTTATTCAATAAATCATGGACGAGTCTTCTAATAAAAGAAAAGTATCGGTTGGAGTATTTGTACTAATTGGGATTTTATTCCTAGTTGGCGGTATCCTTATGATCGGTAACCTGCATGAAACTTTCAAAAAGAAAATTACGCTAGTTGCATTATTCGATGATGTAAGCGGATTGCAATCCGGAAATAATGTCTGGTTTTCAGGAGTGAAAATTGGTAGCGTAAGTTCACTTGAGTTTTATTCGCAACATACGGTAAAAGTCGCAATGAAAATTGAAGAAAAGGCGCTCCCGTTCATTCGTAAAGATGCATTTGTAAAAGTGAGCACCGACGGGCTAATCGGAAATAAGATCCTTATTATTTATGGCGGAAGCCCTCAGAGTGCGCAAGTGAGCGATCTTGATTCTCTTGCTGTTGAAAAAAGTCTTTCTTCAGAAGATGTCATCAATACTTTGCAACAGAATAATAAAAATTTTCTTGCAATCACAAACGACATTAAAGATATCAGTGCAAAGCTTGCAAAAGGCGAAGGCACTGTTGGAAAATTATTAACTGATGATGAATTGTATAATCATCTTAATCAAGCTGCACTATCATTGCAAACAACATCAAATCACGCGCAACAGATCGCAAGTTCTCTTTCTGCTTTCAGCAATAAGCTAAATACGAAAGGCGGACTAGTTGATCAACTTACAACTGATACTACAATCTTCAATTCACTTCGTAACTCAGCAACAAGTTTGCAGTTGATGAGTGATTCAGCGAGTGCGTTCGTAAACAATCTGAATAGAGCGATCACAACAAATAATTCACCGGCAGGTGTTTTATTGAATGACAAAGAATCGGCGACGCGTTTGCAAGAGACGATGAAGAATTTGGAATCCGGTTCTAAGAAACTGGATGAAGATCTGGAAGCGCTTCAACACAATTTTTTATTTCGGGGGTATTTTAAGAAGAAGAACGCTCAGTAAAAAGTGAAAAATAAAACACTTAGTTCACTAAAAAATAGCACAAGAACATTTGAGATTAATAGACACGAGAATGACTCATTCTAATTGTGCCATTTTTTTTGATCTTAATATTAAATCTTTTACCTAGTATTTGAATATTATATTTAAAATGTTCCGCTTTATTCATTCACATTCTCCCCTCCCATGATACACATTGATACATCCAAATTTATCCCTACAATCCATATAATTTGAAACAGTAAAAGTAGCTACATCAACAGTATCAATTATTTTAACACCGCTATCGTTGAAGTTAATTATTCTATCCATCATATATACCCACCTCTTGTCTTTTGCTATTCCTGCACTCCCTTTGAAATAGGTGACATTTTTATAGTCATCAGAAGGGATCTTGAAATTCATAAAGTAATAAAAACACCCATCTGTTGCCCAACGCTGATACTCTGCTTCATTTCGTGAGTTCTCGAATATTTTAAATTGTGTAACAGAACAAACATTAAGTGGTTTTGTCGTATAGAAAATATTTTTGTTGTCGGCTGAATAATAACTGTCGATTATTCTGAAACCAAAACTTGATGAAGATTCAATTGAGTCGCAGGAGTAATAGGCTCTGTTTTTATCTTTCGCGTAAAGATCGCCAATAAACTCAAATGTTTCAGGATCTGCCCCTCCAATTAAATTTCCATGATAAAAAACAAAGCTTTTATCTTTAGCATATTCGCTATTGTTTAATATTTTAAAAGTTGAAGCATCAGCACTTTTCAAATATCGCTTAACAATTCCTCTTGCTTCGTTTGCGCTTTTGTAGAAGACTTTGTTGTCTTCGATGACGTAGCCGGTGCAACTTGTAAGTGCTAATGCTAAAAGAATAGAGTATAAAAAGGCGTTTTTAATGGTCATTTAAAATCATTGTGAGTTTTAAAACACTAATTTCAATGCGCAACCGACAATATTTTCCTTCCCACAAAACCCTTCTCATTATACACATTCACAGAATACAATCCCGAAGCAAATTCATCTACTAAAATTTGAACACTTGAACTATTATTGATTATTTTTTGCTTCAGCATTCTTCCATTCATATCAATTATACGGAAATAGAATTGAGTAGTATTGTCAAGTAATTTTAATTCGAACGAATGATTTGCAGGATTTGGCCACAATGCAATTTCTGTTGAAGCTATTTGATCAACAGAATTTAATAGCACATACACACACGGAGTTTGTTCAACACACCCTTCTGCACTTTCAAGAACTGCTGCAAAATTTCCAGTCGATGTTGGAGTAAACACATTCGATGATTGTCCAACGACTGCAAGTCCACTTTGGCAATCGATCCACTGATAAGAAACATATCCGGATTGGGCTGTTATTGTATTTCCAACAACATTCAAATTTGTATTGAAAGCATACTGACTAATTTCAGTCATCATTATTGTATCACAACTACTACTCACAGAAAGTGTGTCATAATAAAATCCGGGCGATGAAAACCATTGTTGGTTCACATACACACTATCACCTTCACAAAAAACAAACTGTTGTGTTTGAAGATAGCCTGCGCATGCTGCAATTTGAGTGCATACAGAATTAGCACTGCATCCATACGTGTTTGTTATGCGACAATAATAATTCCCTCCGTTGATCGAATCTCCAATAAAAGTATTAGAAACTGCTCCCGAAATCGGAAGTCCTGTAGCGCAATCGTACCATTGATATGACGCTGATCCGGTTGGCAAAGAGATTTGATTTCCTGCTACTGTAATATAAATACTCAGATTTTGAGAGGAAATATTAATTCTGATCACACTATCGCATCCGTGCACATTTGTTAGTCGAAGGAAATTAGTTGGGTGATATGCGTAGAAATATTCTCCGCCTACTAAAATACTGTCGCCCTGACAAACATCAAATTGAAGCACAGTTAAACTTACACTGTCAGGAGAACAAGAATATATTGCATTACTCATAAATGTACAACCCATTTGGTTGGTCATGATCGCACAATAATTAGATGCATAGGTTGGGGAAAAAGTATTTCCGGTTGCACCGGGTACAATTTGTAGGGCTGTACTGTCAAACCAAGCCCACGTGATTGTATCTGTGATATAATAACTATACGAATTTGGACTTATCTGTCCGTTGAATTTACCCAATTGACACCAGAGAGTATGTGATTGTACAACATCTAATTGCAGACTATCGCAACTATTTGCAGAAGGGAGTATTGTGGAATATGTACCGGACTGACTGCGCCATATGCCATTGATAAAGATGCTATCGCTCGGACAAATATCATAATGAGTTGTATTGACAACAGGAACACATCCTTGCACTACAGGTGCTTCTCCACACTGATAAATTTCCTTTGTAATCGTGTCTTGAACAAAAACCACAACATGTAATCGTGATAAATTTGAAGAGGTATCACTAATAACAAATGTAAAATTCAAGGAATCAATCTGACCAGTCTTTGGTGTACCTATAGAAACTCCATCACTGCTAGGAAGAAGTTTTCGTAATGTGTTTACGAATAATGTTTCCCCGCTACTTCCTTGAGGTGTGCCGAAAAGTATACTGTCTTCCACAATTGCAATTTGAATTTTACATGGGTTAGCAACATTTGCGGCTGTAGTAATAGTTCCCGACACATGAGCAGTAAAACCATTCACAGTAAATTGTGGCTGAACATAAAATAATCCGGGCAAATTATATAAACTATCTATATCACTTTGCACGGCATTCCATGGACAACCGGGAAAAACAGAGTAATTATTTCTACTCAAAGAATCATTCTGAAGTAGAACTCCATTTCCATATGCAGTTGGGATTGCCCATTTCCTATAATATGCAGAGCGTGAATATACATCACGATTATCCCAAGGCAAGCCACTTGTTTCTTCATATTTTATACTTGACGCCTTAGCTGAATTCACATTCAATATGCTATCATATTTATGGGTCCAGTAACCGGACCACAAACACCATGTCCCTTTAAATTCCTCAAACATCACTCGCCGATTTGGAAGTACAGGTGCAACATTTAATCGTTGATGAAAATGATCGTTTGAAGTATCTTGGTCAACTGATCCATTAATATTTACTGCCCAAAAATCAAATTGGTAAACTCCTGTATCCGCAGGATTCCATGGTGTAGAAAAAATAATTTTCTTCTCTTCACCTATCGGAATATTTAATCCTGAAAATGTTTCCGATTGAGTAGGTCCGCCATCAATTGAATAATTAAATGTTAACGATCGAACGGTATCAGTTCCTAAATTATGAAATACGGCTCCAACATTAAATGGTGCATTCCCAAAATCTACGTAATCATAATTTGCAGAACCTGTAATTTCACCATCAACATTCAATTCACTCTCAGGATAAAATGTATAATAGCCATTATTTCCTGAATAAAAATTTCTCCCAACATTCATGTCTGTATAGGGAGAACCCGGTACCATAAAAGCTGTACTTTGATCAATCTGAATGCCTAACGTCAATGTTAGTGATGGAAAATTATTACCATACTGCTCTACTATATAAATATTGTTTGAATTCTCTTCCAGTACAATTGAACTTGTAAAGAATCTACCTGTTAAAGGGTTATTGATATCGCTGTAATTAAGATACGTCAACCACATTTGTCTAGATGGAATTGCTCCTGTTCGATTCGTATAATTGAATTGAAGTAATTTAGAATTATTGGTCGGTGCTGTTATACCCCAAATACAAATAGATTTTGCCGGGATCATCGGACTAGGTAGTGGAGCATTGCCGATTGGCGGAACCCATGTAACGGTAGTATCAAATGTTACAACACCGGTTGATGACGCTTTCAGTGAACTTACCAATTGTCCATTAAAATAAAATGGAAACGGAATTGACACAACATTACTCCAACGTGGGACTAATGATTTTTCTAACAAAGCCGGATATGAGTTTGGAAAATCTTCGTATGATGAATTACCCGGATTTTGATTTGCATGAAGATCAGGAATGCAACGATATTGACCCGAAACAAAAAGCGAGAACAATAATGCGAATACGAAAAGTAGCGGTTTTTTCATCGACTGAAGTTAAATTAGAGAGACAATATTACGTATGGCATTCTTGAGAAATTCATACGCTACTCTAAATTTGTAAACAAATACAATATGTTTTTAGTCAATTATGTGAAGAGTATGTTTCACAGGCTAAATAGGTGTAAAAAGGGTGTGAATGTTGTAATATAATGAAATGTGGAGTAGTTTTCCCGCAGATTCCGCAGATAAAGGCGCAGATAAAAACGCGGATTTTTCCTTCTTATAAAAGAACAGAACAACTCTTTGTTTCTCCCTTTCTTCCTCTATGTGTTATGTGTTAAAATACTTGCAACTTTTCAAGTTTCTATCCGTATTTCCTAACCACACAAAATACCTATGAAAACTGCAAAATTTTACTTCTTTCTAATTACTATAGTCTTCCTCACGGCCTGCGGTCCAACCAAAACGGTTAGTTTCAATATTATTCAACCGGCACAGATCACTTTGCCGGCAGATGCTCAAACAATTTTACTCGTCGACCGAACGAAATTCAAGAGTGCTACGTGGAATACGATTGAAGGAATCCTAACCGGCGAACTTCCAACTGATGACAGAGTCGCCGTTCAGGAAGCAATGAATACTCTCAAAAATAATTTGCTGAACTCACCACGATTCAACGTAAAAGTTTCTCCTGAACGTCTAATCGGAAATAGTATGACAGCCACTTTTCCAAGTCCGTTATCATGGGAAAAGATCGATAGCCTTTGTGCTTCCGAACATGCCGACATCGTTGTAGCAATGGAAGTTTTCGATACCGATTTCTTTGTAACCAATGGCTCAAGAGTGAAAAAGAGAACAGTTGGTGAAGGAAATAATAAACGTGAAGAAGCATACACTGAATATTTTGCTCAAGGTGTAGGTGGTATTGATTTTGGAATAAGAGCCTACTATGCAAAAGATAGAACGATTGTTGATCAACAAATGCTGTCTGATCAACACACATGGGAAGGTGTTGGATATTCACCGATCGACGCAATTGGTGCTTTGATATCTAAGTCAAATGCAAATAAATATCTTGCGAATAGCATTGGAGAAAATTACGCATATAAGATCTCTCCTATGCCGATAAGAATTTCAAGACCATTTTATGGAAAATCAAAACATGTTGATGAAGTAGCAATGGGGTCTCGTCTGGCCGATGTAAACAAATGGACAGAAGCAATTGATGCATGGAAGAACGGACTTCAAAAAGCAGAGAAAGAAAAAGACAGAGGCATTCTCGCTTACAACATTGCTATCGGCTATGAAGTTCTTGGCGAATATGGAACAGCATTGCAATGGGCACAAGATTCATACACAAAATACGACAACAAAGAAGCTCGGAATTATACGCACTATTTGCAGCGGAGAATTGATGATGAGAATAGTTTGAAGGTGCAGATGAATAAGTGATCAATAACCAAAGGGCATCATTTTTCTAAGCATTTTTATTTCTTTCAGAAATTGTTTGATAATTTTTTTGTTTGTTCCATCTCCGAGAGTAGCAATTGTTTTCACTATATCTTTTGATTCAAGTTCCAGTCCATTCATTGTTGTATAAAATGTTGGTATGCTGTCACAGTAATATGGGAATGTTGCATTATGTAAAATATTTAAGCAATAGTATTATTTTCAATTGAATGAAAGTTAGGCTTGCTTCAATCAAGTATCACTTACTGATCTTGTGCTTACTTTTAGTGCGCTAAGTGTTTATTTTTATGCATCTAACCATTTTGACTTTTGATCCCGATAGCTATCGCATATGCGTCAAGCTAAAGTTGTATTATTAACAATTGATTGTACAAAGAATGAGCTATCGTACAGTCTTATGAATTGAAAAAAAGAAGCTGTTTGTAAAT
>JANOBV010000151.1:0-11438 GCA_031411835.1 Bacteroidota bacterium | reverse complement strand
GCATTTTTTGATGTTCTCGATGTTGCCTCTAATCTTGCATTTTCAACTACACCAAGTAATGGTATAGCAAATGTTGTATTGTCGAATATTGTGGTTCAAGCAAGAAGACCTGACGCAACTGTAGATCCTAGTTATACCGGTGCAATTACATTGGCTGTTGCTTCTGGTCCGGGAACTATTTCCGGAACTCTTACGGTAAATGCTATCAATGGAGTTGCAACATTTACAACTATATCACTTAGCACACCCGGAACTTATACGCTCAATGCAAACAGTGGCACTTTAACAATGGGAACAAGTCCATCTATTTTAATCACTGCGACTCCTGCATTATCTGAGTTAGTAATTCCGAAATATATTGGATGTAAAACAACATCCACAACTAATAACGATCGCACGCCGATTGCTATGTGTATTCAAATCGATAACCTAATTCCAAATACCGCTTACGATCTTCGTGCGGGTATTGATACTACAACTGCACCAGCAACCAGTTATGGTGGAGGAAATATCTGGACAGGAACAGCTTTTACCGGAAGCACTCTTACAAATGCGTTTACAACGAATGCCCTTGGAAGTAGTGGACCGGTATGGTTCTTTGCTCAAGCTGCAACGTCTCGTTTTGAACCGGGCATTCAACATAATATACGTATCGGTTATGCAGTAACCGGAAGCGGTCTTCCTACTGCGCCTAATTTTATTGGAAGTAAATTAATAACTGCACTAGATATTCCAAGTACGGCTCGTACAACTGCAACAACAGATGACGGTGCCTTTTTGAAAGGAACAGCTTCAACTTGTCTAAGCGGAAAATATGTTCTGGTATATGATAACACAGCTGGTACAGGTGACCCACTTTATGCTTATCAGATTCGTACTGCAATACCAACAGCAGGAAGTGTTAGTGGACTACCAACAAATGTTGGAGAAGTATTTGCTCAAAATGGAGCCTCTGTTATTGGCGACTATGCTGCAGTAGTTCCAATTGGCGCAAATAATCCAAATGGTGTTCGTCGTATTGAAGCACGTAGCAGCAGTAATGCAATTATAAGTTTCCAAACAGATGCTGATGGTATTTGGCCAAGTGGAGCAAACACGACGACTCTTACAAGAAGAAGTGTAGCTGTTCTTACTTTGTCAGACGCGCCTTTGAATACATTAAGCGTTTCTACATCAACAACACCTGCAACATGTGTAGGTACTAATGATGGAACCGCAACAGCAAATGCAACCGGAACGGGTACACTTACATATTCATGGAACACAAGCCCGGTACAAACAACTGCAACCATTACAGGACTTTCATCAGGTACTTATATTGTAACAGTTACCGATGGTAGCGGATGTTCTGCAACTGCTTCTGCAGTTGTTGGTCAACCAGCAGCTTCGACGATCACTGCGGGTGGACCAACAACTTTCTGTATTCCGGGTTCAGTTACGCTCTCAGCAGGTGCAGGTGTCGGATATACTTACTTATGGTCAAACGGGGCAACGACTCAATCAATAGTTGTTACAACTACCGGGAATTATTCTGTTACTGTTGATAACGGTGCAGGATGTGTTCAAACTTCTTTAGCAACAAGCGTAACTGCAAATAGCTTCATTTTTACAGGAACACTTTATTCTGAGAATATGGGAACACCAACCGGAACAACTGCACTTGTTAGTAATGTATTCCAGAATACTTCTCCGATCACCTATACTTCAACAAGCACTTCACCAACTGATGTCAGGATCACAAATGCTTCTACCGGAAGTGGAGGCGGAAATGTTTTCTTCGGATCTAGTACAACAACGCCAACTCGGAATTTTATAATTTCAGGAATCAATACACAAGGAGCATCAGGTTTAGTTTTGACTTTCTTAATAAAAAGAGATAACACTAGCACTGATATCATGACATTGGAATCAAGTATAGATGGAATTAACTGGAGTCCTTTATCATTCACTACACCATCGGTTCTTACATGGACATCAATAACAATTAATTCCGGAATTCCTGCGGCTGCAAATTTAAGATTACGTTTTTCGAAAACATCAACAACGACTGCTTTCAGACTTGATGATGTAGTTATTACAGGTTCTGCGAATTCAGTTATTGCATCAGCAACAGGAAGTACTACATTGTGTCCGGGTGCAAGTGTAATCTTATCATCAAATATTCCTTCGTCAAATACTTGGGCACCAGGCGGGGCAACCACTAGATCAATCACAGTAAACACTGCGGGTAGTTATACAGTAACAGCTACAGGAACAAATGGCTGTACTGCAACTTCGGCACCGATTGTTTTTCAAACTGTGACGGCACCGATTGTTTCAGTAACTCCAACAAATGTTTTATGTAATGGTGGAACAAATGGATCGGCATCAACGAATGTTACTAGCGGTACAAGCCCTTTTACATATTTATGGTCAACCACTCCAATTCAAACTACATCAGCGGCTAGTTCTCTTTCTGCAGGTAATTATTCTGTAGTCGTTACGGACGTTAACGGATGTAGCGGAAGTCAGTCAACAACGATTACACAACCTACTGTGCTAATTGCATCATCGGCAGCTACAACAATTTCTTGTAATGGCGGTACTTCTACTGTTACAGTTTCAGCAACAGGTGGAACATCTCCATATACAGGTACAGGCACATTTACTGGTGTATTTGCGGGAACATATTCTTATGTAGTAACGGATGCGAATGGTTGTACAGCTAATACTTCTGTTACGATTACACAACCTACTGTATTAATTGCATCATCGTCAGCTACAACAATTTCTTGTAATGGCGGCACTTCTACTGTTACAGTTTCAGCAACAGGTGGAACATCTCCTTATACAGGTACGGGAACATTTACAGGCGTATTTGCGGGAACCTCTTCTTATGTAGTGACTGATGTGAATGGTTGTACAGCTAACACATCTGTCACGATCACTCAACCATCTCCGGTTGTAGTTACTATTTCGATCACAACAACACCATGTGTAGGTGGAACAGGAACAGTTTTAGTTTCTGCAACAGGTGGCACCGGCGCCTATACAGGTACAGGAACATTTACTGTTTCTGCCGGAACGGTAAGCTATACTGTAACAGATGCAAACGGCTGTACAGGCAGTGCATCAACAACAATAGTTGCGAATGCAAATCCAACGGCTAGTGTAACACCAACAAGTTTAGCTTTGTGCAGTGATGGATCTAATTCACCAACAAATCTTGTTGTTACGACATCAGAAACAACAATTGTATGGAACGATCCGGCAACGACTACCGGTAATACACTAGCAGTTTCATATTTAGGAGGAGCGTTTACATACACAGCAACGGTTACCAACTCATTCGGTTGTACTACAAGTGTATCAGTGCCGGTTACAATTATAACATGTGCAAATGGTATTACATTAACGGATACAGTGTTTATTGAGGGTTACTCAGTAGGATCACTTGGTTATGGATCAACAGGTGGAAATATGGATAATGGTGGATTAGGCGGTCTAATGTATGCGCTTGGCATTTCCCCTAATACTACAGATGTTGATACAATGAGTGTTAGTTTGGTGCACCCTACAACTTTTGCAGTAGTGGCAACAGCAACAGGAATCCTTCAGACAAATGGAACTCTTGTTACTTCGTTCCCTAGTGCAACTGCGGGTTATTACTACATCAAGTTGAATCACCGTAATGCTATTGAAACATGGAGTGCAGACTCAGTTTACCTTGGAGGTACTGCATCTTACGATTTCTCAAGTGCAGCTAATAAAGCTTATGGAAATAATATGATCGAAGTGAGCCCTGGAGTTTGGGCAATCTTAAGTGGAGATATTGCGGATGCAAACTTTGGACTTGATTTTCAAGATGGAGTTGTTGAGTCAACAGATTACTCAGAAATGGAAAATGCAGTTTATTCTATCTTGAGTGGCTATGTTGTTCAGGATATTACAGGGGATGGCGTCGTAGAATCCACGGATTATTCGGTAATGGAAAACAATGTATTTTCAATTATATCATCATTTCATCCATGATGGTAGTCGTTGAATGAACAGATTATGATTTTATTGAAAATAATAATGCAGTAACGAGGGGCTTAGCCCTTCCATATTAATCATAAAAAATACTTTTAAATTAGAAGGAAGCAGTAGAAGACTGCTTCCTTTTTTTATGCCTTTTTGCAAAATCTTTTATTACATTTTGTTAGTTTCTAATCTTTTATATATTTGTCAGTACCAATATTTCGTAACACACAAAAACATTTTACCATGAAAAAAGTTCTGAAAGCAATTGGACTCCTTCTTGGAGTTGTAATCATTGCCGCTTTGGGGTGGCTCGTTTATTTTAATAGCACACATCCTAATGTAGCACCACCGAAAGACATTCACATTGAAGCAACACCAAAACGATTAGAGCGCGGAAAGTATCTCGCTACGATCGCATCAAATTGTATTGATTGTCATTCGAAAAGGGATTTTACTAAGTATTCCATGCCGGTTATTCCGGGTACAGAAGGAATGGGCGGCGAAATGTTTGATAAAACTGTTGCAGATATTCCCGGGGTATTGTATGCAAGAAATATTACGCCGGCAGGAATTGGTGATTGGACAGACGGAGAAATTTTGAGAGCGATCACAGTTGGTGTAAATAAAAAAGGCGAAGCGCTTTTTCCATTGATGCCATACAAGCGCTTTAGAAACATGTCGCAAGAAGATTTGTATTCTATCATTGCTTACATCAGAACACTAAAGCCTATTGAAAATAAAGTTCCGGAACGGAGTTTGGATTTTCCATTGAACCTTGTTGTGAAAACTATTCCAACAGATGTCCCTGAATTTGTGCAAACAATTCCCGATAAATCAAACACGGTTGCTTATGGTGCTTATATGGCAAACTCTGTTGGTTGTATCGATTGCCACACGAAACTTGTAAAAGGACAGATGATGCCGGGAACGGAATTCGCAGGCGGATTCAAGTTTTGTGTGAATGGAAAATGTTCGACGTCTGCTAATATTACTCCTGATAATGAAACAGGAATTGGACTTTTGACACAAGAAGCATTTCTTGCGAAGTTTACTTTTTATCGCGACGAAAAAGCAAAAAATATTCCTGTAGCAGCGAGTGAAAATAATACGATCATGCCTTGGGCTCGTTTATGTGACTTAACAGATGAAGACCTGAATGCGATTTATGCATACTTAAGAACAAAACCGCCTATTGTTAACAAGGTTGAGAAATTTTCTATGCTGAAGTAATAGAAATAATTTCACATTAACTCGTTTATACGTTCAAGTAACCAATTTCGATCGGAAATATTTGAGGCAGATGATATTTCATTTTTCAGGGCACCCAATTTTGTAGAATTGGTTCCTGCACGAAAGATCTTTAAAGAGTACTTGATAAAATTCTTATAAATGGTAAGCTGGTAATCGGAGATGTTTTTATTTCGAGCGAGATATATTTTGAATGCAGCTATGTGATGGAGCAATGCTTCTTGTTCATCGGTTTCAAAATATACTTTGAGCAATATCGATTTTGAATCGAGCTGATAATACAAGTCAGTAAATTCCACTTCTTGTAAATATTTTAAAACAAATTTGTAACTCTTTTTGTAATAATATAACATAGCTGAATTATATGTTAACGCATTTTTTCTTTCTTGCGGAGGAAGATAATTTATGTAAGTCGAAATAAAACTCTTTATCCAATCACCTTCTTTTAATCGTAATCCGAGCGTGACAATATTTTTAAATTCCCATTGAGAAAAATACTCGTGATCCATTATTCTTTTATTGGAAAGAATTGTTTTGTATAGATCGAATAATACAAGTCTATAATTGTCTTCACCTTTGTTGATGCGACGAATGCAAAAGTTTTTTTCATATTGATAAATATTCTTGAGATCTTCAATGGAAAGAACTTTATGATTCTCATCGGTAAGTACAAGAATTTTTTTAAATGAATCCTCAGACTCGTTTCCGGAATAGGTAAGGGTGATCAGAATATTGTAATAGATCTCTACTAATGATGAGTTTAAAAAATCGTTCGACTTTATATAATTGCAAATTGGATCAATAAGAATTACCTCATACTCTTTGTTGAGTACGTTTTTTAAATTGATCAACTCACATTGCAGTTGAAGTTTTTTTGTAAAATAAAATAGATCGAGATTCTTTAGTAACGAAGAATAATTTAATTGCGATAAACGTGAAAGATGTTTTGAATCAAATTCATTTGAAATTTCATTTGAGCGAAATGCATTTAAGTAGGAAGATGAATTTTCTTTTTTGCCGGCTGCAGGACTACTTTGCACAGCAAATGAATAAGCTTTTTGTGCACTACGAATTGATAATGACTTTTGTTTGAAAAGAGAATACTCTTCTTCATCTTTTTCAAATTCGATAAGCGTTATAAATTTTTCCAGATACGATGTGAGTTCAGAAAAAAGATACCGGATCTTTTTGTCATTGTATTTATTATCGCCATAGATTTTTTCATATACGCTCTCTTTTGAAATGTCATTCGAAGAGCGTAACAATTCAAAAAGCCTACACATTAGTTCGGTAGAGTTTAGAGCCTCTGAACCTAAATACTTCCGGAACAATTTAACTTCTCCCGGATTTAAAGCATCAATTAATTCTTTAACTTTCAGGGTGCTCATTTTTCTCTTTTGAACTAAATCCGGTTAAATTATAGGTCCGACAAATTAGCAAAAAAAGCACAAATAATTCAACAAATACCCAACAATTTGTTAAATAATTAAAAAATAGGCACTGACAAATGCCTAAATATGTATTTTTTTGTCAGGCTAGGAGCTGATATGTTTGTAACGTGAAATTGTATCTAGTCCAATAGGAAAAACAGATAATTATGAAAACAACTACAAGAGTTCTTTTTGCATTAACGACGCTTCTTCTGGCTTCTGTTAATTTGAAAGCTTCTACCTTTTATTGGGTAGGCGGATCCGGTGTGTGGAGCGACTTTGCCAATCATTGGGCAACGACAAGTGGTGGAAGTACATTTCAGACTACAATTCCAACGATCGCTGATGATGTGATCTTTGATAGCAATTCATTCACTGCAACAAATCAAGAGGTTGTTTTTGATAATACATTTTTCTATTGCAAAAGCATGAACTGGTCAGGAGCTCAATTTTCTCCGGCGTTTCGTGGAGCCGGTGGAATTCTGAATGTAGCCGGAAGTTTAATTCTTGCTCCGGGCGTAACGGTAGAGCAAATGGGATTATATCTTTTGTCGAACACGAATGGTAACAGCTTAAATACTTACGGACAAATTTTCAGTTTCACGGAATTCGATGGTTCGGGCGATTATACTTTGTTGTCAGAATATAATTCTCAAGGTGACATATCAATTAACGCAGGCTCATTAGATGCAAATGGTTTCGATATCAGTTGTAATTCATTCTATCTTGTAAATGGTGCAACGTTCCTTTCAGGTGATATTCAAATTACAATTGCAGGAATTTGGTTCTCATCCAATCCACGTCGAATGAGTGCACTTGGAAGTATGCCAACTGCATCACAAACGAACATTTTGTTTGATTGTACTTCAGGCGAGATCGAAGGAACAAATACAGCTAATGCTTTTGATTCAGTTGTCTTTGTAGGAGCAGGGTCTGTTAAAAATGTTACTATTAATTATTGCTCAATTGTCGACGACGGATTTGTTGATGGCGGTGATTTTCACAAAGCAATTTTTCAAAGTAATGCATTTCTATTTGTGTCTTCATTTGATTCTTTGATCTGTACAGATCTTAGAATTTATGACAACACAACTGTTACGATCAACAACAAACTGATCATGAATACGGATTGTAATCAGTTCGGAAATATTTACGCTTACTCAGCTTCTGTAGGAGCTACTTGTTCAATTTCTTGTCCGAGTGGAAACATTGATGTTAGTTATATAAATCTTCATGGAGTAATTGCAACAGGCGGTGCAACATTTACGGCTAACAATGCAATTGATCTTGGAAATAACAGTGGTTGGACAATCAATACAATTATATCTCGCAATCTTTATTGGATTGGCGGAACCGGAAATTGGAATGATCCTTCTCATTGGTCATTATCAAGCGGAGGTCCGGCGGTTTCATGCGTGCCTTCACCTTTAGACAATGTTTACTTTGACGGAACTTCACTTAGCGGAAGCGATTCTGTTTATCTGGTGAATGATAATGTATTTGTGAAAAATTTTAACGCAACAGGTATTGCACCATATGTTACATTTTATGGAACACGACTTACTGTTGATGGTGATTTTGTTTTGTTGGACTCATTGAATTGGAGAGTAACAACAGTATTTCTAAAAGCATCAGTGAATTCTGTACTTCAAACAGCAAGTGATCTCTATTATTTGGAATTGCTTTCAACAGCAACCTACACTTTGACGGGCGACCTGCATGCGCAACAAATATTTTTAGAAGGCGGAAGTTTTGATATCAGCAATCAAAGTATTTATGCATTGGCGGTGAGCGGTTATCCTCTTACAACAATGACCATGACAAATTCGAATTTGTACATGAAAGAATATTTTATTGATGGATCAACACCCGGATCAACTACTGCTCACTTGATAATGGATAAACCGGATTCCAGAATCTATCGCACTGCTAATTATGACAGAGTTGATTTTCTATACTCAGGAGTTGTTGATTCTAATCTCATTGCAAACTTGCTGTATTGCGGTAGTTACAATAACGATGCAGTAACAATCGGAAATAATAATAATCTAAAACGACTTGAATCTTACGGAAATTTATTATTCACAGGAAATAATACTGTTGATACATTATTTTTAACAAATAGTACAAGATCATTAATTCAAGATCCAGGAAAAACATTAACAATCAATAATGAATTTTATGTCAGTGGTGGAAATTGTTCAGAGTTTGCAGAAATTAAATGTTCGAATGCCACTCAGGAAACTAACATCGTTAAAACAAATGGTACACCGGTCACATTGTCGAATGTTGACTTACAAGGAATAAATGTTAGTGGTGCCGTTTTTACAGCGAACCAAAGCATTAACTCAGGAGGAAATACCGGTTGGACAATTAATTCGCCTGCACCACGTACATTGTATTGGATCGGAGGCAATGGAACTTGGCAAGACACTTCGCATTGGTCGTTAACGAGTGGCGGGACAAATATTTTTTGTATTCCATCTGCAGTCGATAATGTGATCTTTGATTCAAATTCAGGATTGGCAGGCCAAACGATTTATTCGAATGAAAAAGTTTCTGTGAATTCGCTTATCATGAGTGGTGCCGGATCAAATATCACATTCGAAATCGGAACACTTTCCGTAAACACTTCAATGCTCTTAGAGCCGGCAATGAATTTCAATGTTGATAATTTAATTCTTCGAAGCACTACAAGTTCGATCTTGAATTCTTCCGGAAACACGTTGCGTGAAATCATGATCAATGGAACAAGTACAATTGCATTAGGTGGGGCATTGACTTCAACTACGTTGGATTTAGTTTCAGGGTCATTCGACATGAATGGTCACAATCTTCAAGCATCAGGAATTTCTTCAGATAGCGGAACAACATTTACTGCGGGAGTTGTAAAAATTATCACAACAAATTTTGATTTGCAAGGAACTGTTTTGAATACAGCTAATACAGATATTGAAATGAGATTCTTTGCTCCGGGATTTGGTTCTTATGGAACAGGTTTTAATACCCCAGGGCAATTCAGAACAATTGATGTTTACAGCAACCCATCTTTCGGTGCGAGACCATTCAAATGTAAAACTTTGAATGCATATTCTTACGTCGGATTAAATTCTGCAGTCACAACCGACTCCATTGGAAAATTGACAGTATATAATGAAGCTGCAGTCTTTGGTAACTGGTATATTGATACACTGTTTGCAAATAATCCCGGTCATACACTTGTTATGCAAGGACAACTTGCAATCGGTTCGGAATTTCTTAGTAATGGTACTGCAGGATTTCCTGTTTCAATGCGAGGTCAAACAAATGTTACTCTGACTAAAAACGGAAGCGATGTTTGTTTTCACAACACATTCTTACAAGATGTAGTTACAGCAGGAACATCTAATTTCTATGCAGGACAAGGATGTTCAGATCTTGGTGGAAATACAGGTTGGCAATTTACTACTTGCAACACATTTACCGATGTTTGGCCAGGAGATGCTAACTATGATCTTGTATGTAACAACATAGACATCTTAAACATTGGAGTTGCATTCAATCAAACCGGACCTGTAAGAGCGGCAGCAAATAATTCATGGACAGCACAACCTGCAATTGATTTCACGAATTATTTCGCAACAGCTGTTAATATGAAAAATGCAGATTGCGATGGTAGTGGAGTAGTTGATTATGCCGATACAACAGCAATCTATCAAAATTATTCGTTGACACATCCGGCGCGTTTTGCAAATCCGAATGTAAATACAAATGCAGTACTACCGCCATTGATTCTTGATGCATCACCTGATACAGTTGGCCCGACAATGGCGGTTCAGATAGACGTGCTTTTAGGAACAGCAATAACACCCGTAGATAGTTTATATGGAATTGCCTTTTCGATCAGCTATGATCCATCTATAATTGACACGAATTCGATTCAAGAAAATTTTACAGGAAGCTGGCTTGGAACGCAAGGAGTTGATATGATCACATTTGTAAGACATTTCCCATCGATAGGCAAGATAGACGTTGCAATGGTTAGAAACGATCAGCAGAATGTTTTGAACGGTTTCGGACATCTTGTATTATTCGATGTTGTGATCGTTGATAATATTTCGACACTTACAAATTCGCTGTTCAGATTGACAGATGTTTCTGCAATTACATTTACACAATATCAACTATCGGTTACGAGAGTGAATGACACGATCATTGTTGATCCTTTGTTTGACAAAGTAGCGCAATTAGATTTAGGTTCGCATTTCACAGTGTATCCAAATCCTGCTTCATCGATTATGAATGTTCATACAACTGACATTAAAGTTGAGCTGATAGAGATCTATGATGTAACAGGAAAATTAATGATTCGAAATAAAGTTAGCAGCAATCAAATCGCAATTCCTATTCAAGGATTGTCGCAAGGAATTTATCAGATTAGATTTATTTCCGACAAAGGAATTTACAATAGAGCAATTGAAATTGTGAATCGATAAAAGTAAACGATTTTAAAAAGCATTTCCCTAATCCTAATACATGCCGCATCTTTTTTCGATGCGGCATTTTTTTGAAATATTATCACGAATTTTACAACAATTTATTTTGCCACGAATGCACGAATAGTAATAATCTATTCGTGCATTCGTGGCAAATTTATTTTAAGTTTTGGCGGTAAATCTAAGTACAACTCTTCTCGTATTGAATTTTTAATTGCCACGAATGCACGAATAGCAAAAATCTATTCGTGCATTCGTGGCAAATTTAATTTAAGTTCTGGCG
>JANOBV010000150.1:0-1962 GCA_031411835.1 Bacteroidota bacterium | reverse complement strand
GTTCTTGTTGGGATCTTCCTCGTCATGGTCCTATTCGGCTGGATGAATATCTATGCCGCCGTTTATAACGATGAACATAAAAGCATTCTCGACTTCACGCAAAATTATGGTAAGCAAAGTATCTGGATCGTATGTGCATTCATGATTGCTTTAATGGTGCTTGTGATCGATGGAAAATTCTATGCAGCTTTTTCATATGCGATCTATATTTTTATGCTCTTGCTACTGCTCTCTACTTTTGCTTTTGCGAAAAATGTAAAAGGCTCTTACGGTTGGATTGACATTGGCTCCTATAAATTGCAGCCGGCAGAGTTTGCAAAGTTTGCAACGAATATGGCTTTGGCAAAATTTCTAAGTACGCTCGATACAAAAATGCAAGACTTCAAAACGAAGTTGGTTTCATTGATAATAATTGGAATTCCTGCAGTGATTATTTTATTGCAGAATGATACCGGATCAGCATTGGTATTCGGTGCGTTTGTATTGGTATTATATCGCGAAGGACTTTCGGGAAATGTATTGTTACTTGGATTGGTGTCAGGTGCTTTGTTCGTGCTTGCATTACTGATCAAGCAAACAACATTGTTCATTGTGATTGGTGTAATTGCGCTTTTGTTTTTAATGGTTGTTAGAAGAAATAAAAAGAACATAATGATCATAGCAACCGGAGCAATTGTTGCAATGGGAATTGTATTCAGTGTCGATTATTTCTATCATAATATTCTTCAGGAGCATCAACGAATTCGTATCGATGTTTTACTTGGAAAAGAAATAGATCTTAAAGGAGCAGGCTATAATGTAAATCAGAGTAAGATTGCAATTGGCTCCGGTGGTTTTTTCGGTAAAGGTTTCTTACAAGGAACACAAACAAAATATGATTTCGTTCCGGAGCAGAGTACTGATTTTATTTTCTGTACAGTAGGAGAGGAGTGGGGTTTTCTCGGAAGTTTAGTCGTCATGGGACTATTTGTCGCCTTATTGACACGAATTATTTTTGTCGCTGAAAGGCAAAGATCAGCCTACTCTCGAATCTATGGCTATGGCGTCGCCTGTATTCTCTTTGTGCATTTACTCATTAATATAGGTATGACGATAGGACTTGCTCCTGTAATTGGAATTCCATTGCCATTCTTTAGCTATGGCGGATCATCGCTTTGGTCGTTTACAATATTGCTTTTTGTGTTCATTCGTTTGGATGCGTATCGCTTCCAAATTCTGCGATAATTGTAATTTCTTCACCTTCAGGCAAAAGCCTGACAATCCCAAGACATTTTTCGAGATAGTTTCAGTTAACTTTAACTTAACAAATCTCGAAAAACTATGAAAAAAAGCCTACTATCCATTTTTTGCCTGATTTCAATTATGGGAGTCATGCAGTCTTGTACTAAAGACAACGACAGTTCTTCATCAACTTCCATTTCCGATCAGACCGTTGCCCGTATGGCTAGTTCATCTGATGGAATGACTTGTTTAGCTTCATCGTCAAAGTCACTTCAAACAGTGAGCAGCTTTAGGATCAAGATGAATTCAGTTGCTTCGAAAGCAATCAGTAACGGACAGCAGGCAAGTTTCCCGAATAACAGTATGCTAGTGCGCGAAGCACTCGATCAATTTGGAAATGTAACAGGTAGCGATATCATGTACAGATCAGAAGCCGATCCGCATTCAAGTAATGGATGGTTATGGCTAAGTACCGATGCAAATGGTAACGTAATATATAATGCTAGTGAAAAAGGAGCGAATTGCCAGAGCTGTCATGCCGGCAATATTAGCTCACTCAACGGAATGTGAAATTTGTTTTTGTGTGTGGTTTTTTGGTGAGTGGTAAGTAGTAATTAGAAAGTGGCAGGTGTCTACTAATTGATTACAACTTACTACTCACTTTTTTTATGTCGTGAAATTTAAACACAAGAACACAAGTTCACAAAAGTCCACGGAATTTCTTCGTTTGATTTGTCCTCA